>WRNP01000026.1 GCA_009776515.1 Dehalococcoidia bacterium | reverse complement strand
GATTGCGGCACGTCGCCTGCCGCGATGCGCTCCGCTACCCCCTCGGCCACGGCCGTTTTTCCTACGCCGGCCTCGCCTACGATGACGGGGTTGTTCTTGGTGCGGCGCGAGAGCACCTGCATGACGCGTTTTATCTCTTCCTCGCGCCCAACCACTGGGTCTAGCTTGCCCTCGCGCGCCAGCTCCGTTAGGTCGCGGCTGTATTTCGCCAGCGAGCGGTATTTGCTCTCAGCACGGGCATCGGTGACCCGGTGGCCGCCGCGGATCTTCTGCAGAGCCTTATAGACACTCTCCTGAGTCACCCCTGCTGCCTGTAATATGCGAGCCGCTTCTCCCTTTCCAGTGCTGATGATGGCGATGAAGATGTGCTCTGTGCCTATGAACTCGTCTTTCAAGCGCTGGGCTTCGGCATAGGCTGCCTCCATCACCTGGGCGATACGAGGAGTGGCGTAAATTTGAGGCGTCTCGTAGCTTATCTTGGGGGAACGCTCCAGCACGACCGATACCTGCTGGCGGAGAGCTTCCTCGCTTACGCCGAGCTCCCCTAGCAGTTCAGATATGAGACCTTTTTCCTGCTGTAGCAGGGCAAGCAGGATATGCTCTATGTCCCACTGGTTATGATGGTACTGACGCACGAGCTGCTGGGACAAACCCAGCGCTTCCTGCGCCTGTTCGGTGAATTTTTCCTGTTTCATAGTCTGCCTCTCAATCTTTCTATCTCGAGCTGCATTGCTTCTCTGGCCCGCTGCAGCTCTAGTATTTGCTGCGACATGCGTAGGATAATCTCCACACCCGCCAAATTTACGCCCAGATCACTCATCAGCGACATGACTCGTTTAAGGAGGGCGATGTCGAGTTCTGAGTAGAGGCGCACGTTGCCGCGTGAGCGGGCTGGCTTGATGATACCCACCCGCTCGTAATATCGCAGGGTATAGGGCTGGGTGCCCAGCATCTCGGCGGCGACGCTGATCACGTAGCGCGGCCTTCCCGTGGTACTCTCTCTATCCATAATTGTCAGTTTACCTCGCTCTAAGTTTCGGCTGAGACTAGGCCGACCTCATCTTCTGCAGCTTTTGAAAGAGGGCGCGCTCCTCGGGGGAGAGCTTCGTCGGCAGGACGGCACTGATCTTGACCCGGAGGTCACCGCGGCCGGTCTTGCCCAGGTGCGGCAGGCCTTGCCCCGCGAGCTTAAACACCTGCCCGTTTTGGGTCTCTGGGGGAATCTTAAGCTCCAGGCGGCCGGTAAGGGTGGGTACGGTGACCGTTCCCCCAAGCACGGCCGTGACCAGGGGCACTGAGATGGTGGATAGCAGGTCGTCCTCCAGGCGCTCAAACTTTGGATGAGGGCGTACGGTGATGACCATATACAAATCGCCCGGCGCACCTCCGCCGTGGCTCGCTTCGCCCTGGCCGGCCATGCGGATGCGGGACCCCGTACGAACGCCGGAGGGGATCTTGAGCTCAAGTTGTTTGGTGCGGGATACACCGCCCACTCCTTGGCAGGTTGGGCAGACGGCCTTTTGCTGTTGCCCTGTGCCGTTGCAGGTAGAGCAGGCCTCTTGGCTTTGCAGATTGAGGAGTCGGCTTGCCCCGCTCATGGCTTCCTCAAGGGAGATCTCCACCGGTTGCTCAAGATCGCGCCCACGCCGCGTCCGGCCTCCCCGACGGCGGTTTAAAAGCTGCTCAAAGATATCCGAAAAGCCTTCACCGCCGAAATTTGAAGAGGTACCCTGACCGCCGAAATTGAAGCCGGAGAAATCATAATTCGGCGGGGTTTGCCCGCCCCCCGGGGCTCCTGCTCCAGCGAAGTGGTCAGCGTATTGCCACTGCTCGCCGTATTGGTCATACTTCTGGCGCTTGTCGGGATCGGAGAGCACCTCGTGGGCTTGGTTAATCTCCTTAAACTTTTCCTCGGCACTCTTGTTGCCGGGGTTAACATCGGGGTGGTATTTGCGGGCGAGCTTGCGAAAGGCAGCCTTGATCTCTTTATCGGTGGCCGTCTTGCTGATGCCCAACACGTTGTAATAGTCTTTAGCCATATATTCCTCTTAGATGTGCTATTGTAACACATTGCTATATTACTTGTCAACGATCAATGAAACATCTTAATATATATTTGTTAAGTATAAGGCCTTGACAAGGCCTATGGCTGTCACTATAATATGGGCAAAACCTCTCTGCTTCCAAAGAAAAACCCTTGCATCATTTGCACGATCTCCATCTGTTCCTCGCAACGTATGCGCATGACGCTATAAGTCGGCTTTGTTCATGACTAAGTACATCTTTGTCACAGGCGGCGTGGTAAGTTCGGTCGGGAAGGGGATTACCGTAGCATCTATTGGTACCATCCTGAAGAGCCGCGGCATCAGTGTCTCGGTGCAGAAGCTTGACCCCTATCTCAACGTTGACCCCGGCATCATGTCCCCCTATCAGCACGGCGAAGTCTTCGTCACTCGGGATGGAGCCGAAACCGACCTTGATCTGGGCAACTATGAGCGCTTCATTGATATTGAGCTTACGGCCGATTCCAACGTCACCTCCGGTCAGATATACAGTACGGTCATTGCCCGAGAGCGCCGAGGCGACTTTATGGGCGGCACTGTCCAGGTCATCCCGCACGTCACGACGGAAATCAAGGGGCGCCTCCGGCAGTTAGCGCAGAAGTCTCAGGCGGAGGTGGTGCTGGTGGAGGTGGGTGGCACGGTAGGCGACATAGAGGATCAGCCATTCTTGGAAGCCATCCGCCAGATGCGTAACGACGTAGGGCGGGATAATGTGCTTTACATACATGTAACCCTTGTGCCCTACATCGGTTCTACCCGTGAGCTTAAGACCAAGCCTACCCAGCATAGTGTGGGTGAGTTGCGGCGCATGGGCATTCAGCCAGACGTCATCATCTGCCGGGCGGACTATCCCATTTCGGAGGCCATCCGCGATAAGATCTCCCTTTTCTGCGATGTGGAGCGGCGGGCGGTGATACCTCTGGTCACGGTGGACTCTATCTACGAAGTGCCGCTGGTGCTGGAAGAGGAAAGCCTGGGAGACTACTTGGTCGAGCGACTGGGACTCCCGGCGGCCAAGCCCGATCTGGCCGATTGGCGGCACATGGTTGGCTGCCTGAGAGAAAGCCGCGACCCTGTCAGCATTGTTCTGGTGGGCAAATATGTGGAGCTGGAAGATGCCTATTTTTCGGTGCGCGAGGCCCTGTGTCATGCCGGGTTGTTCCACGGACGCACCATCAACCTTACCTGGTTGCACTCCGAAGAGCTGGAGAAAAACGGCGAGCTTCCCATAGCCCTCCGCAGCGCCCAGGGCATCATCGTCCCGGGAGGCTTCGGCGAGCGGGGTATTGAGGGCATGATCAAGACAGTGCGCTATGCCCGCGAGAATAAGATACCCTACTTTGGCCTTTGTTTGGGGATGCAACTGATGATTATCGAATTTGCGCGCTACGCCTTTGCTTCGGACAAGCCGCACTCCACCGAATTTGATCCGGCCACGGCCTATCCCGTCATCAGCCTCATGCCGGAACAGAAACTTGTATCCGACAAGGGCGGCACCATGCGTCTTGGCAATCATCCTTGCCATCTGGTGCCGGACACGCGGGCAGCGGCGGCCTACGGGGCGGAACAGAAGGTTGTCCAGGAGCGCCACCGCCACCGCTTTGAATTCAACAACGATTACCGAGGCACCCTCTCCCAGGCTGGGTTGGTCTTCAGCGGGCTTTCGCCTGACGGGCGGCTGGCGGAGATTTGTGAACTGGCGGGTCACCCCTGGATGTTAGCCTGCCAATTCCATCCAGAGTTTTTATCCCGGCCAAACCGTCCGCATCCGCTGTTTAGGGATTTTATCGGCGCGGCCAAGGACGTGTTGCGCGAGGGGGCACAGCCAACGCTGCCGCTTGCGGCGGAGGAGTAGCTCCGGACATAATGAGCAGTCCTGCAGCTATAGGCAAGTGGCTGGTTACTACTCTAGAATACTACTCGGCTTAAGTGCGAGGGCAGAGCATCAATGAAACTCTTTCTGGATACCGCGAACTTAGAACAAATCAAACAAGGCGTGAAATGGGGTGTTTCAGGCGTGACCACCAACCCTACCCTAGTGGCAGCGGAGGGTGTGGGAGACTACAAAACCTTGGTGCGCGCCATCTGCGATATCGTGCCGGGCGAGGTTTCGGCAGAGGTTACGGTGGAGGGAGCGGCGGCCATGATTGCACAAGGACGGGAGATCGCCGCTTGGCACGATAATGTGGTCGTCAAAGTGCCCTGCACGCCGGATGGTTTCGAGGTGGCCTCACAGCTGGGCAATGATGGCATCAAGGTTAACATGACACTGTGCTTCTCTGCCAGCCAAGCCTTGCTGGCCGCCCTCTGCGGAGCTTATTTTATAAGCCCTTTCATGGGCAGATTGGACGATATCGGTCAAGATGGCTTGGATTTGCTTGCCGAGATAGTTGACATTTATGATAAAGGCAGCCTGGAGACACGGGTGCTGGCGGCCAGTGTACGCCATCCGGGGCATGTGTTGCAGGCCGCCTCTTTGGGTGCCTATGCCGCGACCATCCCGTTCAAAGTGCTTGAGCAGCTTGCCAGACACCCGCTTACCGACAGCGGCAACGCACGCTTTCTGGCAGACTGGCATGGCCGAGCCGCCAAGAAGGCATAGTTCCCAAAGCCAGATTTACACATTTTGCTTTAACTAAGGTACTGGAGCCAAATACCCGAGACATGCCAGGTTGTAAACAAGGTTCCCCGCTGGATGCCTGGCCTATATTCCTTATTATTAAGTGCGCTTGTGACGCTTGATCCAGCATTGCACTAAGGAGAAAGCTATGACTATGGAATTTCACCCAAATCCCAATATCAATATCGAGACTACAGGGCGGGAAGCCCCGCCTCCTGAGGATGCACTGGAAGCATCGGGGCTTCGCGGTAACCTGCCGACTCCAGCTTTTACGGAGCCTCCGCGCCAGAGCGCCTTGCCGATACTTGATGTTAAGGGCTTGGAGGCACATAGCCGTGAAGACCTTATCGATATGGCGAAGGGGGGCGGCCTCACCGGCGTGACCGGTCTCAAAAAACAAGACATTATCATGCGCCTTCTGCAGGCCCAGGCTGAGCAGCAGGGCAACGTTTTTTGCTCTGGCATATTGGACGTCATGCCCGACGGCTACGGCTTTCTGCGCCAGAAGACCCTCTTGCCCAGCCTTTCGGATATCTATGTTTCCCAGTCGCAGATCCGCCGCTTCGGACTGCGTACCGGTGACTACGTGGTAGGGCAGGGGCGCCCCGCCAAAGTGGGCGAAAAGTATTACAGCCTTCTCAGGGTGGAGGCCATCAATGACATCAACCCTGACCACGCGCGTGCGCGGCCGAATTTCGGAGCGCTCACTCCCATCTTTCCCAATAAACTCATCAACATGGAGACCCGTCCCGAAGCCCTCTCAGGCCGCCTCATCAATCTGGTAGCGCCCATCGGGCGCGGGCAGCGCGGTCTCATTGTCTCGCCGCCCAAGGCTGGCAAGACGATGCTGCTTAAATCCATTGCCAACGCTGTGAGTACCAATTACAACGACATCGACATCATCGTTTGCCTTATCGGCGAGCGCCCGGAAGAGGTCACCGATATGCGCCGCTCAATCAAGGGCGAGGTCATTGCTGCGACCTTTGATGAGGCCGTAGAGAACCAGACCCGGGTGGCAGAGCTGGCCTTAGAGAAGGCTAAGCGCATGGTGGAAGGGGGCAATGACGTGTTCTTGCTGCTGGATGGCATCACCCGCCTGACACGCGCCTACAACCTGGCCATGCCACCCAGTGGGCGCACTCTATCCGGCGGTATTGACCCCGTGGCCCTCCACCCCGGCAAAAAATTCTTCGGGGCCGCCCGCAATATAGATGAAGGCGGCAGTCTGACCATCATTGCCACTTGCCTGGTGGATACCGGATCCCGTATGGACGACCTCATCTATGAGGAGTTCAAGGGTACGGGCAATATGGAGCTGCACCTGGATCGGCGCATTGCCGAGCGCGGCATCTATCCGGCGGTGGACATCACCCGCTCTTCCACCCGCCGCGATGATCTGCTCATGAACGAAGCTACCTCAAAGCAGGTAAGATTGCTTAGGCGCATGGTGGCTATGATGAGCGCGGATACCCCCTCGGGCAATACGGCGGAGATCACCGAGCGGTTGCTGGAGTATTTGCGTAAGACGCGCACCAACACCGAGTTCCTGGCCAATCTCGGCCGGGAGTCATTGCGCTAGACTCCCAGGTGTTGCGCTGGCAGACATTTGCTTAAGCAACTGTTGACGCAGCGCTGCTTGGACAAAAGCACTTGTCATGGTTTGTTGGGATTCCGTGATTTTGTCGGAGGACAGGGCGAACGCTGAGAATTATTTTTATTGGAGAAACGAAGCTTTGCCAATCTAGGCACCATGGTTGCGGATACTGGTGTTGACACCTTGGCACCATATGGTATGATAGGTAGCGGAAAACCTGTGAGAGGAGGTGGTTCTATGTTTGTGACCCGTAAGGGAGGGCGCTGTTGGGCGCAAGCAAGGCATTACTTTTGATATTTCGTCTCGTGAGGGACTTCTCCATACTAACTAACAACAAGGAGAAAACTAAAGGTCGATGAAAAACAAGATAACAAAGATCCTGGGCGTATTCCTGACCACCGCCATCGTTGCCGGCTTATTTGTTAGCGGCACGTCGGTTGTGGCCAAGGCCCAGGACTGGGAATCCATTATCACTCCTGCCAATAACGGGCAGATCGATGCCAGCGTCTGGTGGGTAGGACCCATTGAGCGTGCCATCAATGGCGATCTCTATTGCGCTGTTGGCACGGGTGACGATCCTACCACCCCTCTGTATTGGCACCCTGACACTGGTGCCGGAACTCCCACTCAGAGTCAGATAGACAATGGCGTTCCGGATGGTCACGCTTTAGCTAGCACTGATCCGTTCTTTACCGACGACCCCCAATGGAACCAGAGCCCTACTAGCATCGGTGGCGGCGGGGGGCAGAAGGGATGGGAGGCCAACAAGGTCGTCATCTACAAGTCCACCGATTTTGGTAGGACTTGGAAAGAAGTTGGTGAGCAACCCTTCCAGCCCCGAGAGAAAGAAGGCTACTACAATGACTGGATGCTAGGCCGTAATGACACTAACTCTCTAAACGGACTCGGTTACGAAGGTGTCATCTTTGACATTGAGTGCTCTTCCCGCAATGCTAGCCAGCTTTGGGTCACCGATGGCTTTGACATTTATTACAGCTCCAACGGCGGCAACACTTGGCGCACTCTCGACAACCTCTTTGATGAAACGGACCTGACGGAAGGCGTTGCTGATGGCCTGATCGTGAGCATTTCCGTAGGCTATGTCGGCAACACCGCCTGGCTCTATGCTGCGACCAGCACTTTCAATCGTACAATGCGTTGGAATGCCGCTTGGTCGAAAAGCCACGGCGGCGTCTATGCTCTCTCGAATGCCCTGGGCAGTTCCAAATGGTTTGACATGGAGATTGCCGGCCAGCGGGAGGCCGGTGACGAGTTCGGTGCTCGCTACGATGTCTGGGAAGTCAAAGTCTTGC
The DNA here is from genome assembly GCA_009776515.1 of Dehalococcoidia bacterium. Lineage (GTDB taxonomy): Bacteria > Chloroflexota > Dehalococcoidia > Dehalococcoidales > UBA1222 > WRNP01. The sequence continues at coordinate 10,236 of WRNP01000026.1, read as the reverse complement.
CCGACTATGACCAGTACGATGGCATCGTGGTAGTGGCCAGTGACTACAGCTATCAGTGGTACGACAACAGCGGTAACCCCACGACTCAAGGCAGAACTCTAGTCAGCACTCGCTTTGGGAACTCCAAATGGGGAACGTATTACGGTGACGTCACCTTGAGATATGACGTAACCAGCGCCGGCGGTAGCGTCCCTGTCAATGCCCGTTTGCTCTCAGCTACTATTCTGGTGCCCTCAGATTTCTACGATGACCCCGGGGTTTTTGTGGGTATCGCTCCTCAAGGGCGCACTAACTACATCCAAGGTGATGCATATCTTTGCTACTTCACTGGCGGAGAAGACGTTCATGCTCAGCCGAACAATGCCTTAGATCTCAATGTGTCCGGATATAAAGGCATAGGTGTCGGTATCACCGATATGGACGGTGTCGGCAATTTGGGTGATGCCAGCATCTTGGTGGCGGGTTTTGCATCCGAGGATGACCAAACTCCGCAGACCTGGGCAACTCAGGACGCTGGCAACACTTGGACCATCAATGACAAGCGGCCCACTGGTGGCGCAAGCTGGCTGTACGGGGTGGCTTTTGCCTCGATACGCGTCCATGCCGGCTTTGCCACCAACGGCTTAGCTGTTGTCGGCACTCATGGCACTTATACGGATAAGGATGGGGTGGATGTGTGGGGCGGCGACGCCGGCCTTTCCATAAGCGCTCTGCCCACCGATGTGTGCGACAAAGGCTTTACTTGGAACACCATCTATTTCATCAGCACCCATGTGACTAAAAAAGTTGACATGTCCATTGCTGATGATGACACCATTTACATGACCACCTACGCCGAGGTCCAGTATGGGGAAGGCAGTCAAACATGGACACTCCAGCTGTACAGCGCCTGGCGTTTGATGTGGACTACCGACCTTGATGGCGAGCCCGCTCGCTACTGGGAGCGGGTGAACAGCTATTCGCTTTACGATGTAGACATAGACTGGATGACCCCTGACCCCGATCGCAGCAATGATGTACTGGCGCACTTTGACTTTGTGCGCACTGCTCCCAATAATGGCTGGGTCATTCTGATGGATCGCGTAAAGCACACGATTTACTACTCAGCCAACCAGGGCAACCTGTGGAACACGCATACGCGCACTATCACTGGTGCCACGATCTATTCCGTGCTACTGGTGGGGACCAACGTCATGGTTGGTGCGAACGATGGTATGGTGTACTACGTTCGGCGCACCAGTTCTACTTATGGCAACTGGACCCTCCTTAGCAACGCTTTCACTTCAAGCAACTCTAAGGGAAAAGTAACGGATCTCCGCCTAGCTTCCAACCAGGACGTCATTGCGGCGTCTGTTGGCACAAATGGTAAAGTCTGGGTTGCCCGCTCTCAATTCTCGACATCCAACATCAATTACACCAATTGGGCCAATGCCCAAAACACCAATGTTGATGTCAAAGATTGGGCATTCGTTTCACCGGCTGATGACTATGCCTCATCGAACTTCGTCTACATAGCCTCCGATGTCTCGTCTGGCATTTGGTATCGTGTTTACGGCAGTGGTACCGCGCTTGATGCAGACACGCATGACGATTGGTACATGGTTGGCGGCGCAAAAGGCTCTTTCACCGATGTTGCCGTAGACGACGTTCGGTACATGTCCAACCTTGTAACCGCTCCCGGCGCGGCCGGTTTTGAGGCTGAGGGCAACGGCATGGCTTACCTCAACTCTTCGGCTGACTACTATACGGTGGCTAACACTACGGTCACCCCTGCCGTAACTAACACTTACTACTACAGTAGCAGCAGTAAATCAGATGCTGTAGCTCGCATCAAGGGTCGCGTGGTTGCAGAGGATACTCGTGCTGCTGAGCGCATTGACTATCCGGCAAGCAGAAGCCTCGAAGGCTTGTGGGCTGGCCCGGCATCTGTTGGTAGCGTCATCCTCTATGCTTTCGGCAGTGACTGCAACATCTGGTTCTACACCGATACTTTGAACCAGCCAATCACCGGTGTTAAGATAAACTCAGTTAGTTTGGAGCTTGAAGACTGCGTAAATCTCTGTCCGCAGACATTCGCGGCTAACATTCAGTGGAATAGCCTCGCTAACGTTAACTACTATCTGGTTATCGTTACCGATGGCGAGCAGGTTGTAAACTTCTATGATGCCATTGATGACATAATCAGTGGCAACTTCGTAGCTGCAAACATCTTGGCGCCAAAAGCTGGTGATGTCCAGGCCGCTAATGTTCCTGGACTGTCGTCCCAAACCACATATTATGTGAGCGTCTGGGGCATCAAATACACTCCTACCGATAAAAAGCTGACAGGCAACCTGGTAACTATGGCCGAAAACGCACGTGGAAACTCCCTGAGCAGCTTCGGTGATGGTGCCAGCTTTACCACCCCGCCCACCGAACCAGTGGTCTATGCACCTGCGCCAGGTGCGGTAGTTAGCATTCGCCCTGCTTTCCAGTGGACTGCAGTGGTTGGTGCTACCTCCTATACTTTGACGGTGGCTGACAACCCCAACTTCACCAATCCGATCAAGACGGTCACCACCACCGCTACGGCCTATGGCTGGAGCGCAAGCGATCCAGTACTTGAGTACAGCACTGTCTATTACTGGCGCGTAATCGCGACCACGCCAGCTGGCAACAGCGGCGGCACTGTACAGGTCTTCACGACTGAGGGCGCACCTCCGCCGCAGCCAACGCTGACCGTTGAGGCGCAGGATCCGCCTATTATCAACCTGAATCCCACATTCACGGTTCCAACTCAGCCTGCTATAACTCCAAATCTGAGCATCACCATCAACCCGCCTCCGGTTAACGTTACCGTACCTCCTGTGGAACCGCAGCCTACCCCGTTCTACATCTGGATCATCGTGGCTGTTGGTGCCATTCTAGTCATCGCGGTCATCATCCTGATCATCCGTACTCGCAGAGTAGTCTAAAGGTTCGGATACCGACAGGATAACTACGGGAAAAAAGAGAGCCCCCCGCAAGGGGGCTCTCTTTTTTACGTGCGCTGGGCATGTGCGATAAATTGTTAGCCAAAGGCAGGGGTGTCCACCATGTGGTGGATTTTGAATGAATCTATCTCTGCTATAACCCGACTTTGCCACTTGAAGAAAGAAAATGAAGCGTATATTGGCTTCCTTGATGCCCTGCTCTGGGCTCAGCACGTTGCAGGAAGTGCTTATCGTTCCTGCTCGGGAGTACTGAAATTGGAGAAAATAAACGGTAGGCGGCCTGCCCATCTTCTGCCGCCTATTCGGGATCCACGGTTCTTTGGCCGTGTCGGTAAAATCAGCATGCCGTTTCAACGGGAGACTATAGCTGGATCAGAAAACACCAATACTTCTTGATGGGGTAGCTACTAAACCCGGGGCAGTTCAGTTGTGCTTTCCCCTGGTTTACATATTGCCCATTTAGCCTATCCACCTGATTCTACGGGCCTTTTGAACCGGCTTGTGGAAATTCTACGCGCCTGTTTATTCCGAAAACTCACCCCACTACAAGCGTTTTGACAGAAAAAATAGAACACCATATAATATTAGCATCATTAGCAAATAATCAGGGAAGCGAAATGGTAGATTATGAGGAGCTTGCGGCCACTTTACTGGCAACGATGCAAGCTGTGCATAAAGCCAGGCACCAAAAAGATATTGGAGAGAGATTGCAGGGCGAGGCTCTGGTTCTCCAATATATCAACCAATGCTGCCAAAGCACGATTATTCCCCAAAAAATCAGTAGCGACATAGGCGTTAGCTCGGCTCGGGTTGCAGTAGTCCTGAATGATCTTGAAAGCAAAGGATTGATCACCCGGGAAATTGACAGGAACGACCGCAGAAAGGTTGTAGTTAAAATTACGGCAAAAGGGCAAGGCATCGCAGAGGAGTGCGGGCAAGAGATATTGCATAAAACGGTGGCCTTGCTTAGGTCGCTAGGTGAACGGGACGCCATAGAATATGTGAGGATTATGGGGAGGCTTGCGGAGGAAATGTCAAAAATTGACATTTAGGCATACCAGACTTATTTAGTAAGGAGTACCATTTTTATACAAAGGCGGCCATAACGGATAGGGGCTGAGTGGATACAGGGAGTTACACAAGTGGCGCTGGAGCCTACACCGGTAGTATATGATGAGGAGAGCGGGTTAATGCTTAAACTGATAAATATCACCAAAGATTACGCCGTTGCTGACACCACTGTCAGGGCGCTTAAGGGAGTATCGCTATCCTTCCGGAAAAACGAATTTGTATCCGTTCTTGGCCCAAGCGGGTGCGGGAAGACAACGCTGCTGAATATCATCGGCGGATTGGATAAATACACCTCTGGCGATTTGTTTGTCAACGGCAGAAGTACCAAGGGCTTTAAAGATAGGGATTGGGACGTATACCGTAATCGCCGGGTAGGCTTTGTATTTCAAAGCTACAATTTAATCCCTCACCAGACGGTTTTGGGCAATGTCGAGTTGGCCCTGACCATTGCAGGGATGAGCAAGGCGGAAAGAGTCGAGAGGGCAAAGAAGGCCCTTGATAAGGTGGGGCTGACCGATCAGTATTACAAACGCCCCAATCAACTTTCTGGTGGTCAGTGTCAGCGGGTGGCCATTGCCAGGGCACTGGTCAACGACCCTGAAATATTGCTGGCGGACGAGCCGACAGGCGCGCTAGACACTACCACGTCCAAGCAGATCATGGATATTGTCAAAGAGATCGCTAAAGAGCGATTGGTAGTCATGGTAACCCATAATGCGGAACTTGCGAAAGAATATTCCACCAGGATCATAAGACTGCTGGACGGCAGCCTTGTTAGCGATAGTCGTCCTTTCGGCGAGGAAGAAGAAAGAACGACTGGCGAAGCCTTTATGGCCACAAAAGCGGCAGCAGAGAAGGCCGCTAAGACTACAGGCGGAAAAAAGAAAATTCCGAAGAGAGAGAAAGCGCAGATGTCGTTTTGGACGGCTTTTAAGCTTTCTCTGCAAAACCTCTTGACCAAAAAAAGGCGCACGGCCATGACAAGCATAGCTGGCTCAATTGGCATCATCGGCGTGTCGATGGTCTTATCCATCTCCTCCGGTATTCAGGGCTATATTGACAATATGCAGAACGATATGCTTTCGGGTAATCCCATTGAGATTATGGAGACGGCATTCGATATCAGCGGACTGCTGAGCAATATGAATAACACCGAACAAGTGCAGTTTGTCAAAGAAAATGGCCTGGTCAACGTTGCTTCAATGATAGAGCAGATAGTAGCGCGTGCGAACAGAATGGAAAATCTGTTTGTGCAAAATAACATTGATCAGCACTACATCGACTATATAAACAATATGCCGGTCGAATACCTGGCGGCGCTACTGCTCGACTATGAACTAGACGTCAGCAACAATATCTATACGGATTTCAGCGTGTACCAAGATGGAGCCCGGCAGAACATTTCACTCAGCGGCATCAGGGCCATCTACAGCGCCATCCTTACCAAGGTAGAGGGATTTGAGGATTATGCCACCATGATTGGTTCGGTGGTGCAATCATTCGAGCAAGCGCCGGACGCGGAAGACTATCTTTTATCGCAATATGACCTCGTGTACGGCAGGGTAGCCCAAGAAAAGAATGAGGTCATGATCGTTCTGGGCAGTGATCGCACGCTTGCGGATCTTTTGCTCGCGCAATTAGGTTATTATTCGCAGGAAGAATTTATCAATCTTGCTAATAAGGCGGTCGGTAATGCATATGACCAAGCCATGTACCGAGATCAAATCGAATACGATGAGCTTATTGCCAAGGTGTTTACTTGGTATCCCAATGACAGTGTGTTCACCAAGACGGGGTTGAGCAACAGTCCGTTTACCTATGATCCCTATTATATCGGAAGCGACGGTTTAGAGTTCACCATTGTCGGCATATTGGAACCGAAAGACAGCCTTTCTTACGGTATGCTGTCCAACGGGTTTTATTACACCACGGCTTTCGCGGAATATGTGATTGAGCAAAATCGAGACTCGGAACTCGCCCAAGAATTATACCGTACCGAGAAAACCTCGTTTACGAGTGCTGCAACCTTTTTCCCCGAGGACTACCAGTTCCCCGGGTCACCGGCTCAAATGATATATTCTGGGATTACCTTTGATTATACTTTTACCTATGAGGGGGTAACAGAGGGTGCCAGGGGTTTGGTGGGCAATACCGATCAATTGTCAGCCCTTATGAGTTTGTTTGTTAGCGGAGGAAGCAATGATAATGAGCTCAGGGTCGTGGCTAACGCCACATTCAGTTTGCAGCAATTAGGCGGGAGCGATCTGCCAACTCGCATAGCGGTATACCCCTTGGATTTTGACCAAAAAGAACACGTACTTGCCTATCTTGATGAATGGAANGGAGACGGGGATATCATCGTTAACGGCACCCTGCTTACCTCAGAGGAGCGAGAGAATATCACCTACACCGATGCNCTTTCGTTGATCATCGGTATGATGCAGAGCTTGGTGCGGATTATCACGATTGCGCTGGTCGGATTTACCTCCCTGTCGTTGGTTGTTTCGTGCGTGATGATTGCCATTATTACCTATGTTTCGGTGGTGGAGCGGATCAAGGAGATCGGGGTCATCCGCAGCCTTGGCGGGCGCAAGAGAGATGTTTCCAATCTTTTCATTGCCGAAACCTTTATCCTTGGTCTTAGTTCGGGCTTAATCGGTATTCTGGTTACATATTTACTGTCGGCAGTTATCAATTGGGTTGTTGGGTTTGCTGATGTAGCGTCCATAGCCGTGTTCCCTTGGCACTATGCGGTGATCATGGTATGCGTAAGCGTGGGATTGATGCTGATTTCGGGAGTTGTACCTTCACGCTCGGCTGCCAAAAAAGATCCCGTGGTGGCCTTGAGAACAGAGTAAAGTGACGCGCTTGGGGTGTAGCGCTGCCAGTGCCTAACTAATACTCAATAAGGAGTGCAATAATGGGAAAGTCATTGGTGTTAAGCGTTTCCGTGGGGAAGGGCTGTTATCGTCATATTCAAATTGACGAAAGTGCGACACTGTTCGCCCTGCATGGGGAAATAATGTATGCGTTTGAGTTTGACGATGATCACTTGCACGCCTTCTTCATGAATAATCGCGCCTGGGATCGTAATATGCAATATATATGCCCCGGTGGTAATCTGGATAGCGCCCGGGGGTTTTCCGATAAAATTACCCTGTCCAGGTTCCATCTTGGAAAGGGTGATAAGTTTCTCTACATCTTCGACTTCGGAGATGCATGGAGATTCCAAATCAGGGTTCTTAGGGTAATTGATGGTTCCACAAAAAAACCAGCCGTCCTTAAAAGCGTGGGGGAGGTAAGGCAATATGGCTATTACGAGGACGAGGATATTTAAGATTCGCTTTGTGGCATGAAGATTCATGCCGATAGCAGGCGGTAGCCTGGTCGGAATCTGTGGGCCTAAAGGCGGTGGCCGTCTCCCCGGAGCATTAAACATGTTTGTCGCTGTTTAATATGATGCCCATGCCACCCGGCACCCCTTAGGCTGGTCTCTAGTCAGGAGTCAGCGCTGGTTCCGGAGGCCGAGAAAGCTGGTTTGACAAACTTTTTTAGCTATGGTAGTATGTCTTTTGTTGTTTTGACGCTGGCGGTGTACCCCCGGCGATTAAAAGCACCTTAACAATTGGATAGCGGAAGGAAAATCTCAGCCGAGAACTTGTTTTCGGCTGCTCCGCCGGCTCTCGGCGCCATGCAGGGGGCGGGAGCGGAGACTTTAAATTCCCACCGAAGAACCCCGTTTTTCGGTGGACGAAAAGAGCTACAAATTTTTTAGGCTTTTTGCTTAGAGAGTTTGATCCTGGCTCAGGATAAACGCTGGCGGCGTGCATTATGCATGCAAGTCGAACGGTGCCCGCAAGGGCACAGTGGCAAACGGGTGAGTAACACATGAGTAACCTGTCCCTGAGTGGGGAATAATCAGCCGAAAGGTTGACTAATACCGCATTCGATGGGCCTTCACATGAAGGTTCATGAAAGCCGCAAGGCGCTCGGGGAGGGGCTTGTGGCCGATTAGCTAGTTGGTGAGGTAATGGCCCACCAAGGCTGTGATCGGTAGCTGGTCTGAGAGGATGATCAGCCACACTGGGACTGAGACACGGCCCAGACTCCTACGGGAGGCAGCAGCAAGGAATTTTGCGCAATGGGCGAAAGCCTGACGCAGCAACGCCGCGTGAGGGATGAAGGCCTTCGGGTTGTAAACCTCTTTTCTCAGGGAAGAATTATGACGGTACCTGGGGAATAAGCTTCGGCTAACTACGTGCCAGCAGCCGCGGTAATACGTAGGAAGCAAGCGTTATCCGGATTTACTGGGCGTAAAGTGGACGTAGGCGGCCTTTCAAGTCGGATGTGAAATCTCCTGGCTTAACCGGGAGGAGTCATCCGATACTGTTGGGCTTGAGGACGGCAGGGGAAGGTGGAATTCCCGGTGTAGTGGTGAAATGCGTAGATATCGGGAGGAACACCAGTGGCGAAGGCGGCCTTCCAGGCTGTTTCTGACGCTGAGGTCCGAAAGTGTGGGGAGCGAACAGGATTAGATACCCTGGTAGTCCACACCGTAAACTATGGATACTAGGTATAGGGAGTTTCGACCCTCTTTGTGCCGAAGCTAACGCTTTAAGTATCCCGCCTGGGGACTACGGCCGCAAGGCTAAAACTCAAAGGAATTGACGGGGGCCCGCACAAGCAGCGGAGCGTGTGGTTTAATTCGATGCAACACGAAAAACCTCACCAGGGCTTGACATGTCGGAAGTAGTGAACCGAAAGGGGAGCGAACCGTTGAATCGGTAGCCGTCACAGGTGCTGCATGGCTGTCGTCAGCTCGTGCCGTGAGGTGTATGGTTAAGTCCTGCAACGAGCGCAACCCTCATTGCTAGTTGTTTTCTCTAGCGAGACTGCCTCGCAAAACGGGGAGGAAGGTGGGGATGACGTCAAGTCAGCATGGCCTTTATGCCCTGGGCTACACACACGCTACAATGGGTGGCACAGCAGGTTGCAACAACGCGAGTTGAAGCTAATCCCCAAAGCCATCCTCAGTACAGATCGCAGGCTGAAACCCGCCTGCGTGAAGTCGGAGTTGCTAGTAACCGCATATCAGCATGGTGCGGTGAATACGTTCTCGGGCCTTGTACACACCGCCCGTCACGTCATGAAAGCCGGTAACACCTGAAGTCGATGGGCTAACCCGCAAGGGAGGCAGTCGCCGAAGGTGGGATTGGTGATTGGGACGAAGTCGTAACAAGGTAGCCGTAGCGGAAGCTGCGGCTGGATCACCTCCTTTCTAGGGAGTCATTCCTCGCAAGAGGGATTAACCCAGGTCGAATCTCGATTATATCGGGATATGAACCGATTTTCCTTCCGCTATCCAGAGGTTAAGGTGAATTTATTTTAAGAAACCATTGGTATAGGATAAGATCCGAATCGCGCGATTCGGATCTTTGTGCTATTGGGGTATTTACCGTTGAATTAAGCAGACGGCTTGAATTCGCTACTCTCCCTTGTCCAAGCTTCTCAACTCATCGTCTGTCAGCTCCCTAACCTCTCCCTCTTTGAGCGCGCCCAAGCGCAGACTTCCCAGGCGGGTTCTCTTTAGGTCACGCACAACGTAGCCCAAGCTCTGGAACATGCGACGGATTTGCCGCTTGCGCCCTTCGTGAAGGGTAATACGATAAATTGGTGGTCTCAAGGAAACACCCGCTATTCCGGCTGGGCAGGTAGGGCCATCCTCAAGCTCTAAGCCGCGTGCGAACACAGCTTCATCGGCTGGCGTAAGGACGCGGTCGAGCTCAGCCAGATATTCTTTCTCTTTCTCAAAGCGGGGGTGGGAAAGACGATAAGTAAGCCTGCCGTCACTGGTAAGCAATGTCAGGCCGCGGCTGGCGAGATCCAGCCGGCCTACGGGGTGCAGTCCGGGTACACGGTATTTTATGGGTACGAGGTCAATAATCGTTTGCCGCCCGCGGGCATCGCACGTTACACTCAACACGCCCGCAGGCTTATTTAACAGGAGATAGACCGGTTTTTCGGCAAGCAGTCTGAGTGGCTTGCCGTCGAAAGTAATATTGTCTTTGGGGGTAACAGCCTGATTGAATGAGGTGGCGGGCTGGCCGTTTAGCCATACTCGTCCGTCTTTGACCGCCTGTGCGACAGTACGGCGGGCGCCTAGGCCAGCGGCGGTAAGGGCTTTAAGGAGGGG
>WRNP01000025.1 GCA_009776515.1 Dehalococcoidia bacterium | reverse complement strand
GGGCGTTGTGGTGGGTGATAAACGGCCGCGCCAGTGCTCCTCCGGCTGATGGCTGGAGTACGGGGGTTTCTACCTCCAGGAAGCCCCGTTCATCCAAGAAATGCCGCAAAGCTGAGACGATGCGACTCCGGCGGCGGAAGACCTCGCGCGCCTCGGGGTTGGCGATGAGATCCAAGTAACGTTGGCGGTAGCGCTTCTCGGTGTCCTGCAGGCCATGCCACTTTTCCGGCAGGGGTCTGAGAGATTTGGCGAGGATGGTAAGCGCTTGGGCATCCACGCTGGGTTCAAGGGTGCGTGTGCGGACCATGGTGCCAGCCGCGCCTACAAAGTCGCCGATGTCCAAGTCGCCGAGAAGCTCGGCGGAGGCTTCGTTCAGTTTGGATTTATTGACATAAAGTTGGAGCTTGCCCGAGCCGTCGAGGATATCTATAAAAGCGAGCTTGCCCATACCGCGTATGGCTGTGATGCGTCCCGCGACCGCTACTTCCGCCGGCGGGGTCTGCTCCTCTTCCTGCTTAGCGAGAAGTGCTACGGCCTCGGCGTTGGTTTGAGAGCGGTGTAAATGGGCGGGATAGGGGTCGATACCGCGGTCTATAAGGCTACGGAGTTTGCCTATTCTTGGTTGGGGGATGCGGTTTTCTGCTGATGACATAGTTTGAGGCTATTATAGGTAATTTGTATCCCGCAACACAAATGGTGGGGATTAGAGCGGCGTAAGTGCTTATTCGTCTGGTTGCGGGCGTGGACTGGGGGGCAACGATAGAGCACGGCAGGCAAAACAGGCGGCACTATTACATGTAGCCATCGATACTCATTTCATAATGCCATCTGACTCATAACGGGTTAAGGCTTCCCTGGCCGATTCGCTATTCACCGCTGTGCGTAAATCGAACTTTGTTCAATGGTGACCAGCCAAGCGGCAGAGCGGATGTCACGCTCCAGGATGGAGCGGATATAGCTTTGCATCAATCTCTGGACCTCGCGCAGCGGCGTGTCATCAACTACTATTTGGTCGATATCCTGCCATTCCCCTGCCTGTAATAGGCGCATGAGGTGTAGAGCGTTGGGCGAAAGCCCGTATCCGCGATGTCCTTTTGCCTGGTTGCAATTAATGCATATGAGGCCTCCTGCACTGAGGGCGAAGAGGGCGGCCCCTCTTTCCTCCAATGGCTTTTGGCAGGCGACGCAGTGAGCAAGCTCGGGGTGGTAGCCGGCGTGACGGAGGAGCCTCATCTCAAAGTGACGCAGGAGCATTTGGCAATCGGCCCCGCGCGCGAGGTGTTCGAGCGAGGTTAGCACAAGATCAAATAGACCTGGATCCGAAGTCTCGTCAGGCGTGAATTGGTTTATCAGCTCCAATAAATAGAGACCGCATGAAATAAGCTCAAGATTGCTTTTGAGTGGCAAGAAAGAATTGATGGTCTGGCTACCGATGATAGTATCAAGGTTTTTACCGCGGGCGAGAGTCACCTGTGAATAAGTGAGAAGCTCCAGGTGACCTGCCAAACGGCTGGCGGTCTTCCGCACCGATTTGGCGATACCCTGTATTTTGCCTAGATGCGGTGTGTATAGAGTAAAGATGACATCGGCCTCCCCTAGGCGTGTCTTCTTGATAATTACGGCGGGCGTCTGAAAGGTGTGCGGCTTAGACATGGTATTTTTATCTGATGGCTTGCTGTGGATAGTATAGCATCACGACTATTGTATGCGCAGTGCCCGGCCATAGGGGGCATGCTGTTGACAAGGTTGGCGTTAACAAGCGATGGGAATAATGATTTATATGCGCTAGAATGATGTGTAGAGTTTTTTGGAGGGGTCGTATGCCTGCATTAAGCCTGGAAACCGTTAAGCTGACTAAGAGATTTGGCAGATTTACTGCTCTTAATGGCATTGACCTTAAGGTAAATGAGGGGGAGGTATTTGGCTACATCGGCCCAAACGGGGCTGGCAAGACGACCACCATTCGTGTGCTGCTGGGTATTATCCAGGCATCGGAGGGAAGCGCGCAGGTTTTCGGAATGGATGCCTGGAAAGATGCGGTTGAAATACATAAGCGCGTTGCATATGTTCCCGGCGACGTCAGCTTATGGCCGAACCTGACAGGCGGCGAGGTCATTGACCTATTTGTCAGCCTGCGGGGCAAGCTTGATAGGACCCGCCGGGAAAAACTGCTTAAAATGTTCGATCTTGACCCGTCTAAAAAATGCCGCTCATATTCTAAGGGCAACAGACAAAAAGTTGCCCTTGTCGCCGCATTCGCCTCCGATGCCGATTTGTATATTCTGGACGAACCGACCAGCGGACTAGATCCGATTATGGGTCAGGTTTTTCAGGAATATGTACTGGAGCAAAAAAACAACGGCAAGGGCATTTTCCTTTCTAGTCACATCCTCTCCGAGGTGGAGCGACTTTGCGATAGGGTAGGCATCATTCGTGATGGTAAGCTTGTTGAGACAGGGACGCTAAGCCAACTTCGCCATCTTACGAGATTTTCGATGAGTGTGGAAACGGAAAACCCGATAGAGGGGCTAGAGGGCATGAGGGGGGTTTACGGTATCAGCAGTGAACGGGGCGGAGTGTCGTTTCAGGTGGACTCAGCAGAGATCGGTAGCGTTGTAGCCCACATCTCAAGATTTAAAGTGGTCAAATTAGAAAGCATGCCACCCACGCTAGAGGATTTGTTTATGCGCCATTATAACGTGCGCGGAGGGACGTGATCGTGCGCGGCAACTTTGAGAATACTGGGAAGCTTGTCAGGTTGATTCTGCGCCGAGAGCGTGTCATGTCTGCGGTCTGGCTCGCTGTTCTATTGCTGTTCATGGTGGGATTGGCGCCTGCGCTGGGCAGTCTATTTGATGATGCAGCCAGAGCGGCATATGCGGAGACCCTCAAAAATCCCGCCATGATAGCACTTATGGGACCCGTTTACGGCAGCGATAACTATACCGCAGGGGCGATGTACAGCAATGCTATGCTGCTTTGGGTAATCATCGCGGTCGCAGTAATGAATATTTTGCTGGCGATACGCCATACGCGCGCTGACGAAGAGCGAGGGCGCACTGAAATTGTGCGCTCAGCGCCAACGGGGCGCTTGGCCAACCTTAATGCCGCCATGATCACGGCTGTTATCGTAAACAGCGCCCTTGCCCTGCTGACGGGGCTTGGCATTGCTGTGATGGGTATTGATAGCATGGGGTTTACCGATTCCATGCTGTATGGGGTGGCGGTAGGGGTCTCAGGACTGTTTTTTGCGGCGGTCGCGGCTTTGTTTTCGCAGGTCTTTGCCTCTGCGCGCACCGCTGTCATGTTCTCGCTGGCGGCGTTGGGTCTTTTTTACCTGATGCGTGCCGCCGGAGATATGAGCAGTGAGGCATTGTCGCTTATAAGTCCGATGGGACTCATTCAACGGGCGCAGATATATGTGGAGAATTATTGGTGGCCGGTTTTAGTGCTGTTGCTTGAGACGTCTGCGGTGGTTGCGGTGGCCTATACTCTAAATGCGAGACGTGACATGGGGCAGGGCTTTATCTCTGCTAAGCCAGGGCGGCGAGAGGCCTCGTCTTCTCTGCGCTCGGCGTTCGGATTGACGTTCCGGTTGTCGCAAAATACCATTGCCCTGTGCAGCCTGGGCATATTTCTTTTGGGAGCCTCTTATGGTGCGATTCTGGGGGATATTGAGAGTTTCGTGACCAGTAGTGATTGGTATATGCAGATCGTCGGCACAGATCCTAACTATACGACAGCCCAAATGTTTGTTTCCATGGTTATCTCCCTAACATCACTTATGGCGCTGGCGGTGGTTTTGATAACGATTCTGAAGCTACGGAGCGAGGAGAGGGATGGCTACGCGGAACATGTGCTGTCTCGGGCCGTATCCCGCCGGAGATATCTGTTGGGTTATGTGGTGCTGGCATTGGTGGCCAGCGTTCTCGTGCAGTGTGCCATTGCCGTTGGGCTCTACGCGTCGGCCGTAGCTGTTTTGCCAGATCCGGGCACTCTTACGCTTGGTTATCTGATGAAAGCCACCTTGGTCTACCTGCCGGCGATGTGGGTGATGCTTGGCGCGGCAGTTTTGCTTATCGGGCTGGCCCCAAAAGCGACGGCGGCGATCTGGGGATACTACGGATTCACCTTTTTTGCAATCTTTATCGGGCGCCTGCCGAATCTTTTGCCCGGTTGGCTTGATAGGATCACTCCTTTTGGATATGTCCCGCAGCTTCCTGTTGACCATGTGAACCTTGCTATGCTTGCTGCCTTGACATCATTGGCCGCAGTCCTGGTCGTCGGCGGAGTAGTCTTTTATGGGAAACGGGATGCGGTAACGTAGGGGATTTAAAAATAAGCCGGTTTGCATATATATGCGCTAAGCAAGACCAGGTTGCTCACGCCGCATATAGCAGTGAGGCTTATGATTTTCGGCGCTTCTCAAAGTGTATGTGCGCTCTGGCATAGTTGCCATCATTAATTGCGGTTATAACATTTTGCAAGAACAGACAGGGGGGCATTCCCTTCCCCTGTCTGTTCATAATGATGGCAACTTGACCCTAGGCTTTGGATTTTTTCCCGTTCAGGAGATGAAACGCCAGAGCTGCAATTCCGGCTCCGGCCAAGGGCGCAAGTATAAACACCCATAGATCAGTGAGAGCATCGCCGCCGGCAAAGATGGCGGGGCCGATACTGCGCGCAGGGTTTACCGAAGTGCCGGTAAGAGGAATGCCAATAATGTGGACAAAGGCCAAAGTCAAACCGATAACGATGCCAGCTACGCCGCTCTTCTTGTCATCGGAAGTGACGCCCAGGATGGTGAAGATAAAGATAAAGGTTAGGATAACCTCAACCAGAACAGCGCCGCCAATGCCTACGGCAGCAACGCCGTTGGAGCCAAGTGCGCCAGTTTGATCCGTGATGCCAAAGCCCACAACGGCTTTAAGCAAGCCAGCTCCAAGTAACGCACCCATGATCTGAGAGATGACGAACCCAATAAAGTCCTTCGCGTTCAGTTTTTTTAGGATGAGCATAGCTAGAGAGACGGCGGGGTTAATATGGCAACCTGAGATTCCACCTATGACATAGGCTGTGGCCACAATAGCCAGGCCAAAAGCCAAGGCAACGGCCAGGTGGCCGCCTGCAGGAGCGATCCCCAAAGCCACGGCACTGCCGCAACCTACAAAAACAAGAATCGCTGTGCCAATAAATTCGGCCAGATATTTTTGTAAGGCGCTGTGCTTCATAAGTTTTGCTCTCCTTTATATTGATATTTTCCGATATATGCGCTCGCTATTGTACGCTGGAAGTTTGGAAAAAACAAGCGTTCTTTCTCTGCTTGTGCTTAAAACTGCCGTGGATTGGCCGTGAAAACCTTGGCTCTCGTTAGATTAGCGAACACTGTAAAACCACTCGCCGAAAGCAGACAGAAAAATTCCATGAGACCACCCGGCTGCTGTATCTTGGGTTTCATCGGGGATTGGGCAAGTCCTAAAACCATTTCTTATGTTTGAAATAGATAATGAGCCCGGCGGCAATCATAGCCATAAATACCAGCACGATAGGATATCCATAGGGCTGGTTCAGCTCGGGCATAAAATCGAAGTTCATGCCATACACCCCGGCGATGAAAGTCAGCGGAATGAAGATGGCAGAAAGTATGGTGAGCACCTTGACTATCTCGTTGAGGCGGTTGGAGGCGCTGGAAAAATAGACATCCAGCATGCCGGAAATAATTTCGCGGGTGCTTTCAATGTTGTCTATGACCTGGATGGCGTGGTCATATATATCGCGCAGATAGATCTTTGTAGTTGGGGTGATAAGCGGATTGTCGGTATCTTGCAGTACGCGAACCATATCTCTGAGCGGCCAGACGGCTTTGCGGATGGTGATCATCTCGCGCTTTAAATCGCGGACGGTTTTCAGCGTTGCTTCGGAGGGGGCGGTTATCAACTCATCCTCCACGTCTTCCACGTATTCGCCTAGCTTCTCCATCATGGCGAAGTAATTATCCACAATAGCATCCATGAGAGAATAAGCTAAGTAGTCGGCCCCGATTTTGCGAGTAAGGCCTTTGTTGTTCCGAATGCGCTCTCGCACCGGGTTCCAAGTAGTATCCTGCGCTTCCTGGAAGGAGATGACGAAACCTTGTCCCAGCACTAGGCTGACTTGTTTGCTGGTGATGCCTCGGTTTTTTTGGTCATAGGCGAGCATGCGCAGGATGATGTAAAGGTAGCTTCCATAGTCTTCGGTCTTGGGGCGTTGCTCGGTGTTGAGAATGTCCTCCTGGATTAGAGGATGCAAGCCAAAGTGGGTGCCAAGTTTGCCGATGACTTCTGTTTTGTGCAGCCCATCCACGTTGATCCAGGTGGTGGAGGCTTTATCGCGATAGGTAAAGCATTCTTCAACATGCGTGAAAGTCTTTTCGGTGAATTCAGCAGGCGCGTAGTCGATGACGGTGATGCACCCATCAGCGTTTTGGTCTTCGCCGATATGTATCAAGGAGCCCGGCGGCAGGCCAGATTTGATGGAGCGCTTGCGGTGAGTCATTTCTTGAGTGTAACTTAGCGTGGTCTACAGCGGACTTATAAGAACAGAGCTAGGCTCTTTAGAACTCCTGCCTTCCGGTTACGGCGCTGGAAAGGGTCATGTCGTCGGCATATTCCAGCTCGGTGCCGAACGGTAGACCGCGGGCCAGGCGGGTGACCTTGATCCCCATCGGAGTGATGACCCGCTTTAAATACATGGCGGTAGTCTCGCCTTCAATATTGGGGTTGGTGCCGATGATGACCTCTTTGATGTTGCCTGTCAAGAGGCGGTCGGTAAGCTCTCTTAAGCGGATATTGTCGCTACCCACGCCCTCGCTGGGAGAGATGGCACCATGCAACACGTGGTAACCGCCTTTATAGGTACCGGCGTGCTCAATGGCTAGGATATCTTGGGGCTGCTCAACCACCAACACCGTATCAGCTCCTCTCCGTGAGGCGCAGATGGGACAGAGGTCGGCATCGGTAATGTTGCAACAAGAAGGGCAGAGATGGGTGCGTGCCTTGAGGGCTGTGAGGGCATCAGCCAAGTTACGTATTTGCTCGGCCGGAGCGCGCAATAAGTAGTAGGTGAGGCGCTGGGCACTCTTGGGACCGATGCCTGGCAGGCGACCCAGCTCCTGTGCCAGCCGGTTGACGGCTTCGGTAGCCTGGGGGATGGTTTTGTCGGCCATATCGCTCCTGAAAATCTCTAGAAATAAGCTGAGACAACGACGAGTCGTGATCGGCAGCAAGCCGTACGGCTGCCCTGGTATATGTATCGTTATCTTAGGGTTTACGAAAGTCCCGGAATATTGAGATCGCCGGTGAGCTTCTTCATCTCGGACGCGGCCATCTTAAGGGATTTTTCCAGAGCCTCATTCGTTGCCTTGAGGACCAGTTTCTCCAGATCGCCGACCTTGGCAGGATTCACAGCCTCTGGGGCGATCTTAATAGAGAGGATCTTCTGGTCTCCACTGGCGACGACCTTGACTGCGCCTCGTCCGGAGTCGGCCTCAACCGACATCTTGCCAAGCTCCTTTTTGGCTTTTTCCAGCTTTGAGCGGAGCTCCAGGGCTTGTTTCATGGTGCTAAGGTCCATTATTCCTCCGTTGGTATTTTTTCTTCAATGTCGATGACTTGTGCGCCAAGCTTCTGTGCTTCGCGCACAAGATGGTTTTCCGCCGGTTCGTAGATGCACTTTACCTGGCAGGGTTGGCCTAAGAACTGGCTGATCAAATTGGCTGCCACCCGCCGGTTCTCGATTTCTTCGATCTTTTCCTTATGGAAATTGTGCCTAAAAGAGAGCGTTACTACCCCGTTATCTATGGCAATGGGCATGACTCCAGCACTGCGCATGATTGCCACGGCCGGCGAACGCTTTAAATTGTCCGGCGCATTCTCAATGATATGCCGCCAGCTGTTTCTGAGCTGCTCAAGGCGGTCGCTGGTAAGCGGGACTGCTCCCGATGCACTAGCTACGATAGGCTCAAAAGGGGCGTTTGCCATAGGCTTAGGGGTTGGCTTCGGCGCTGATGGCGGCTGGGGACTTACGGCAGGGTGCTCTGTGGCTGCGGCGGAAGATATGGCGGGGACTTCGGCTGTGAGCTCTCCGGCCAAGACGTGCGGTTTGGCTGCGGGAGGCGGGGTTCTCTTTGTAGGTTCGGTTTGTATCTGAGGCGTCCTTTCGGTGGGCATCAGGACATCTATGATGGCCAGTTCCATGGGCAGACTGCTTTCGCCCAGTTCTTTCTGAGCTTCGCCGAAGAGCTTGAGACTTCTGGTGAAAAGAGACAGGGGGGTATCTTGGGTTAAGGCCTTTAACTCAGACAGTTCCTCGGTTTCAAGATAGGTATCTTTTTCCGCACCGCTTTTGACAAGAAGCATGGCGTGCAGGTAGCTTACTAGGTCGCGGTTGAGCTGCCTCAGGTCCAGCCCTTCGCCCTGAGCGCGGCTTACGACTTGCAATGAAAGGGCAAGATCATTCTTAGCCAGACCTCCTAGCAACTCTCGCGCTCGCTCGCCGCCGCCCATTCCTAATAACTCGTGGACCTGCGGGAGGGTGATGTTAGCGCCGTAAAAAGTATATAACTGCTCTAATAAATTCTCGGCGTCACGGAGTCCTCCTCTGGCGGCGCGGGCAACGAGCCTGAGGGCCTCTGGGGCAACGGTGATGCCTTCGGCCTCGGTAATTCGGTTTAACTTTTCTTCGGTGTCCTGCACCCTAAGGCGGCGGAAATCGAAGCGCTGGCAGCGCGAGATGATGGTGGGTAGCATCTTATGGGTTTCGGTGGTAGCCAGGATGAAGACAATGTTGGGTGGCGGCTCCTCAAGAGTTTTCAGAAGAGCATTGGAGGCACTGGTGCTGATCTGGTGGACTTCATCAATGATATAGACTTTATACTTAGCTTCGGCTGGGGCATAGTTTATTCGTTCAATGAGCTGACGCACATCGTCTACACTGGTATGGGAGGCGGCGTCTATCTCAATCACATCCAGGGCATGGCCCTCAGTGATGGCTTGGCACATAGCGCATTTGTTGCAAGGTTCGCCTTTGCCGCCTGTGCCTTTCTTGGTGCAGTTGAGGGCTTTGGCCATGATCCTGCCGGTAGAGGTCTTGCCCGTGCCACGCGGTCCGCAGAAAAGATAAGCGTGCGCAACGCGGTTTGTGGTAAGGGCGTTAAGCAGGGTCTTGGTGACGTGCTCTTGCCCGACAACCTCACTTAGGGTTTGGGGACGCCATTTACGGTAGAAAGCCATAGCAGTGTTGCGAATTGGGAAATTGTGCTACGCCCATTATAGATGATTCCTCGTAACTGTAAAAGTTAGGCTGCGTAAATTGACCTGAGCCTACCATTTGGAGAAAAGGGCGTGCGTGCGATGGAGTATGAGAAAAAGCAGAGCCAATCGGCAGTGACCCAAGGTATATTGACGCACCGAATCGATGCTGCGTCCGTCGGCCTAACTTGGGATATGCTGAACACCGCATCGAATCTATAACCATCATCTATAATGCGCCATTCTTGAAAACGTACAAACAAGTGGTACTCGGCGTGTTGGCGAATACCACTTGTTTTGAGCTAGAACTTCGTTGCCGGCAATCTTTAGAATACGGTTGGGATATCCTTGCCGCACTCGTCGATGGACTGGAGCTTGACGCGGGCCTCTTCTTGGCGCTGCTTGATGATGGGCACAAGTTCGGTGGAGCGGTTGTAGAACTCGCGTACGCGCTCCACGTCCGAAAGTTCGGAGATAAGCAGTGTAATCTCTAGGGTGCGACCCACGGGATAGTCTCCGTTTCTGATGACGGCGTTGGGAGCTAATGTCTTAAGCCAGTCGGTAAGCTCCTTTACCAAATCCATGTTTATCTCTTTGGCGGGGGCGGTTATGATGTACAGGGCACGCCCGGCATCTTTGGGGTTGCATCTGGTGGAAAGCTCGGCGATGGCGGCATCCATGGATTGGATACCTTTGTTGGTTTCGGCGCTCTTGGAGCGGAAATCCTGGGAGCCAAGGTTGATCTGCATCTTAAGGCGGGACTGCCCCCAGCCCAGAGCTGTCCACCCGGATAGGGTCTGAATGATATCACCGGCGTCTACGGTTTTGGCTCCAACCTTGCTGGCTTTCTTTTCCTCGCCGGCGCACATGAGATTGTAGAATGGCTCAACGATGAGGCTGTTAATCTTGTTAAGGTTATAGCGGAGAGAGTAGTCCTTGCGTACGTAGCGCTGGTTATCGATGAGGAAAACAGCATCGGCTACGGAATAGGTCGACTTGAGGCAGACGGCGGTGTTGTAGACAGCCCGTTCCTCGTTCTGTTCTTCGTGCTCAAAGGGCAGGATAGCTACGGCGTAGACCGGTTTGTCCGCATAGCGTTCCTTGACATGTTTTATCATTATAGGGAGCGATCCGGAACCGGTGCCGCCGCCGGCGGAGCCGATCAGCAGGAAGCCGTCGGTCTCGTAAAAACGCTTGGTGGCGCGTAGGGCATCCACCACCTTGTCGGCATCCTCGCGGGCAATCTCGGCGCCTAGCTCGTTAATCTTGCCTACCCCGTGGCCGCCGGTGCGCCGTCCTCCGATGAGGATGCGGTGCTGGTAATCGGGCTTGATGGTGGTGAGTCCGCTCAGGTCAGCGGCATCGGTGTTGACAGCGAAGACCCCGGGGCAAATCTCGACACCTCGCTCACTCAAGGCGCGCTTGTTAAGGCGGGCGAACTCATCGGCAACGCGGCTGCCGGCTTGACCTAAACCGATGACAACTAGCTTCATGACTTCCTCTCTGTCTCCTTAAAGATTGGGCCCCAGAGTTGCTGGTGCCCCGCCCAAGTATTCCAAAATTACACCATTCTAACCCGCAGGTGTGGCTGTGTCAACCACCGCCGGCACTTGGGTTACAGGCCTTTTTGAGCTACGAAGGCTGCGAGGTCGGCCAAGCGACAGGCATAGCCCCATTCGTTGTCATACCAAGTGAGCACCTTGATTAGATTGCCGCCAATAACTATGGTGGATGGGGCATCAAAGCAGGCGCTGAAAGTGGTGCCCTTGAAGTCGTTTGAGACCAGATCCTCGGTGACGTATTCCAAGATGCCCTTTAGGGCGCCTTCGGAGGCAGTCTTAAAAGCGGCGTTGATCTCGTCTTTCGTTACGTCGCAATTCACCACGGCTACCAAATCAATGAGGGAGACGGTGGCGGTGGGTATGCGGAATGCGATGCCATGCATTTTGCCGCTAAGCTCTGGCAGCACCAATCCGATGGCATGGGCGGCTCCGGTGGAGGTAGGTACGATGTTTTCGCAGGCAGCGCGGGCGCGGCGCAGATCCTTATGGAACATATCCTGCAAGCGCTGGTCGTTAGTGTAGGCGTGCACGGTGCTCATGACGGCTTTCTGGATGCCGAAATTGTCATTGAGAACCTTGGCCACCGGTGCCAGGCCATTGGTAGTGCAAGAGGCGTTAGAGATGATATGGTGCTTTGTTGGGTCGTACTTGTCTTGGTTCACGCCCAATACAAGGGTGATATCTTCGTTTTTGGCGGGGGCAGAGATGATGATTTTTTTAGCACCGCCGGCAAAATGTGCCTTAGCCTTGTTGGCATCGGTAAAAAGTCCGGTGGATTCAATGACAACATCTACCCCCAGTTCTTTCCAGGGGATGTTGGCAGGATCTTTCTCCGCAATGACCTTGATATTGCAGCCGTCCACGATCAGTGCGCCGTCCCTTGCCTCAATAGCGCCGGGATATCGCCCATAGGTGGTATCCCATTTAAAAAGATGGGCGTTGGTCTGGGCATCGGTGAGGTCATTTACGGCGACTACTTCCAGCCTTTCCCGGTGGTATTGATTGATGGTGCGCAGGGTGAGGCGCCCGATGCGTCCGAAGCCGTTGATACCGATTTTGGTGGCCATGTTCAGCTCCTTTTATTTTATTGCGTTGAAATTGACCCTTGTATGGGTGATTCTATGGCACTTTCTTCTTTTTGGGTTTGGGTGAGGGCAGTTCAGCACAAGTTAGTTTGGCGAGCTGAGCTAAAAGACTTTTATCGTCCACTTCCTCGATTTGAAAATAAGGACCTCCGCCCTCATATGCTGGCGCAATATGGCATTCGGGCATAAATTCTCGACCAGCCTGCGTTATTTTCACAAAAAACTGGTCATCGCATACACATGCGAAAAACTTACCGTCGCAATAGAGTCCATATTCACCGAACATTTTTTTATAGGTGATGGTTCCCGCGTCCCCTAATTGTGCGCATAAATGATTAACGAGTTCTAGGTGTGAAGCCATAAGGCACCTTCCTTGCGGCAATCATTTTCTCGTCTGTGATTTTAGCTTTATCTGCGCCAGTATGTCCAGGAAGGCTTCCAGTCGTGTTTTCAGATGTTGGGTGAGGCCGAAATCGGCATTGCCCTCAATCGTGAGTACAGGCAGGGATAATCGACTACGGAAAACGATGTCGCCGATGGCGCGATGGCAGAAGGCCTGCACGTAGTGGATGACACCATCTACCCTGCGCTTGGCACATTCGGTGTCGATATCAGCAAGGCGGGTGTCGGTGGCGTAAGGGTAGGTATAGTTGGTGTATTGCGCTGCAAGATCTGTGCTAGGGGTGGTCATGGCGAACTGGCGCTGCACCTCATTGAAGATCACCCGTGCTCCTTTTTCTTCCAGGAAAGCGTAGAGTTCTTTTCCGTATACGGCAGGCACGCCACAGAAAGCAACCCGCAGCATGTCGGGGGGGTAAGGCGGGCGTTTTTGGATGGTCTTGAGGGCATCTTGCAATTCGGCGCAGAAGCGCTGGGGGTTGCCGTTAAAATCTGAGGCCGAAACAAGCCAGTAGTGGTTTTCGAAGCCGCTCACCCTGTTTTCCTGCCAGCTCAGGCGGTCAAGTTCGGCCAAGAGCTGGCGGCAAGGCTGAAGTTCCTCCCTAACCTTTTCTGCAGCCTCAATGCTCGTGCCGAAGTGCATTGCCAACGCGGCAAGCTCTTGGGCCATCTCCGCCGTATTCGGCGCGGAGGGATAGGCGAAGGGAATGGTTTGCACCCCGTGCAGGGATAGTACCTCCAGCAACATGAGGGTGTTGGAGCAATCGCCTGAGGTTATGCCCAGTACGGTGCCGGTCTGTTGCTCTCTGACTACGCCGTAGATGCCCTTGATCCAGGTGCAGGAGTTTAATGGGAACCCTCGGCGCTCGGCTATCCTCACCAGGCGCTCGGGTTGGGGGTCGCCGATAAAGATGTTGTTGAGGTCTACCGGTTGGTATCCGGCGGCAAGCAGGACCTCAATGGGGACAGTGGAAGTGATGCCGATTCTGTTCATGCTGGCTCTCTTATTGTAGCGGATGGGAGCGCGAGAGGGGAAGCGGTGCAACAAAGCACAAGCGGTGGTATACTGCAAAATATAAGCAGGCTAGGGGGCATAGATGAATAATGTCACGAAATCCTCATCTGGCAGGGGCTTTCGATGGTGCGCGAGAGCAACCTTGGTGAGTCTGCTTTGCGTACTGGCGATCATGCCGGCCCTGCCCTTAGCGGGGCCTAATTTTTTTATGGCATTATTGCCATCCCAGGCTGCGTTTTTATCTCTCACTGATTACACAGATGTCATTGATGTTCGGGTATCCAATGCCGATGAACTGAATTCAGCGATTGTCTCGGCACCGATCAATCCTGTGTACGTTATTGCGCTTACTGCCGATATTTATCTGAGCTCAACCTTGGGCATTCCCTACGGCAAAAATATTGTGCTTGTTGGGGTCAAGCCTGACGATACGGCAAAGTCCGGACCCAGTCGGGATGATTTTTGGCAGCTGATCCAGACTGCTGATACTCCAACTATAACCATGGAAGGCACACTGATCCTGGCGGGTATCGTGGTGACTCATGCTGCCGAACGAAATGGACCAGGTGTGCAGGTTAACTGGGGCGGGACCCTGGTTCTAGAGGACGGCTTCATATCTGGGAATTGTAATGCGTCTTACAGCGGCGGGGGAGTGAATAACAATGGCACTTTTGCCATGACTGGCGGGACGATATCAAACAATGCGGCTACTGATGATGGTGGCGGGGTATTTAATCAGCGAAGCTTTACCATGACTGGCGGGACGATATCGGGCAATGAAGTTGGTGGCTCCGGGGGTGGAGTATACAACGGCGGCGTCTTTGTTCTGAATGGCGGCACGATATCCGGCAATAGAGCTAATTGCGGTGATGAGTATAGCAGCGGTGGCGGGGTGTATTCCTACGGCGATTTTACCATGATGGGCGGCGTGATATTGGATAATTGGTCAGGTAGAAACGGCGGCGGTGTGTCCAGCAGCGGCACCTTAACAATTGAAGGAGGTGCCATATCAGGAAATACAGCTTGCACCGATGGTGGTGGGGTGTATGTCTTGAGGTGGACCTTTGTTATGAAGATGTTCCCGCCCTTACCTCCCGGCTGGAGAAAGTCTCGGAATCATTCTTGGTGATAAATCACGCCACCGATATTGGAACGGTTCAGAAAGACTTCTCTGCTACCAAGCGGGTAATGACCATCGTCACCGCTGTCTTCATCGGCATCATCGCCGTCCTGTTCGGCATACTGTACTACCTCAAGAATCGCTCTCGGAAGAAAGAGATAGGCATTTTAAAAGCCATCGGGTTTACCAGGGGAGACATTGCGGCCCTCTCTTCCGTGGAAATGCTGAAGCTTGCCTTGCCGGCATTCATCATCGCCATTGGACTCGCTTGGGCGTTTGTACCCTTGGGGCGCAGGCTATACCCAGGCTATATCAACAGCGACTTCTTTGCCCTTACCGCCATTTCTATACTCGTGGGATTTGCGGTGTGCGTGGTGGTTATCGTACTATCCGGTATCTTCCCGATATACAATGCCAGCAGGATTGATCCCATTGAGGCTATCAGGAAAGCCCATAAGTAGAGCAGCTCTATAATCCGTCTGGTCAGATTAATCTACTAAACTGTAGAACGCGCTCTTTCCGGCATAGCGGGCAAGCCCCGCCATTTCGGCCTCAATAGCGAGCAGGCGGTTGTATTTGGCAGTGCGTTCGCTACGGCAAGGTGCACCGGTTTTGATCTGGCCCGTGGAAAGTCCCACGGCCAAGTCGGCGATAGTGGTGTCCTCAGTCTCGCCGGAGCGATGGCTTACTACGGCTGTCCAACCAGCCTGGCGGGCCATGGTGATGGCATCAATGGTCTCGGTAAGGGTGCCGATTTGATTTAACTTGATGAGGATGGAGTTTGAGGCCTTGAGGCTGATGCCTTGGGAGAGCCTTTTGATGTTGGTGACGTAGAGATCGTCGCCCACAAGTTGCACCCGGTCGCCGAGTCGTTGGCAAAGTAGTTGCCAACCTTCCCAGTCGTCCTCGGCCATACCGTCTTCGATGGAGATGATAGGGTAGTCTTTAGCCCATTTAACATAATACTCAACCATTTCCTGGCGGGTTAGGCGCCGCCCCTCGCGTGCCAGGACATATTTACCATCCTCGTAGAACTCGCTCGCGGCGGGGTCGAGGGCGATGAAGCAGTCTGCTCCCGGGGCGTAACCTGCCTTTTCAATAGCGGCCAGGATAAGTTCCAAGGCTTCCTTGTTGGAGGATAAGCTGGGGGCAAAACCGCCCTCGTCACCAACGTTGGTGTTGAAGCCTCGCCCCTTAATGATGCCTTTGAGACTATGATAGACCTCAACGGCCATGCGGAGTGCTTCGGCGAAGCTCCGTGCTCCGACCGGGGCGATCATAAACTCCTGGAAATCGGTGGAATCCGAGGCGTGCTTGCCGCCGTTTAAGATATTGAGTAGTGGCACAGGTAACAGGTGTTCTTCGCCATTGTTGTTCTGGCTGAGATAGACGTACAGAGGCCGTTCGGCGGCGGCGGCACCGGCATGAGCCACGGCTAATGACACGCCCAGGATGGCGTTTGCGCCGAGGTAGGACTTGTTTTCAGTGCCGTCCAGCTCGCTGAGGTAGCGGTCTATTTTGTCTTGGTCAGCAACGTTCATCCCTCGGAGGGATGGGCCGATGATGTTATTCACGTGCTCTATGGCCTGGAGTACACCCAATCCTTGGTAGCGTGCTTTATCGCCATCGCGGAGCTCCATAGCCTCGTATCTACCGGTGCTGGCTCCAGAGGGCACCATCGCTCGCCCGATGAGCCCATTATTGGTTTCGATGGCTACTGCTACCGTTGGGTTGCCGCGAGAATCAAGCACTTCGCGGGCTTGGATGCGTTTTATTTTATCCACGGCGCACCTATCATTTCTAGAGCTTTACTTACCGCCTCGGCAGGAGTTTGGGCCGTGACAATGCCATCTGCATGTTTGCCGTCGCGTGAGATCTGCCAGGTGCCCAGACCGATGACGGGAAGGCCGCCTTGGAGGGCGTGGGCGATCTCGGAGAGGGTGCCGTAGCTCCCGCCCACGGCGATGACCGCCCGGGCGCTTTTAACTACTGCCACGTTACGTGCGAAGCCGATACCTGTGACTACGGGGATGTCCACAAATTCGTTGGCGGCCTGAGCGCTGTCGCCTGGCAAGATGCCAACCGTAAGGCCGCCTTCGGAGTTGGCTCCCCTGCAGGCGGCTTCCATTACTCCTCCCATTCCTCCGCAGACTAAGGCCGCACCGCTTCGGGCGATGAGGCAGCCCACCTCCTCGGCGTTCTTAAGCTCTGAGGCGCTTGCCTGTGAGGCACCGATGACGGCGATTAGGATCTTTCTGGCGTTCATGCGGGTTGCTCTGGATAAGTCCTTTCCGATTTGATTTAAGCTAGCTTCTGCCCGCACTCGGAACAGAATGAGCCGCTGGAGTTTTCCGCTCCGCAATGTTCACACCGGCGCTTGGCCAGCGAGGCCCCACAGTTGGAGCAGAACTTGCCCTCGCCCGCTGGTTTCTTGCATAGCGGGCAGAGTGCCTGACGAGCGTTGATTTCGCCTGTAAACACTTGGGTGGCGGAAGCCTTTTCTTTAATGTCTTGCATCATCTTGTCAGCCCTGGCGGCGGCTACCTCGACCGACTCGCGCGGGGCGCACCCAATGCAGAGCGATGGTTCTTCGTTCCAATCGTTCTCGCAGACATACTTCTTACAGCGTGGGCAGCGGAAGAAATGGCCCTTGGCTTCGTTTTGGGCCAGGGCGAAAGCTTTTTCGTGCTCCTGGTGCCATTGGGGCGACATGCCGTTAAAATTGTTGCCGATGACACTGGAGCCTTTTTCTAGCCCTCTGGTAACGCCGCC
Organism: Dehalococcoidia bacterium; assembly: GCA_009776515.1. Taxonomy (GTDB): domain Bacteria; phylum Chloroflexota; class Dehalococcoidia; order Dehalococcoidales; family UBA1222; genus WRNP01. The sequence goes on along the minus strand of WRNP01000025.1, from coordinate 809 downwards.
TAAGTTTCCGGCTACTGATGAGGCAGCACCGACGAAGCCGCCGAGGTTTTTGAAGAAGCGGCCTTTCTTGTATGTGCTGGACTCCACAAAATTCGTATTGTAGCCTTCCTGGCACTGGTCGCATATGAAAGTGAATTGGAAGCCGGCTTCGGTGCTGTGGTCTTGAAAATTAGACGTGAAAGACTGTAAGGTCACTTACTCCTCCTGACGCTTAAGGCTCGCAGGTATACCTGCGGCGACGATGGCCAATGGCTATTTTAATTTCTTGTCACACTTGATGCATTTTTCGCCCGGTGGCTGCTCGGTGCGGCACTTTTTGTTGGGACAAATCACCGTGAGCGGTGCTTGGCATAAATCACAGTAATCGCCAAAGAAAGTTTCCTGGCCGCAGGCTGGACATTTCACTCGCAGTGAGGCTCCGCAGGCAGCGCAACGCATCCAGCCCGCCTCAATGGATGAGCGGCACTTGGGGCAGCGAGGCGGTTCCAGCGGGCGCACTTTCCCGCAGAGGGGGCAAGCGGCTGAGTCGGGTGGAATCAGCTTGCCGCAGTGGCGACAGTGGCGCATGTATCCAGGCATTATTTTTCTCCGCTGTGATAAATAATAGCACCAGAATTTCTTTTTAGCTACTACTCGCATTGCATCAAAAATAATAGCACCGAAAAGTGAATCGTTGCATCAAAAATAAACAGCACCCAAAATCTGCCCGATTAGGATAAGGAATCCGGAGGGCAGACAGTGAAAAAAGCCACAATGGCAACAAGAAGAGAAGTTATTGCCAGAAGTAGAATTAAGTATCGAAAATCATC
>WRNP01000024.1 GCA_009776515.1 Dehalococcoidia bacterium | reverse complement strand
CTTCTCAAACTCCGCAAACGACCTGATTTCTAACAGAAGCACGCTATACCAATGAAGCCAATATGCGCTTCATTTTCTTTCTTCAAGTGGCAAAGTCGGGTTCTAGCACAGATTAGATTTTTAATACAATTTTGAGTGGGTTTGGGGCTGCCTTGCCCCAACAAGGCTTCAGCTGGTGGCTTGCCACTTGAATTGTTTGTTATGCCAAAATCTGTAGGTAACCACTATAAGGGCTCTGGGTCATGCCTATATTTGTTGCCAGGATCGCCATCGTTGATAGTTTTCGGAGGCTGCCCAAATTAACACTTGCGACTATTGCCTGAAAGTCATATAGTACCTCTAACATCCCTTGGCAAGGAGTGGGCATGGACGGCAGGATTGTAATCGGAATTGGGGCGCTTTTCTTGGTAATAGGTACCTGCACCTTCTTTTGGGGACGGCGGGAAATGGCTCGTTACTACGAGGCTATGAGTCAGCGCCGGGATGTACGCGAGTTTATTGAACGCACACCGCTACGCCCGGAGCCAGAGGCTCTTCAGATAGGCGGCATCATCGCTGTAGTGGTGGGTGTGGCGCTAGTAGTGATGGGCTTATTTCGGTTGTAGTCCTGCCTTTTGTCCTAAGGTACACCTTGGCTACAACTGTAAGGTTGGACGCGCCGTGCCACCTTGTGCACTGAGGATACACCGGAGGGATATCCGATGAATACGCCTACCATGTGGCGTAACAAATAAGCGGTTTGAAGAAAGACTCATTGCCGTCCCATAAGTCAATCCCGCCCCCATGTTTGTCCCGAGGACAATACAATGAGCAAGCTACACTGCGGCCACTGCTACGCCAATCGCCTGCGCTGGCTTGAAGTAGGACCGCTTTTGTCTTAAGCTATGCCCAAGGAGACCTCAGATGAATAACGAGCTAGTTGAAAAAGTCCGGCTTGCCCGAACAGCGGCACGCCCCTTAGCCTGTCTGCCCACAGAGATCAAGAATCTAGCCCTGCAAAACGTTGCGACGGCCCTTGGCTCACGCCAAGCGGAGATACTTGCCGCCAATGCCGCCGACTGCGAAGCAGCCAAAGCAACGGGGATGGATGAGGTGCTCCTGGATCGGCTCCGCCTTGATATGGATCGGTTAAAAGCCATGGCCGTTGACGTACTCGCAGTATCAGCCCTACCCGACCCAATAGGTGAGGTCTTTGACATGCGCACCCTGCCCAACGGCTTGCTTCTGGGCAAAAAACGGGTACCGCTCGGCGTAATTGCCGCCGTCTATGAGAGTCGCCCCAACGTAACGGTAGACATCGCCTGTTTATGCCTTAAGTCCGGCAACGCGGTCATCCTGCGCGGCGGCAAGGAAACAGTACGCTCCAATCGGGCGCTCGCCGATGCGGTGCGCTGGGCCCTCACCGAGGCCGGTGCACCAGCAGAGGCTATACAGCTCATAGAAGACACCGACCGTGCCTTAGTGGGCGAGTTGCTCAAAATGCGAGATCTCATTGATCTAGTCGTACCGCGCGGCGGGGCAGGGCTGATAAACTACGTACGAGATACCGCTACCATGCCTGTCATCGCCGGCGGCCTCGGCGTATGTCATGCTTTCGTAGACCGGACCGCCGAGCTTGCCAAGGCGGTGGACATCGTTTATAACGCTAAGGTACAGCGCCCTACAGTCTGCAACGCCCTAGATACCGTCCTAGTGCATAAAGACATCGCCCGTGACTTCCTGCCCCTCATGGCCACCGCGTTAGCCAAGGCAGGCGTGGAGTTCCACGGCGATGCCGTAACTCTTGAGATCCTGCAGCAACAGCCTGGCCTAAATCTGAAGCCGGCTGTTGCCGATGACTGGGGCAAGGAATTCTTGGCTCTTATAGCCGCCGTGAAAATCGTAGACTCGCTGGACGAGGCCTTGGAGCATATTGCCCGCTATGGCTCCGGGCATACCGAGGCCATCATCACCGAGAACTATCCCTCAGCCATGCGCTTTGTGAACGAGGTGGATGCCGCAGCGGTCATGGTCAACGCCAGTACACGCTTTACCGATGGCGGGCAATTTGGATTAGGGGCAGAGGTTGGCATAAGCACTCAAAAGATACACGCTCGCGGACCGATGGGGCTAAAAGAAATCACCAGCTACAAATGGATCTGCTTGGGTAGCGGACAGGTTAGGCCATAGGAGCATAGCCTACCTGACATTTAGCTTCTCAATCGCCTCTTGTTGTACCTGAAATAGTTGCTTTATGCCGCCGCCTGCCAGTGCCAGCACTGTCTCCAGTGTTTCCCGGCTGAAGGGCTTGTTCTCCGCCGTACCTTGCACCTCTACTAGCTCACCCTTGCCGGTCATGGCCACATTAAAATCAGCCTCGGCCTTGCAGTCCTCCTCGTAGCAGAGGTCGAGGAGTATCCTGCCCTGGACGACACCAACGCTAGTCGCAGCTACCGCACTTTTAAGCGGTATCCCGGCAATCACCCCAACCATAGCCAAGCCCGCCAGGGCCTGGTACAGCGCCACATAGGCACCGGTAATAGCTGCAGTGCGAGTGCCGCCGTCAGCCTGTAATACATCACAATCAACGATTAGGCTACGCTCACCAAGCTGCGTTAAGTCGGTCACCGCCCGAAGCGAACGGCCTACGAGGCGCTGGATCTCTTGGCTACGACCGGATACACGGCCTTGAGCCGCCTCTCGTATGCTCCGTGTGGGAGTCGCTCGTGGCAACATGGCATACTCGGCGGTAACCCAACCCGTACCGCCACCCCGAAGAAAAGGGGGGACCTTATCGTCTACAGTGACGGCACAAAGCACCCGCGTCTGTCCAACCTCGACCAATGCCGAGCCTTCGGCAAAGCCCTGGACGCCCGTGGCAATCGTAACCGGCCGCAGCTCGTCAAAATTACGCCCATCAATTCGTTTCAAAGTTCCGTTCCGCCATCCTAGAAAAGAAGTGGGTGCAGTATAACACCCCTCGAGTACTACCGCAATGAGCTGCCCGGCAGATATGGTTGATCTTCGGCCGATTCCATCTCGCAAACACCACGGAAAGCCTCTGCCAATCCGGGCACAGGATCGAAATCCAAGAGCTCCCGCGGCTCGATCCAGCGAAATTCGCTGTGTTCCCAGTCGGTCTTAATCACGCAGACGTCTGCAGTGTGATAGAGGTAAGGATGAACGACCCAGCAGGTATGAGTCTCCGCATCGTCAACCATAAGCGGGCACCCCCTCCTGACCAAAGTCACCTCATCAGGGCTAAGCCCGGTTTCCTCCTGGATTTCAATAAGGCTCTGGTCGTCAGGCGAGCTTTCTACATAACCCGACACCCCCGCCCACCGCCCCTGGAAACTGCCAACCTGGGAGCTCCGCCGCAACAACAGAATGTGTCCTCGGCATTCCAGAAAACAGGTGACAACATGCTTTTCCGGCCAATCGGTCATCCGGGTAGCCCCATCAAGTATTCCCTAAGCCACACCAAGCCAGCCTCCGCTGCCGCCGTTTTAATCTCCTCACGGCTTCCGGTGAAAATATATTGCCGACTTAATACATGCTTGCCGTGAGCCAAACCCAAATAGAATAGCCCCACTGATTTTGCGGGGGTCGCGCCTCCCGGTCCGGCAATGCCCGTATCGGATAGACAGATATCCACTTTCAGTATGCGCTGCCCGCCTGCGGCCATCTCTGCCGCCACTTCCATGCTAACCGCCCCGTGGCGCTCGAGTGTAGCCGCAGCCACCCCCAAAACATTTATCTTGGTTTCGTTGGCATAGGCGGTGATACCACCTTTATAGCCGTCCGAGATACCAGGCACGTTGGTGAGCCGATGCGAGATAAGCCCGCCAGTGGCCGACTCCACTACCCCCACAGTAAGACCATGACTGTGAAGCAAGCCCAAGATGGCTTCTTCGATATGCAGCATCCTTAGCCAATCCTCTCGGGCACCAGCTTGCACACTGGACGGTGCCCAATGTTGATGATAATATCTGATATGAGTATAGCCCAGAAAGCTGGATGGAATAAAGAGCGTGCGCGGTATAGGAAGAACCCCCTCCCTCACGGCGATCGTAACTGATATTGGCACCGCCCAGAAGGACCATTGGTCATGGGCATAGATCTGCCCACTCCCATTGAGATTGCCGTGCGTGTGGTGCCCGGGGCTTCTAAAAACGAGGTTGCGGGTATGGCAGGCGGCACTTGGAAAGTGCGCCTTACCGCTCCACCCACCGAAGGCAGAGCCAACAGGGCACTCATAGAATTTCTAGCAGACAAACTCGGTTTAAATCGCAGCCAAGTGACTCTCCGTCGGGGTCAAATGAGACGAGAGAAGGCCATTGCGATCTGCGGACTCAGCGCCGCAGAGATTGCCAAAATGCTTGCCAAAAAATAGCAGATGGCTGCAAAGTTTCCATCTATGCAGCCTTCGTCAGTACCTATCGTGCACGAACGCTAGTGTTAAACCGCATAAGTTCGACGATATATCTCTGGTATGCAGACCGCTCGTTTCTCACTTTCTCAATGCGCCTGGCATTTATGCGGTTTAACACTAGTTATTCCAGGCCGTAGCTGATACAGGTACCCTGCTGATATGCCCGCAATAGTCGCACTTGTAGCCATCCAACTCATTGGCCATTCCCTGCCCACACTGCGGACAGGCGATACCGGCAAAATTGCGCACGTAGCCACACTGCAGACAGTGGTCAAAGGAATTGTATTCATCCATATCCAGGAAGATATCGCCGCCACACTTAGGGCAGCTTTTCGCTTTCCATTTAGACATTGTTATATACCTCACAATTAATAAGAATTCTTTCTGACGGATGCCAAGACCAATTGGTCTAGCGACAGACAACTGCATCCTTAGATGATAACGCTCAAATAAGGTTTAAGTTAGGAGGTGCGGAACAGCATAAGTAAATCCGGCCGATACAGGCAAAGTACTGAGGAGATTACTGGGTTCACATGGAATACCTGGCAGAACCAACCGCCCCCCGGCCACCAGCGCACGATGATTTTTATAAGGCGCAAAGATGGAGGTCAAACACTGGAATGACCACCCTATTGATCAATGGATTCGGCCACACCCTATCTTATCAACGTTCCGCCTTGCCTCATCAATACCCCTGAAAAATGCCATGTAAAGGCTCGGATTTGCCGATACCTGTACATGGGTGGCAATTAATATACTTAAGCAGGATTCACAGCAAATAACCAAACAATCTTCAAAGCTGACATCAGAAAACAAAACCCCTTGGCTACAATTTATGACTCTGAGAAACCGGGGGAGGCATTACGCACATATGAACCCGAGATAAATCCTGATAGGCGTGTAATATTATAAAGCCGTACGGGGAGCTGGTTTTAATAACATCCTGGCGCTTTCAGGCAATATCCTTCGCGTCAGATACGAAAATAACCATGCTCACTACCAAACATTAGGTATTTTACAACCAAAGTTTACCCAAGCCACAGAAATAGCCGCTAATTTCAGTTAGGCCGTTGGGTCTGAGAGCTCTTTTAAACCATCGGGGTTTATTATAGCTATCTGGCGCTTGTACATCTCAATGAAGCCCCGATCTTCCAGCGCCCCAAGAGTGCGGCTGACAACTTCTCTAACCGTACCGGCAATGGCTGCCATATCACGCTGAGTAAGACGCGCCTTGTCAGTCACACGGTCATTCTCCAGCAAGAGCTTGGCCACCCGCGCCGCTACCGAGCGAAAGGAGAGATCCTCTACCAGCGCTGTAAGCTGCCGTACGCGTCCTGAGAGCATCCCAATCATATTGCCGGCAACTTGAGAGTGCTGGCGCATGATAGTACGCAAATGCGCTTTCTTTATACCGTACAGCAGGGTCGTGCCCAAAGCCTCGGCGCTAGCTAAGATCGGCCCGCTGTCCAACAGCACCTCGTTAAAATAATCCCCCGGACGCATGAGAGAAAAAATCTGCTCTTTGCCATCGGCTGAGGTCTTGCAGGCCTTTACCACGCCCTCAACCACAAAATACATGGCTTGGGCCTCGCCCGTTTCATTCCTAATCCTCTCGCCGCGCCTAAGCCGCTTCTCAAAGACGTGCTGGCTTATCTCCGTTATTGCTGCCCTATCCACGCCAGCAAGAAGAGGCGTGGTGCCTAAGAAGTCTATTTTGTCCATTGGTCCTCTACTTGATTATTATTTCGCCAGATCATACGCCAAGTTGACTAGTGTCCTTACTGGAATACCCGTCGCTCCTTTCACATAATACCGACGCTCCTTATCGGTGTCATTGACCCCTGCAATATCTAGATGTGCCCAAGACATTTCACCAGCGAACTCAGATAGGAATTGAGCAGCCGTAATAGCCCCAGCCCCTCCTCGGCCACCGGTGTTTTTGATATCAGCCACCTCGCTTTTATTCTGTTCCTTATATTCGTCAAAGAGCGGTAACTGCCAGACTCGCTCACCCGCCCGAGAGGCAGCGGCCAATATCCGATCGGCAAGTGCTTGGTCGCTAGAGAACACCGCTGCCGCAACCTTGCCCAGTGCCACTACGCAGGCACCGGTCAGAGTAGCCACATCCACAGCCTGCCGTGGTTTGATGCGAGAACCTACGTAGCTCAAGGCATCGGCTAAAGCGAGACGGCCTTCGGCATCGGTGGAGATAACCTCAATGGTTTTGCCATTCATCGCTTTAAGTACATCGCCAGGCTTATAGGCATGACCGCTGGGTAAATTCTCGGTGGCAGCTACCACAGCTACGGCGTTAATCTTTATCCCCAACTGGGCGATTGCATCAAGGGCTGCCAACACCGCCGCACCTCCGGCCATGTCACCTTTCATCTCTCCCATCCCATCTGATGGCTTGAGAGAGATACCGCCAGAGTCAAAAGTGATAGCCTTGCCGACAAGCGCCAGGTCGATACCCCGCCCCCGGCGCCCCCTATAGGTCAGCACCAAGAATTTTGGCGGTTCTTCGCTGCCCTGAGCAACACCCAGAAGTGCTCCCATGCCCAGTTTTGCCATATCCTCGCGCTCAAGGACTTCGAGTTTAAGACCATCCCGCAGAGCCATACCCTCCGCCGCTACGACCATGTCTCTAGGCCTCATGTAGTTTGATGGCTCGTTCACCATATCGCGGGTGAGGTTGACCGCCTTCGCAATGGTCTGTCCAACAGCCAGCCCACGCTTAAGAGCGGACAGTTCACCCGCCGCACTATAAAGCGTCACTTTTTCAATTTCCGACCGCTCTGGCTGTGTGCTACGATAACGGTCGAAAGTATAAAGCCCCATGATCGCTCCCTCAGCCATTGCCTGAGCCACCTCCTCCGCTTTCAACCCCACATCGGCAGAAAGAGCAACAGTACCAGCTCGCCTCTGTCTAAGTGCGCGGCAGGCCTCGCCCACCGCCCCCCGCACCTTATCGGCGGTAATCTCCGCCTCTTTCCCCAAACCCATCAGAGCGACCATTCCCGCCGGCAGGACACCTAAGCTGTGCAAAACGATAACCTCACCGTTTTTGCCGGTAAGCTGGCCTTCCTTGACCAACCGGGAGATAGTCTTGTTCAGAGCCGCATCGACTTTAGCCAGTTTACCGGTCAGCCCTTTCCCTTGAAAATAGCCGAGGACAATCGCTCCGGTTCGGGCGCGAGTGATATCTCCCGCCTTAACATCAATAATCATGTTTTTCACTCCGCCTCCGATTCCGCTGTTTCTTGTAACCCCTCTTGCAAGAAAACAGCCAGCCTGCTGACAAGGATTCTGGAGGACCCCTTTGAGGGAAACCGTACCTTGTTATTCACCCGCTTATTGCCCATTGCAAAATAAAGCCAACTATACCCTGAAAAAACTCTTGGGGATGTGATTCAAATCATAACAAGCACAAAAATGTCATAATATCCCCTACTGCCACACAAAACCTCCCTAAGTAACTATGACAATTTCGGCACCGGGCGACCGGGAGCCGCCTAGCACCGTTCTGCGGTGATACCTAGGCCGTTTTCCACCATCTTCATTGCACAGTATCTGCCACACATACTGCAAGCACCACTCTCCGTCAGGTGTTTACTCCGCGTCTTGGCAAAGCACTCGGGGTCAAGGGAAAGCCGCTGCTGTTCTTCCCAATCCAACTTTTTACGAGCAGCAGACATAGCCATATCACGTGCCGCCGCTCCCCTGACACCCTTGGCGATGTCCGCCGCATGAGCCGCCAGCCGTGCCGCCATAACCCCCTCACGCACATCCGCAGAGTCTGGTAGCGACAGGTGTTCAGATGGTGTCACGTAACACAGGAAATCCGCCCCGGCTGCGGCGGCGACCGCCCCACCAATGGCTGAGGTGATATGGTCGCGCCCCGCCCCAATATCCGTCACCAGCGGCCCCAGTACATAGAAAGGAGCCCCACCGCAGAGCTTCTTTTGGAGCATGACGTTGGCTTCAATTTCCCCCAAAGGCATGTGACCAGGCCCCTCCACCATCACCTGCACACCCGTCTTCCTCGCTCTCGCTACCAACTCTCCCAGAGTCACCAGTTCTTCAATCTGCGCCCGGTCAGTGGCATCGGCTAGCGAACCCGGCCTAAGGCCATCCCCCAAGCTAAGCGTTATGTCATACTCAAGACAAATGGCGAGTAGCCTATCAAAATGCTCATAGAGGGGATTTTCTTTTTCATGGTGGAGCATCCAGGCAGCCAAAAAAGCCCCACCGCGAGAGACGATACCCGCTACCCGGCCTTGGGACTTGAGGAGGGCAAGTACACGGCGGGTCACACCGCAGTGTACCGTGACAAAGTCCACCCCGTCCCGACCATGACGCTCAATGGCCTCAAATATATCATCCTCGCTCATACCGACAACTGCCCCATGGGTAGCTATAGCCGTAACTGCCGCTTCGTAGATGGGCACCGATCCCAGCGGCACGGGACAATGCGCCAGCACGGCGCGGCGAATAGCCGGCAAGTCGCCGCCAGTAGAAAGGTCCATAACAGCATCTGCTCCAGCCGCAAGGGCTGTCTGAAGCTTGTTAAGTTCGGCATCCACCTCGCAGAAGTCCGCCGAGGTGCCCAAGTTAGCGTTGACCTTGGTGCACAATCCCCGACCAATGCCGCAAGGGATCAGCCCTCGATGATTAACATTGGCTGGGATGACCACCATCCCTTCGGCCACCTCCCTACAGAGAAGTTCGGCCTCCATCTCTTCTGCGCAGGCAACGCCGACCATCTCCGAAGTGATGTTGCCCGCCCGAGCTTGTGTCAGCTGTGTTATATTAGTTACCATTTTGATACTTAATAAAACAAAAAAACCGGGCAGAAAACCCCGGTTCGGGCTCTATCGTTTGCCTGCACTCGGATCGCGAGTTCAGGCAACATAGGCCACACTAAGCTGCATGGTTATCAGCGAGCTACCCCCTGTGGACTGCGTCTTAGTATACCATCCACCGCCCAAACGTGTAAAACGACACGTTTGGGTACTATTTTAATTTGGCAAGCTACAACCGGAGCCTGCGCCATCATAATAGGAGTACTGCAAGCACTTAAGCCGATAGAGCACCCGCGCAATTACATCGTGAGTTTTAATTAAATTCTACTAAGAACTTGGGGGTCAGGCAGAACCTGGAGGAGGTTTTCAGTGGGAACCGGAAGATCGCGGAAGCTGGGTACAGGCATATGTGTAGCCATGCGTGACTCGTAGCTTGAGTAGAGTTCTGCTTCGTAAATGCCTCGCAGAGCGCCGCGAACACCTTAAAGGTGTATAAGTTGCGCCAAATACGAGTACTCGTATTTGGCGCACTATCTGAGGTGTGACAATATCTAAGAAAAACACAACGTAGCAAAGATAGAATACGAGAGTACTGCGAGACTTTGAACGGTTGATTTGGGATTGTGCGAGGGGAACAGAGAATATCGGTAGGGCATGATGCGTATATGCTCAATACTATTTTGGTGGTTTAGGCTCACATCGAATCTCGTTTCATCAAGCGCAGTGCTATACTGGACCAATGCTGGAAGAGCTCATAAATGGCGTTGGCAAACTCGGATTCAAGCTGACCTCAAACCAGCTTGATCAGTTTGAGACTTATTACCACGAGCTCCATTCATGGAATCTAAAAACCAACCTTACCGCCATTACGGACTACAAGGGTGTTCAAGTCAGGCATTTCCTGGATTCGCTCACGATCTCATTGGCGCTACCCCGCCCTATCCCCACTGGACTCAGCCTGATAGATATAGGCACGGGTGCCGGGTTTCCGGGATTGCCTCTCAAAATCCTCTATCCAGAGATACGCATCACGCTCTTGGAGGCCACCAGCAAGAAAGTCATGTTCCTGGAACATTTAGTGGTCGCCCTGGGACTCTCCGATGTCACGATCATAGCTGAGCGAGCCGAGGAGGCCGCCCATCTCAGCGAGTACCGTGAATGCTTCGAGGTAGTGGTCTCACGGGCTGTGGCCGAGCTCCCCGCTTTGGCAGAACTAACCCTTCCATTCTGCCTCCCCGGCGGCCGCGCCATCGCCCAAAAAAAGGGGGGCATCGGGATAGAGCTGGACAGAGCAGCCCACGCCTTAGAGGTACTCGGCGGAGAGCTTGCCGAGATCAAAGAGGTCCCCCTATCCATTCTTCTCGACCGGCACTGTCTAGTTGTAATTGCCAAGACTGCCCCAACCCCCACCGCCTACCCGCGCCGTCCTGGGATGCCCGCCAAAAGACCGCTCCTCTAGTTTATTTAGCTTAGAACCTTACACTTCGAACACACCGTGGTACGACTTTCGGAGTCTTAGGCGGGCACAGTTAGCCATACAAACACTCTAGGCCGGAATGCCCAGTTGTGATTCAGAGGCAAAGACTCAATGCGATGCAGAATGATAGTCTGTTTACTTGTACGACCTGAAAAGCTAGAATAAACCGAGCATCAATATACAGAATACAAGCAAGATGAACTGACCCACGGCAGCCAAAACCTGCCGTTCGCCTAAGGGTCTGCGAATAACTCAGAGGTAAAGCGTAATGCCGAATACTCAAGCCCCAACCTCTCCCCAGAACGAAGAACTCTCCGCTCTGCTGGACACCCTCCCCACCCATATCCGGCAGACTCTGGCCCAAGAGGGCGATCTGAATAGCCTACTGGAGATAGTCATGGACCTTGGGCGAGCCCCCGAAGCTCGCTTTACTGAGCGCGAGGCGCTTCTCGGTTTCCAAGAGGTCACCCAGGAAGATATAGATTATGTCACCTCACGTATCAGCACCTTTGGCGGCGATAACCGCGCGGGAATCATCCGCACCCTACACCGCATCAGTGCCATCAAAAACCGTCAGGGCATGGTGGTCGGCTTGACCTGCCGCGTGGGGCGCGCCGTCCTTGGCACAGCCAAAATCATAGAAGACCTTATCCGCTCCGGCAAAAGCGTACTCCTGCTAGGACGCCCCGGCATCGGCAAGACCACCATGCTACGCGAGTCGGCACGCGTGCTTTCAACTGAAGCCAAAAAGCGGGTGGTCATCGTGGACACCTCCAACGAGATTGCCGGCGACGGCGACATCCCCCATGCCGCCATCGGGCATGCCCGCCGTATGCAGGTAGCCACCCCCAATCTCCAGCACGCCGTTATGATCGAGGCGGTGGAAAACCACATGCCCGAGGTGATCATCATTGACGAGATTGGCACCGAACTTGAGGCATTGGCCGCCCGCACCATCGCCGAACGCGGCGTTCAGCTTATCGGCACTGCCCACGGCAACACCCTGGAGGATCTGATGGTCAACCCTACCCTTTCCGACCTCGTCGGCGGCATTCAATCCGTCACTCTCTCGGACGAAGAGGCCAAGCGGCGCGGCACCCAAAAGACCGTGCTGGAGCGTAAGTCACCACCCACCTTTGAGGTAGTTGTGGAGATCCAAGACCGCTACCGCGCTGCAGTCCATCCGGACGTGATGGAAGCCGTTGACGCAAGCCTGCGTGGCCAAGCTGCCGCCACCGAGATCCGTTCGCTCGAAAACGGCGAGGTGCATACCCAACTTGAGGTCCCTCCCAAAATCGCTAAGGACAACCCCCGCGAGCGCATCGCCCCTCGGCACAAAGAGATGCCGCGCATGTATCTCTTCGGCATCAATCGTCAGCGCCTGGAGCAGGCTGCCCGCGAGATGAAAGTCGAGCTGCTGATAACCGATCGTCTGGAAGAAGCAGACCTGCTGATAACCTCTAAGGCCTACTTCCGCCGTAAACCACTGAAGATACGCGAGGCCGAAGCTGCCAGCCTGCCGATATATGTTCTACGCAAACACACGCCGCAACAGGCCAAGCACATGCTTGCTACGTTGAACCCGCAAGCAACAAGCAACCTGCCCCCTCCAGAAGGTAACCACAGAGAGGAATTGACCCAGGCACTGAGGGAGGCCGAAGAGGCCGCCAGACAAGTACGTCAAAGCCATTCCCCGGTGGAACTTTCCCCGCAGGGGGCCTATATCCGCCGCTTGCAGCACCTCGTAGCCGAGCGAAGCCAGGTATCATCCCGCAGTGTTGGGCATGAACCTGCGCGGCGGGTGACCATATTGCCCGAGGAGTAGACTATGTTCATTACCTTTGAGGGCGGCGAGGGCTCTGGCAAGAGTGTACAGTCGCGCCGTCTCTATCGCCGTTTCCAAAGCGAGGGCCTCCCTGTCTTACTCACCCGCGAACCGGGCGGCACGCGTTTGGGCGAAGCCGTCACGCGTTGGCTAAAGTGGCACACCGAGACCCGCCTCTCACCTGTAGCCGAACTTCTCCTCTTTAACGCCTCGCGCGCCCATTTGATAAGCGAGGTTATAAAGCCTGCCCTGGCCCAGGGGACAATAGTAATCTGCGACCGCTTCGCTGATTCGACCATAGCCTACCAAGGTTATGGTCGCGGCCTGGCGACCGAGGTCATTGCCGAAATGAGCCGCCTGGCCACAGACGGCCTAAAGCCCGATCTCACTTTCCTCTTAGATGTCACGCCAAAACTCGGCCTGGAACGCAAATCAAAGACCCAAGCCGACCGTTTTGAGCAGGAGGAGGCTGCTTTCCATGATCGAGTGCGCCAAGGATATTTAGCGCTTGCCCATGCCGAGCCGACCCGCTGGTATATCCTGGACGGTAGCCGCCCCCGCAGAAAGCTTACCGAGCTCATCTGGGAAAAGGTCAACCATTACTTGAGTTGCCACCGAGGGTCATGAGCACCGGGTGCATCTTTGTAGCCATGAGCGGCGGGGTAGATTCTTCGGTTGCCGCCGCCATACTCAAAGCTCAGGGGCACGATGTCCGGGGCATAACCTGCATGCTCTTCCCGGGGCAGACGGACAGCGTCTCCTACGCCCAAGCCGTAGCCCGCTTTCTCCATATTCCCCACGAAGTTCTGGATCTTACCGCGCCCTTCGCCCAGCACGTCACAGAGCCCTTCTGCCACGCCTATCACACCGGATTTACCCCCAACCCCTGCATCGACTGTAACCGTCATATCAAATTCGGGGCGCTGTGGGACTATGCTCGTATGCAAGGAGCCGCCCGCCTGGCAACCGGTCACTATGCCCGCATTGTACGCACAGAGGCTTACCAGCTCCTTAAGGCCGTTGACCAGGCCAAGGATCAATCCTATTTCCTCTATACCTTAACCCAGCCCCAGCTTGAGGCGGCTCTATTTCCCCTCGGCGAGATGACCAAAGCCATGGTCAGGCAAACAGCTGTTTCCCTTGGCCTTACCAAGTTTATCAGGCAGGAAGAGAGCCAAGATATCTGCTTTATCCCAAACGGCAATTACGCCTCTTTCGTAACCGGATATCTCCAAGCAAGGCCGGGGCAGATTGTAGATACCGATGGGCGAGTTCTCGGCAAGCACTGTGGTCTGGTCGGTTACACCATCGGGCAACGGAAAGGGTTGGGGAGTTTGGCCGAGGTCCCGCTTTACGTCGTCAAGCTTGATGCCCTGCGCAATCAAATTGTAGTAGGGCCCAAAGAAGCACTGTACCGCACCGAGCTTACTGCCAGAGATCTGTGTTGGATATCTGGCCAACCGCCCTCTTGTCTTGCAGGTATTACCGCCCGTGTACGCCTCAAATCACCCGAAGCGGTCACATACATCGCCGTCTCCCCAGATACGCTACAGGTGAAGTTTTCTACGCCACAATGGGCCGTCACCCCCGGCCAGTCGATCGTTTTCTACCGGGGAGACGAAGTATTGGGGGGCGGTATTATAGACGATTCACTTATGCACAAAACTGAGATGGCAGAACTATTCCCTTAAAGCGCTATCATTAGCACAGGCCTTACTTGGGGCTAAATAATGAATAGCGACAGCATAGAGAGACGATTACCGAATATTTACGGAGAATATTGCGGGGGTTGACTAGTACGTGATAACATAGGTTGAGTCAGCCTTTGCATGAGATTTGCCGTAGCTGACTATGGCTGTGTCATATACTGTACAGTTTATCCTGGCATCAGTACCATCCGCTCAGCCATTGGCTGTGTGAGATGAAAGCGTTATCTGGACTTCTGTTAACCATATGCGCGCTTGCTGTCGTGTCTTCGTGCGGCACTGTTGCCACAACGGCAACACAGACAGCTACTGCAACACAAATTGAGACTGCCACCCAATTCACCTCGACCACTCACACTTTGACTGCTACTCAATCTGTCACAAATACTCAAACCGTAACGATTACCAACACCGTGACTACCACTGTTTGCCTCAATTCAACTGTACCGGACGACTTTTATATCATATATACAACGTCGTGGGATCTTGCTGGCTATAATGGCATGGTTCTGCTAGATACAAAGAATAATATCATAGGCAATCCGTTAGGCCCTCCTGATGTTTATGCATCCACTGATTTCTTCATACCGTGCAATGATTTACAGACCATATATGATGCTATCATTGAATACGATATAAAATCATATAGCACCTTGAACCCGTCAACATTCCCGCCTGTAACTCCAACGATCGACTTTGAAATAACGTTCTGCCTAGAGGGCAATATTTACTTGGTTAAGTTTACCAATTTAATAAACTCTCTTTCGTGGTCATATCCTGATTTGGCAGCATTTGTCAGATTATTAAACGACTATTATCGGAATACTGATGAATGCAAGTCCTTACCACCAGCCTCTTGGTATCCTTATTGATCTTGCCCCGGTCAACAAGTTGAGCGATTTCTTTATTGTTAATCAGCCGCCTATGTTTTGTGTTTTTAGACGCCAAATATTGCTTATCATACCGTATCAAAACCCAAGACTTACCTGACGGCTTAATAACACTGCAATACATTTATCCACCCAATCTGATCAAGGGGACCGGAGAAAGCGCATGAAGATCACTGACCACAGGACAAAACCCACCCTGACGGAGGAAAGGCGTCTGGCACGAGACGGGTATCGCCTCATCGCAGGACTGGACGAGGTGGGACGAGGCTGCCTCGCCGGGCCAGTGGTAGCGTCGGCCATCATCCTGCCCCTAGGGTGCCGCCAGCCTTGGCTCCAAGAGGTGAAAGACAGTAAGTTCCTCTCTCCGGCTAAGCGCGACTATCTCTATGACAAGCTTTTAAGCATCGCCACAGCTTGCGGTACGGGAATTGTAAGCCCCACGGAGATAGACGCCGTGGGAATCGCCCGCGCCGTTCGACTGGCCATGCAGCAAGCCTTAGCCCGCCTTACACCCGCCGCCGACAGCTTGCTCATTGACCACTTCACTTTACCGGAAAGCAATTTACCGCAGTGGGGAGTGCCAAATGGCGACAGCCTCTGCCGCTCAATCGCCTGCGCCTCCATCATCGCCAAGGTCACGCGCGACCGCCTTATGGTCGAGCTTGATCAGGACTACCCAGGCTACGGCCTCGCCCGCCATAAAGGGTACGCCACGCGCGCGCACTACGATGCTCTCGCCCAGCTGGGGCTTTCTCCCCTCCACCGTCGCACTTTCTGCAAATCAGTCGTCCTACCCGCCTGCCAGGACAAGACATGCACCCAAGATTCGCTTTTACGATGTAGTCGAGTTATGCCAGCGAATGATACAAATTTTGGCGTTACTTTATGATTAATCCGCCATGAAAGTCTTATGCAATTTTCGCGCTGTAGCGAATTAAACTAGGCTTCAAAAAGCACAAGACCTAGGCGGCGGATTAATATGGGTCTACGATACTCCTTGAGGGTTTCCCACGTCTCTTGCGGTGGGGTATGTACTCTGAAGCCAACGATAAGAAACTCCTTGACATTTTATCTACAGGTAAAAACAGATTATTTTGTAGTTCTTTCCTCATATATAAAACCACCGGAGAAGAGTATTAATAATCTTTGACTCCTCCTGAAATAGTAAAAGCCCCCTCGGTTGAATAGCTTTCATATCGAAATTTTGTATTAGTGGTTGGGTAGTGGCAGGTATTTTATTTGGCTAGCGAACAAGCCACTTATAGTCTTGACGGCAATCTACGACGTAATCCACGTATACTACTCTGTCCTTTATCTGATACAGTATAAGATACCAGTTCTCGGCAAACGCTTTGTGGTATTTGCCTCGTGGGATATAGTCTTCATCAAAAAAAGGGTAACGCTCCGGCATTTTGTTAAGTGAGCGGATAGTAGCGAGTATTCTGGCCTTAGCATCCAGTGCCGCTGGCAGATTCACACGTGCCAGAAATTTGATATGCGTTCCAAGCATCGTCTTTGCGCGGTCGGCAATAACCACATCATATTGCTCCATTATCACCCTCAGCCAAGATACTCTCTAGGTATTTTTCCAACTCATCAGGAGAAACGCCCTTGCGTCCTATAGCTCTGTCCTCTTCTACGGAAAGAAGTTCCTCGCGAAGTTTCAGCATTTTTTCACGGCGGGCGAAAGATTCCACATCCATCACAACAAGGTCTCCTTCACCATTTTTCGTCAAATATACGGGCTCTTTGGTTTCGCGGCACAAGTTTGCGATTTCATTATAGTTTTGCCTTATAGCGGCAGATGGTTTTATTACCATTACGCACCTTCCTGATTGTAAAGTTATAACTACATTATATTTGAATTATGCTATGCAATCAATCAAGCGGGCCAGCAAGGAACTATGCACAAGTATGCGATACTTAACGCCAAAGCTAAGTAGGGCGTGAGGGAGCTATTCAACGAGTATTTCTGATTGCTGCTCTGTACGGACATTTTTGGCACTGCCGCGCCAAAAGGCTGGGCACCGAATATGCCCCCACCCCCATTTTCGCCATGGTTCTGTGACATTCCCCTAGATTGCATGGCGGGCACCGCTCTGAATTGTTTTGGGAGCCAGAATTATGGTATATTGCCAAGTGTAAGGAAGAAACAAGCTTCTGGGGGCATGCATTTTCATTAATCGCCACTCTATTATGTTGTGTTTCGGCCTTGCAATTATTGATGCTCACTCAAACTCGCCGATCAAATTAACGCCGGGTATCGGTGGACATCAAGCGCCTAGATGAATTAGTAAAGGATTACTGTATATGGGATATAAGATTATCGTTGATAGCTGTTGCGACGTAACACCACAGCTTGCCCAACAATTAGACGTGACATCGGTACCCCTAACCATGCGTTTGGGGCAGAAAGAATTCACGGATGATGATACGCTTGACCTTCCCGGATTCATGGCTGAAATGAAAGCATGCACGGAAAAAGTTGGCTCAGCGGCCCCACCCCCACTTGTTTACAAAGAAGCAATGGAATCCGCGCGTCGCTCATTTGTTGTCACCTTATCCAGCCAATTGTCAGCATCACATTCAAATGCCAAGCTGGGTCAAACATATGCGGAGGAGAATGGAGCCGCTGACATACATGTGTTTGATTCCAAAAGCGCCTCTGCCGGAGAAGTGTTGATTGCCGTTAAGCTCCGCGAATTACTCTCCAAGGGGATGTCCAAAGATCAAATTATCGGCGCGGTAAATCATTTTATCGACAACATGAAAACCTATTTCGTCTTGGAACGGCACGATAACCTGCTGAAAAACGGGCGATTGAATAAAATCACCGGAAAGATAATCAACCTCTTGAATATAAAGCTGATCATGGGCTCAGATAAGCTCGGCAACATCGCTTTATATGCCAAGGCACGAGGCACCAAACAAATGCTCGAAAAGATGGTCTCGTTTATTAGAAGCAGCGAAAAGTCAACCAGCGGGGAAAATATGGTTATTTCTCATTGCAACAACTTTACCTT
>WRNP01000023.1 GCA_009776515.1 Dehalococcoidia bacterium | reverse complement strand
ATGCTCAGGCTGACAGCGCGACGCCTGTGAAGCCATGTGCCGAGGGCGATACTTTACCGATAGCGTGCACGCATCCAGGACACCCTGCGCTTCTTTGGGGGCACATAGCTGCCAACAGCCAGGCCCAGCACACTCAGAGCTATGGCGGCCAGAGCCAGATGGGTTGCCTTTTTCATGAACACCTCTCCTGCCGTATTGTCAAAATGGGAAGATCTTGGGATATAAACAATACAACGCTGGACGAGGAAAAAGGTTATGCCTTAGCTTGCTGCCAAGGTGATAGGGGGTTAGGGAAAAGAATACGAAATGATGGGTGTTAATGGTGGAGAGGGCAGGGTTCGAACCTGCGAAGCCCGTCAGGGCGACAGATTTACAGTCTGTTCCGATTAACCACTCCGGCACCTCTCCACGATGCCTTGCCCCAGTCGCCCTCCTCCGGGCGAAGAAAGATTACAGTCTAAACTGTGAAATTCAAGCCCGAGAGGGGACTCGAACCCGCTAACCTACCGATTACAAGTCGGTTGCGCTACCGTTGCGCCACTCGGGCATTTAAACCAGGTTGCCCGCTTAACGGCAACCCTAGTTCTCCATGGCGCCTAGGGAAACATTATACCCAATGCCCCCGAACTCCGTCAACCGCCCGCAGGCACTGTAGGCTCCGACCGGAGAGTCGCCTCATAGATTGCAGCAATACGCATTGTAACCGCCGCCCAACTATAGGCTGCGGCGGCCGCACGTCTGGTGCGCCTGGCTTCTGGGATGCACCGCTCGTCCAGCACCTCTTCTATAGCCTGCGCCAAAGCCTGGGGAGTGCCCTCAGCCACTCGTCCATTCTCACCTTTAACCAATTCGGGAGCTACTCCCACTTTGGTAGAGACCACCGGTGTTCCGCAGGAAAGTGACTCCGGGATAACCAGGCAGAAGCTTTCATAATAAGAAGCTACCACCGTTACCTCGGCGGCGCTGTAATACAAAGGCAGACACTCCTGTAGGACAGTACCCGGGAACTCTATACGCGCCCCCACTCCCAACTCCATTGCACGCGATTTGAGTCTCGCCACCTCAGCCTGACTGTAAGCATCTCCGCCGACAACAATGAGTTTGAGATTCGGCTGATGCAATAGGCTAAAGGCCTCCACCAACCGCTCCAACCCTTTTAGCGGCTCAATGCGCCCTACCGACAGCACGAATCTTTCTCCCGCCTTAAGCCCCAACGCCCGACGGGCGGCAGGTTTGGCCACAGGCCGAAAGAGTTCTGGGTCTATACCGCCCGGCACGATGCTTACCCTCTCTGCCCCCACTCCGTACGCCCGTATAAGCCACTTTTTCTCGGCTTCGGTAGCCACCACAATTCCCCGGCACATGCGCGCTATATCCCGTTCGGCGGCTAGGCGGATCGTCGGTTCTTGTTCCCCCACCGGCAGGCTATTCTTGACCGCCCCCAGGGTATGGAACATCACTATCTGCGGCACCCTCCAAGCATTGCCAAAGTGCTGCCCGGCTAGGCTGGAAAGCCAGTAGTGACTATGGATGAGATCGTAGTAAACTCCGTCCGTCTTTACAAAGTCCGTCATATTCCGGATAAATTCGGTCAGGTGCGAGAACTGCGCTATCTTGCCCATGTCCTCCGCCTGTCCAGCACATATATGTATCAGGCGCACGTTTTCAAAGGGGCTTGCCGCTAGCGGATCACTCGGGTCATGGGCTCGAGTATAGACATCTACCGCATACCCCAGCACCCCTAACGCCCGTGCCAACTCGCGCACATAGACGTTCATGCCGCCCACATCGCGCCCCCCGAGCCTACCCAGCGGGCAGCTGTGCAGGCTAAGCATGGCGATGCGGCGCTTGGGCATCTCCTTATCCAAGAGCCAGCCGGCAAGCCGTCAGCTCTACTCGCCGGCCGCCTAACCGTTCCTTATACGGCTCCGACCCTTTCAGAAAATCAAAGGTGGTTTTATGCCGTTCTATCGCCCAACGGACAGCTGCTAATTTAGAAAATAGGCCTACTCCAAACTCAGCATAGGACGGATCGTAGCCACTGTTATACAAATACAAGGTTGCGCCATAATCGAACCCCAGCACCCCCGCCACCGTTTTCACCCCAATGTCCAGGAAGCCCAAACGCAAAAATCCATAGGATGCCATTGCCCGAGCCATGTCCTTAAAATAGAAACGCATCCCGTCTGTCAGAAAGTCTGCCTTGTCACGACGGCTCTCTGCCATAAGGCCGATAAGGGTTTCCACCCCTAGATCATCGACCTTATCCCCCTCAAGCATTCGGAAAGCGCTTCGACCCAACCCATCCAGCCGCCGCTGTTTGCGTAAGACCTCGCGACGCTGTTGTGAGGCCAGTTTGTCAAGGTAGGTTTCAAAACTAGTCGGCAAATATGTCTCGTATGACTCTTCGGTCTCAGCAAACTCAATGCCAAGTCCGCATCCATGGGCGAAAGGTAAAACATGTCGCATGGCAACCGAATCAGGACGCATGGTTTCTAGCTCAAGCCCGATAATCCCCCGCTCCCCACACACCCTAAGCAGCATTTCGGAGAACGCCTCTTCCCTCCCGGGCACAACGACAAAGTCCAAATAATCACAAACGGCTCCGTCGCCGATAAAGGATGCAACTCCTTCCCGGCATTTGAGTGGGGCCACTCCCAGCATCCGCCCACCGTCTTGGAGTACAAGTACCATGGGTTCGTACCCCGCCCCGAACTGCCGCCACCAAGCACTCATCCAGCCAGGCAAACTGAAGACTTGCGGCCAGTCCAAACCAGTGCTCTTATCGCGGAATAATCCTTCCAGGACGACTAGGCCTTCAGGAATGGTAATGCTCAATTCTTTAACAATCGAGAACCGGCGTTGAAATACTCTTTAGCCATATCATTTATGGTTAATGGCCATGCTTTCTTTGAGGTTTATAAAGTTCAATAGGTTATCCCGGCCAATCATACCCATCAGTTGCCCATGATCAACCACGGGCACCTGACTCACATTCTTCTCCGTCAAAATGCGCATAACGGTTGCCAGGTCATCGTCGGGGCCAACCGTCTTTAGCTGGTCAACAGGCTTCATGACCTGGCCGACTGTGTACCTGTCCCTATCGGATCCGGATACCCCTTTTATCTCTTGCAGGGTAACCATTCCCCGCAAATAAGCATCTTCTGCCACGATAAAACAATGTTTGCCGCTGGGAAGCATCACGTTGCTGATCAGATCTTCTACGCTCATGTCAGGCTGCACCTGGATACCATCGCTGGCCATGATCTCCCTCGCAGCATGTCCTTGAAGGGCTTGCTGTAGCACCAGTTGCTGGTAACTGTCAGAGGCGGCACTGAATAGGAACCAGCCAATGAGCGCCAACCACAGCCCATTAAAGCCATAGAGCGTGAAGAAAAACAGATAGATGCCACCAACGATGAAGAGGACAGCGATAACCTTACCAATATTAGAGGCAATCCTAGTGGAGCATCGGAGATTGCGAGAGCGCCACCAGATTATAGATCGCAGCACGCGCCCGCCGTCCATGGGAAAAGCTGGGATAAGGTTGAAAACTCCCAGCACCAAATTGGTCCAGCCCAGCCAGTTGACCACCACCCGGATCACCTCAGCCCCAATCGGCAGAATGAAATATAGCCCCCAAAGCACCAGTCCGAGAATAATGCTGATCAAGGGACCAGCGACAGCAACACGGAACTCCACCCCGGGCTCGCGAGGTTCTTCGGTAACCTGGGCAACACCACCGAAAACGAACAGGGTGACCGCTCCGACCGGGATCTTATTCCTCAGGGCGACCATACTATGCATCAGCTCATGCAGCAGCACCGAGGCAAAAAATAACACGCTGGTGACGATCGCCGCCGTGATGCGCACCGCAAGCCCCCACTCAACAGGAAAGCTAGTAGTCAGCGCCCAAATCACCACGCCAAAGATGATAAACCAAGAGATATGAATCCTTATGGAGATGCCAAAAATCCGACCGACGGGAATGCCTTCGCCCATCACGCTACCTCCTCATAGATAGGCCCGCCCTTTCGTTTAGCCACAATCACTGGACAATACTACGCCGTTACCGGAAACCATCCCGCTGGGAACCCCACTTAAAGCAAAACTTTGGCATTCCATGGTAATACCAGTCGTTATACCCCGCACCTTTGAACTGTCTTTCAGCTCTAAGAATACAGCCAGAAAACAGTGCCTACACCGGGAAGAAATAATTGATTGCTTCGGCTACACCGTGATGCTCAACATCCGCCACTATATACTGGCACACCTGTTTAACCTCATCAGGGGCATCACCCATGGCAACGGCATGCCCAACCTCTTTGAATAGAGAAATATCGTTCAGTCCGTCACCGATGGCGATAATCTCAGGGGTATAAATACCTAACATGTCAACCATGTGTCGAAGTGCCGCACCCTTCGAAACCTCCGGATGGGTAATGTTGAGAAATTCGACCTCCGGGTAGGCAGGGGTGTGAGCAACGGAAAAATTAAGTCGCCCGTTGAAATGGTCGGCAAAACCTTTGGCTTTCTGGGCATCTTCAGGACTACCTACCACCATCTCCGCCTTTAAGATTGCTTCCCTATCCCAGATACCATCAAAGACTGCAAAGGTGGGCTCAACGCGGAAAAAGTTGCGGTGAATGCCATCGGACCAGTTCTCACACTCGGTAAAAAAAGCATCACGGGAGTAAAGTTCCAAATGGATACCTTCGTTGCGGCAATACTCTACCGATTCCCTGACAACATCCGACTGTAGCGGCTTGCGAAATAACGTGGCACGTCCTAGAGGCGCGTATATCAGCGCCCCATCAAACATGATATGATGGGAAGCTTCCAGATTGAGCTCTGTAATAAAAGGCACGGTGGTCTGAAGTATACGACCTGTGCAGAGCGCCACTGGCACAAAGCTCTGCACAAGACGCGCCACTGCGGCTTTATCCTCTTTAGCAATCTGACCATTCCGATCAACCAATGTACCATCAAGATCTATGACCACGAGTCTATTTTTCAATAGTCTTCCTCCGACATTAAATGTTTATAGGGATAATGGCATTATATCGCCAAGGCCGCCACAGGCGCAAACAAACATTATGTCGTGCGCTTCACGGCATGCCCAATATGCCCTCGGCGGCAATTCACTAGGCGGAGCGTATGCCATAACAGGGTACATATGGACCAGGTTTTGCTTGACAATCTAAGCCTGCACCACACAGTTTTTTAGACTGCCAATACCTTGGATTCTTACCTCAACGATATCGCCCGGCTGCATCGGCCCTACCCCGCTTGGGGTGCCGGTGGCGATCACATCTCCCGGCAAAAGTGTCATGACCGACGACACAAAGCTCACTATCTCCGATACGGGAAAAATGAGCTCAGCGGTGCTAGCCTTTTGCCGCCGTACCCCGTTTAGATAAGTCTCAATCAGGAGGGATGCGGGATCAAGCTCGGTTTCAATCCAAGGCCCCAAGGGCGCGAAAGTATCAAACCCTTTAGCTCGAGTCCACTGACCATCTTTCCGTTGCAGATCACGCGCCGTAACATCGTTTATACAAGTGTACCCCAATATGTAATCCCTGGCCTCCCGCACACTGATCTTCCGGGCTAGGCGACGGATCACCACCCCCAACTCCCCTTCAAAGTCCACCTGCTGAGCCGTGGGCGGATAAACGATAGCCTCCCCTGGCCCAATGACAGCAGTGGCTGGCTTCAGGAACATCAGGGGCACCTTGGGCAACTCATGTTCAAATTCTTTTGCATGGTCCTTGTAGTTTATCCCCAGGGCAATAACCTTTGACGGCCGACAGGGCGCAAGAAGCTTAACATCACTCAGGTCATAGGCCGGTGCATGGGGATCAGCCTCACAACGTCTGCCCCGTCGGGCTGTACGGACGCACTCGCCCTGTAAAATTCCACACCCCACATAAGAGCCAGCCGAAAAACGTACGACCTTCATGATCAGATATTGTAAGAGAAGCAAGACCGCAAGGCAATGCATCTGTCCTTGACACGGCAATCTGGCCGTTGTTAAACTGA
This sequence comes from Dehalococcoidia bacterium, assembly GCA_009776515.1. GTDB lineage: Bacteria > Chloroflexota > Dehalococcoidia > Dehalococcoidales > UBA1222 > WRNP01. The sequence continues at coordinate 12,234 of WRNP01000023.1, read as the reverse complement.
TGGCACTCCGTCATGGATCATCAACTACGCACCCCGATTGCCGCAAACGCTCCCTGCGCCGAAACGCCCCCACGGCAGGGGCTGGTAATGGTTTTCACCGGAGATGGGCGCGGCAAGACCACCGCTGCTATCGGTACAGCTCTCAGGGCAGCAGGCCACGGCTTGCGTGTGCTAATCGTCTTCTTTATGAAAGGACCAGACTTTGCCCACGGCGAAGTATCCGCCATGGGAACGGCGGCCAATATCACCCTACGTAGCTTTGGTGCCCCCGGGTGGGCTGTGACAGGACGCGACAATGCCACCCATAAGCTTAAGGCAGCGGAGGCTTTCGCCTATGCCACAGACCAAATGGCCTCCGGCAACTACGACCTGGTCGTGCTGGACGAAGCCATCAACGCCACGAGGCTGGGATTGTTGCCGCTGGAGAGCGTCATACGCCTCATCAAGACCAGGCCAGCTCGGTTGGAGCTCATCCTAACAGGGCGCGGGGCTCCTGACGAGCTTGTTGAGCTTGCCGACTTGGTCACGGAGATGAAGAGCCTCAAGCACCCCTTTGAGCGGGGTATCACCGCCAGAGTGGGGATAGATTATTAATCATAGTTCGCCACCAAAATACGGCGTTAAGGCATCATTTAATTAAAAACAGGAGGGCTTCATGCGCGTAACACTCAGCGTCATCAAGGCAGACATCGGGGGATTCGTCGGACATTCCGAGTCTCATCCGGATGTGCTAGCCGAGGCATGTCGGGCTATGGAGAAAGCCAAGAACGATGGGCTTCTCATAGATTATCACGTTACCAAATGCGGTGACGATGCTCAGCTGGTGATGACCCACACCTTAGGCACGGACAACAAGGTCATCCACGAGTTGGCCTGGAACACTTTCGTCTCCTGCACAAACGTTGCCAAGAAGCTCCGGCTCTACGGCGCGGGGCAGGACCTGCTCAGCGATGCCTTTTCTGGCAACGTCAAAGGCATGGGACCGGGTCTTGCCGAGATGGAGATTGAAGAGCGCCCCTCCGAAGCCATTATCTGTTTCATGGCCGACAAGACCTCGTCCGGCGCCTGGAACATGCCCCTCTACAAGATGTTCGCCGACCCTTTCAACACCATTGGCTTGGTGATTGCCGAGAACATGCATAACGGTTTTGTCTTTGAAGTCCATGACATCATGCAACACCGCAAGATCCGCTTCAGTACCCCAGAGGAGATCTATGACATGCTGGTCTTCATCGGCGCACCATCTCGCTATGCTGTCAAAGCTGTCTACCACAAGGACTCGGGTGACATCGGGGCTGTCTCTTCCACCCAAAAACTGGCGCTCCTCGCCGGCCGCTATGTGGGCAAGGACGATCCGGTATGCATCGTACGCACTCAAGGCACTTTCCCGGCGGTGGGAGAGGTGCTGGAGGCTTTCGCCCATCCGATCTTGGTTGAAGGTTGGATGCGCGGCTCGCACTACGGCCCCCTAATGCCTGTCTCGGTATCCGGCTCCACCCCTACTCGTTTTGACGGTCCGCCGCGCGTCATTGCTCTAGGCTTCCAACTCGCCGATGGCAAACTCATCGGTCCGCGCGATATGTTTGATGACATCTCCTTTGACAACGCCCGCCAAGAAGCCCTGGACGCCGCCGACCTCATGCGCCGGCACGGCCCATTCGAACCCCATCGTCTGCCGCTGGAGGAGATGGAATACACCACCATGCCACAGGTCACCCAAAAACTCCAGTCTCGCTTTGAGCCACTGGAAGATTAGGCCTTGCCCCGCCTGCTTCTCGCCACCAACAACGCCGGCAAGCTCTCCGAATTGCGAGAGCTCCTTGCCGGCGTTCCCTTTGAGCTTGTTAGCCCTGCGGATATAGGCCTCAATCTTGAAGTCGCCGAGACAGGCCACACCTACGCCACAAACGCCCGTCTCAAAGCGCGGATGTTTGCCCAGGTCAGCAAGTTGCCATCTCTGGCAGACGACTCCGGGCTGGAAGTGGATATCTTGGGCGGGGCACCAGGGGTGTTCTCGGCACGCTACGCAGGCAAAGAGGCTAACGATGCTATGCGCGTGACTTTTTTACTGGACAAACTGAAAAGCACGCCTTGGGTCAAGAGGAAAGCCCATTTCCGCTGTGTCATTGCCCTAGCTGCTCCGGATGGTACAGCACAACTGGTCTCGGGCAGCTGCCGCGGCATGATCGCCCTTGAGCCCCGAGGTAAGCATGGCTTTGGCTACGACCCCATCTTCTATTTCCCAAAGCTGTGCAAGACCATGGCCGAGCTTACTCCGGAACTTAAAAACGCCGTCTCCCACCGTGCCCGCGCCGCTCGCCGTATGCGCGCACTTTTACTGGCTTGTGCAAATACTTGAGTATCCGCCCACGTGGGGTATATACTAGATTATTAACCAAATTTTTCGGGGGTCGCCATGAAACTGTCGTGTCTTCAAGAAAACCTCAACCGCGGTCTAAGTCTGGTAGGACGCACTGCCGCCGTGCGTACGACCTTACCCATAACCAACAATGTCCTCCTGGCCACCGATCAGGGGCGACTGAAGCTAGTAGCCACCAATCTGGAACTTGCCGTAAGCTGCTGGTTAGGTGCCAAAGTAGAAGAAGAGGGTACTGTCACTATCCCGGCCAAGTTATTGACTGAGTTCGTAGGCAGTCTGCCTCCCGACAAGATAGACCTGGCGCTCACCCCAAAAGGCAAAACCCTAAGTCTTAAATGTGCCCGCTTTGAAGCACGCATTAACGGCGTGGAGGCCAAGGAGTTCCCGCCCGTACCTAAGATAGATGATGGAATCGTCACTAAGATAGAACTGTCAGCCCTGAAGCAGGCTGTCTCCCAAGTGGTCTTCGCTGCTGCTGCCAACGAGGCGCGTCCAGTACTTACCGGCGTAAACGCCGAATTCGAAGGTAAGACACTTACCTTAGTTGCCGCCGACGGCTTCCGCCTAGCGGTTCACAAGTTGCCACTGGCGAAAGCGGTCGAGCAGAAATGCGTCGTCATCATCCCCGCCCGTACCATGGCCGAGGTCTCCCGTTTAGCAAGCGACCAAGATGAGATGGTAGAGATAAGGGTCAACGAACAGAAGAGTCAGATATTATTCCAATTCAAAGATGCGGAGATTGTCTCACAGCTCGTGATGGGCACCTTCCCACAGTACTCACAGCTCATCCCTCAGAGCTCCGATACTCGCGTCACGGTAGACGTCAGTCAATTCCTGCGCGCCACCAAGACGGCCTCCATCTTCGCCCGTGACGGTTCTGGTATCGTACGCCTCATCATCAACCCCGGTAACGAAATCACCCCGGGCAAGCTCTCCATTTCGGCCCGCGCGGAAGAGGTTGGCGATGACACTGGTGAAATAGATGCCATCGTACAGGGCGACGAAGCCAAAATCGCTTTCAACGGTAAGTATCTTACGGATTTGCTCAGTATGTTAAAAGAAGAGCAGGTCGCACTTGAGGTTACCACCCCCTCCAGTCCAGGCGTCTTCAAGCCAGTAGGGTCAGACAACTATTTGCATGTGATTATGCCGATGTTTGTCCAGTGGTGAGTAGGTTCAAATCAAGAAATCCACGCACGTCAGCACCCTCCGGAGTGGCTTTGATTTTGAGGCCTAGATAGGCGAAGGCATCTTTCTTGTCCTGACTGGTGCAGTTATCAAGATCGGGAACTATGCGAGAGCATAGTTCCCTTAGTTTTGGCATGGCGCTATGACCACCTTGACAAGTCTGCTAATACAATTATAATATAACTCTATTAGCTATTTTTAGAAACAGGCAGGGCAAATGGATTACACAGAACTGGCCGACGAGCTGTTGCAAAAAATGCGTGCACTCCACAGGGCAGGCCTGCAACAAATTATCGACAGCAATTTGCAAGGCAAGCCCATTGCACTTCAATGCATTGCCCACCACGAAGCCAATATACTTCCGGGTGACATCGCTAATAAATTAGGTGTGAGCTCCGCCAGAGTTGCTGCAGCCTTGAATAAACTGGAAGACGACGGACTCATTACCAGGCAAATCGATGAAAATGACCGCAGGAAGATCTTGGTTTCGATCACCAAGAAAGGAAAAGACCTGGCGGAGAAACATCAACAAGCAGTCACAAGCGCTGTCAGTGAAATGCTTCAACTGTTAGGTGAGTACGATGCAAAAGAATATGTCCGTATCACGGGCAAGCTTGCAGATATAATCCCCACAGCACAAAGAGCGATCAATTCAGTCGCTAAATAGCGCGGCTGCGCTCCCTCATTATGTGATTGCGCATATCATACGAATCTAGTGGAGGAGTCGTCCATGATTAAAATTTTTAAGCATCTAAAGCCAATTGAATGGCTGTTGGTTGCTATCAGTTTAGTTTTTATCGTCTCGCAGGTCTGGCTTGAATTAAAAATGCCCGAGTACACGAACGAGATCACCACTCTCCTCGTAACACCCGGTAGCGCCATGGGCGATATCTGGACCGCCGGGGGATTTATGCTACTGTGCGCCCTGGGGAGTATGGCCAGTGCTATCATCGTAGGGTTTTTTGCGGCGCGCATCGCCACCTCACTATCACAGCGGCTGCGTAGCCTGCTGTTTAACAGGGTTGAGTCCTTTTCGATGGAAGAAATCAACCGTTTTTCAACTTCCAGTTTGATTACCCGCTCCACCAACGATGTGACGCAAATCCAACTGCTCGCCACCATAGCCTTGCAGTTAGTCATTAGGGCTCCTATTATGGCCGTCTGGGCAATCATCAAAATTGCCGGCAAGGGTTTTGAATGGTCGCTGGCTACAGGGGTTGCCATCTTGATCCTGATGCTGGTAGTCACCTTTCTCATGGTATTGGTGTTACCAAAATTCCGCAAAATGCAGATGCTCACCGACAACATAACCCGCGTAACCAGAGAGAATCTGACAGGGCTCCGTGTTGTCCGGGCATATAACGCCGAGGGTTATCAAGAAGATAAATTCGAAATAGCCAACCAGGAACTCACCAGCACCCATCTATTCACCAACAGCGCCATGGCAGTGATGATGCCCATGATGACGCTCATCATGGGCGGGCTACCGCTGGCTGTCTTCTGGATCGGGGCCAACTTGGTCAACGCAGCAGAAGTGGCAAACAAGATTGCTATCTTTGCCAATATGATGGTCTTTTCACAATATGCCATGCAGGTCATCTTGTCATTTGTAATGCTGGTGATAATGTTTATCATGCTCCCCCGGGCTAGCGTTTCCGCCAAGCGCATCAACGAGGTATTAGATACCGACCCCCTCATCAAAGACGGCTCCAAAACCGAAGGGGAGTCTAGCAAAATGGGTGAGGTCATTTTCAAAAACGTCAGCTTCAAATACCCCGATGCCTCCGCTTGTGTCTTGGAGAACGTAAGTTTCAGCGCTAAGCGCGGCGAGACCGTGGCCTTTATCGGCTCCACCGGAAGCGGTAAATCTACACTGATAAACCTGGTGCCCCGCTTCTTTGATGTCACCGAAGGCGAGGTGTTTGTCGCTGGGATAAATGTGAAAGACTACAAACTGGAAGCCCTCTACAACAAAATCGGCTATGTGCCGCAAAAAGCGGTGCTATTCAAAGGAACGGTGAGTTCCAATGTCGCTTACGGCGAAAACGGAGGCGACAGTTGTAGCGAGGACGAGGTGAAAAAAGCGGTGAGGATTGCCCAAAGCACAGACTTCGTGGAAAAGATGAACGGCAAATATGAGGCACCCATCGCCCAAAGCGGCACCAACGTCTCAGGCGGACAGAAACAGCGCCTGGCGATTGCCCGCGCGGTCTGCCGCAAACCCGAAATCTATATCTTTGACGATTCGTTTTCTGCACTGGATTACAAGACAGATCGCGCTCTACGTAGCGCCCTTAAAAAGGAAACAGCCGGCATAACCAGCCTGATCGTCGCGCAAAGGATAGGTACCATCATGGATGCTGACAAAATAATTGTACTCGATGAGGGGCGAGTGGTCGGAACAGGAACGCACAAAGAATTACTTAAAAGCTGTGCGGTCTACAAAGAGATAGCTACGTCCCAGCTTAGCGAAGAGGAGCTCCGACAATGAGCGAACAGACCGAGAAAAGGAATACCCAAGGCCCCAGATTGTTCCCTGGAAGACGCCCCGGCATGGGTAGCAGCGAAAAGGCCAAGAATTCCAAAAAAACCTTGGTCCAGTTCATGCGCTACTGCCGAGGCTATATGCCCGTAATTGCACTGGCCCTCATCATTGCCGCTGTAGGTACGGCATTCCAGGTCATCGGCCCAGATAAAATTAGGGCCATAACCGATGAAATCCAAAAAGGCCTCCCTCAGCTGATTGGAGGTCAGGCCGTATCAGACGCCATTGATTTAAAGGCAGTGACAAGCATCGCCTTGCTACTAGTTGGTTTATATGCCACAGCAGCTATCCTGAGCTTTATCGAAAACTTAATGATGGCGACTATCTCTGCCAGAATATCGAAAAAAATGCGGACCGGCATCTCGCAGAAGATCAACAGGTTGCCACTAAGATTTTTTGACAAAACCAGCCATGGCGATGTCATCAGCCGGGTAGCCAATGATATTGATGCCATTGGGCAGACCCTAAATCAAAATCTGGACAACTTGGTGAGAGCCGTCACCCTGTTTGTCGGTTCCGCCATCATGATGTTCACAACCAGTTGGATCATGGCCCTCACGGCCATCGGAGCCACTGTCATTGGCTTCGCCCTGATGGCAACTATCATGTCCAAATCCCAGAAGTATTTTGTGACCCAGCAGCGGGGCCTAGGAGTAATCAACGGCCATATCGAAGAAATCTATTCGGGTCATAATGTCGTCAAGGTTTACAACGGCGGCAAGGCGGCCAAAAAGACCTTCGAAGAAATCAACGCTACGCTTTATGACAGCGGCTGGAAATCGCAGTTTTTGTCTGGGCTCATGATGCCCATGATGATGTTCGTCGGGAACCTGGGCTACGTGGCCGTGTGCATTGTTGGTGCCGTGCTCGCCATGAATGGCACCATCGGGCTCGGAGTAATTGCCGCTTTCATGCTCTACGTACGCCTGTTCACCCAACCGCTCTCGCAGTTAGCCCAGTCAATGCAAGCCCTGCAGAGAACAGCTGCGGCAAGTGAGCGCGTATTTGAATTCTTTGATGAAGAAGAACTGCCCGACGAAAGCCAAAAGCTTAAAAGTCTACAGAATATCACGGGCGAAGTGGAGTTCAAAAACGTCCGCTTTGGCTACGAAAAGGATAAGACTATTATCAACGATTTTTCGGCACGGGTAGGGGCCGGACAAAAGATCGCCATCGTCGGACCTACCGGTGCGGGCAAAACCACCATGGTCAATTTGTTGATGCGCTTTTACGAAATCGACAGCGGCGAGATTTGCCTGGATGGTATACCCATCAACCAGGTTACCCGAGAGAATGTACGCGCACAATTCTGTATGGTATTGCAAGACACCTGGCTCTTTGAAGGCACCATCAAAGAAAACATCGTTTACAGCAAGCCGGGTGTTACCGATGATGAAGTGGAAGCCGCTTGCAAGGCAGTAGGCGTCCACCACTTCATCCAGACGCTACCACATGGTTACGACACCGTGCTAAACGACAGGGCCAATCTATCAGCGGGCCAAAAACAGCTGGTCACCATCGCCCGCGCGATGATTCAAAATGCCCCGCTTCTGATATTGGATGAGGCGACAAGTTCGGTTGACACCCGTACCGAGAGAATAGTACAACAGGCCATGGACAAGCTGACTCAACGCCGAACCTCGTTTGTCATTGCACACAGGCTCTCAACAATCAAAAATGCCGATCTGATCCTGGTAATGAACGACGGCGATATCATAGAGAGCGGCAGCCACAGCGAACTTCTCGCCAAAGGCGGATTTTACGCCGAACTCTACAACAGTCAATTTGTACAGGCATCGTAAGGTAATGCAAGACAAGGTCAAACAGTCCAGTTTGGCACGTCATCTGCGCCAAACTGGACTGTTTCTTGCTTGGCAGAGCCACGCTTAATCGGCGGTGCCCTTATCTCCTGTATGTTTCTCGCGTGACAGCCGCGACGGCCACCAACTCCAGCGTTTAATGAGTACCGCCAGCGCCGGTACGAGGAGAGCCCGTACCAAAAATGTATCCAGTAATACTCCCAGGCTGATAGCCACACCGAGCTGGAAGACAACCTCCAGCGGTGACGTCATGAGAGTGGCAAAAGTTCCAGCCAGAATGACGCCACAGGCCGTAATGACACCGCCGGTATGAGTCACAGCCTGGCTCACCGCCTCCCGAATGGGACGAGAGCGTGCTTCCTCGCGAATACGCGATACCAAAAAGATGTTGTAGTCTGCCCCCAGCGCTACTAGGATGACGAAGATAAAGAGAGGGATGAGATATATCAGACCGCTCTGTCCCCTAAGACCTATAAACAGCCAGGTGGCAATGCCAAGCGTCGTGCCATAGTTTAAGAGGACCGTTGCCACCATATAGAGTGGCGCAACCAAGCTTCGAAGCAGAATGGCAATGACCACCATGATGCCCACGACGGCTAGAATGACGACTCTGTTAAAGTCGGTATTATTGACACTCATAATATCGGCGCTTTGGGCCCCCTCCCCTCCCACATAGTATGCGCTGCCGCTGCCTGCCCATGACGACAAGCCTAGCCATTCCCCGGTTACCTCACGCACATCAGCCACTGCCGTGCGATTCTCAGCGGCATCCAATTTTCCTGCCAGGGTGACATTTATCCGGGCAATGCTCAGATCGTTGGAAAAGTAAGCCTCCAGGAGCGAGGCCGTAAATGGTGTACTGCTTTTCAAATGGAACTCGCCAACCAGCGCTCCCAAGCCATCCGCAGCCTGCTTTACCGCTCCTTGCAATAGGTAGAGTGCCCCGGGGAGTTCGGCGGGAGGCAAAGTTTGAAGCTGCCCAGCCAGAGCCCCAGCTTCACCTAAGGCAATCCCCACGCCTTGAAAGTTAGGGCTCCCTAGGACGCCGGGATAAGCTAAGGCCAAGCTTTTCAAGGCATCACCCGCCGTTTGTAATATAGTAAGCTGCGCCAGTCCTTCGCCTCGACCCAAGTCATCACCCAAACCACCCAGCGCCGCAGCCAACCATGCAATGTCCGCTGCGGGGGCAGCATAGTAGTCCACTCGCGTCACCCCCGACACCACTCCGAGCTTCTGGCTGAGCTCTTCCAGCGCCAAGAGCGAGGTATCGTCCGTAAGGTCGCTTCCGGGAGACGAAACCAGAACATAAAGCGGGGAAAGCTCCCCAGATGGGAAGCGTTCCACCATGATGCGATATCCCTGCACCGACTCGGAGCTTTGGGGAAGCTGGTTCACCATGTCTGAGGTCTTTTCCAGGCGTGGCAAGGCCAGGAAAGGCACGAGGAGCAGGACAGTGATAGGCAAAGCAACCACCACCGGATGCCGGCTCACCAAATTGCCAATGGTCTGCCAAAAAGACTTATTACTCTCCGGCTTAAAGCCGGTAGTCTTTGCTGGCCAAAAGAGATATTTCCCAAAAAGCGCCGTCAGTGCCGGCACCAGAGTTATACCCGCCAACAAGGTGATGCCCACGCCAATGGCCAAAGCATAGCCCATCGTGCGATACATGCCAAAATCGGAGATACCCAAGGAAAGGAAAGCCACCATCACCGTGATGGCACTGGCTGCGATAACGGGGCCAATATGCCGTAAGGTATGGTTCCGCGCCTCATCCAGTCTTCTTTGCCGCAGTTCTTCCCGAAAGCGGGACACCGTGAAAAGGCAGTAGTCCGTGCCTACCCCAAATACAATGACCACTAGGTAGGCTTCGGTCAAGGTGGAGAACTGGGCACCAGCCGCCCCCAACAAACCCAAGATACCAGCCGAGACAGCAAAACTTGCGCTGATGGCTAGTAAAGGCAAGAAAATAGCCACTGGTGAGCGGTAGATGATAAGTAGCAGAACAACAACCAGGATAACAGTCACCAAGGTGGTACGATCGATAGTCTGTTCGACAGAGGCCAGCATATCCTGGTAGATGCCGACGTTGCCGGTAAAATAAACATCATCATCGGGATAGCCCTCCAAATAGGCACGTATCTCGCCAATGGCTGTCCGTGTGCTATGGGAGAGGGAATCAGAAGAAAAATTAACCAGCATCATCATGGTTGTCTGATCAGAACTGATAAGTTGGGCGCTAAGAGCCTCATTATCAAAAATGGAAACAACCTGCTGAACCTCGGTGGGCGCATATTCCGATGTCAGCCATCTGTGGACAGCCGCAGCCACTTGGAGGTTGCCCTCACTGAGTCCGTCTTCATTATGGAAAAGCAATACCCCGCTACCATCAGAGGAATCCGTCGTAACAAATTTTTCGGCAAGTAGCCTATCCGCCACCGCAGACTGTGTATCCTGCGGCAGAAATTGGCTTTCATCGGTAACACCAACATCAGAGAGCTTGGGGGCAAAAACGAACAAGCACACTGCCGCCACCAGCCACACCATCGTGACAGCAATGCGGTATTTACTGGTAAAACGCGCAAGCGCATCAAACATGGTTTGTCTTCCCTTTCGAGCCGCTTAACGTCTTGTATCTTTAGGCAAGGTATTGTCTCCGCGATCATCCTGCATGCATGCCGCTCTTGATGTCAATCACAAAAACTGGGCACCTATCCCACGATACTGCACGACTTGAATTGATTATACTCTCGCCTCTACTGCGTCATCAATGCTCCTGCAGCGCTGTTTGCAGAAGCAAGCCTCTCCAACTGTCGTAGCTCTGATTAAAAATCACAAGATGTGCATTTTGACGCTATACGAGGAGGATTCATACCACAGATCACGAAAGGGCATACCCGCACGGCTAATCTGCTCAAAGCAAGTAGCTACGATTCAGCGCTGAACATGATCAATCAAGCGGAGATTGATCAAAAACCCATGGCTATAGGACTACTCTGCCCAACTATCGAGCGGAAAGAAAGGAGCTGGCGGAATGAATTCCTGCTGCTTTTGCGATTTCTCGTTCAAAGTGTCCTTGAGATTGTTCGCCATCAGCCACATATTGAATGGGAGCCGCCCATTACCCCCACAGACTTCATCTGTGATTGTGTCGGTCACCGGCTCAACATGCACCTCAATGGTAAGAGGTATCTCAAATCCCGTGCGGAACCAGACCCTGAAATTGAAATCCACCGTGGTCTCGGCGGGAATACGCACATTAACATATTGCCTGTCAAGCATAGCTCCTTGGGTGAAATCACGCAGCACCAGCTTTAGCCATCCGTCCACATCCTCAAAGCCAGTGTTAGTAAGGCGAACATCCATCTCATACTGGAAAACAGTGGACATCTCACAGACATTCGCGACCGAGGTAACCTGAGAACCGCTTACACGCATGACGTGTACATTTTCTATGCCGGGCGTAATGCCCACTTCACCACAGCCACCACAGATGGGGCAGGGCAAATTAATAAGTGACACCGCCATCAGCAATGGAGCAACTGTGAAGAATGCAATATATTTCTTTGGGAACTTTCTTTTCTTAAACATCATCATCTCTGATCTGCTCCATAGTCAACCAACCACTCTCATAATCCAAGGTCGTCTTGAAACGACTCATAAAGCTCAATCCTAAAACCATATCTATGCCGCCCATACGCGGCAACTGGCAGACCACGGCCGGCACGGCCTTGGCCGAAAGCTCTGCCACAACTACCTCTTCTAACGTCAATCCCCCTAAATCCATAATGCCGGACTGAGTAAGGGTGTATATACCGTCGCCCTTATCCACTATGGGGTCATAAAAAGCGGCATAGCCTATCTCGCGGGCATCGGTAGCAGGAATCGTGCAAAGGGAAGAGCCGGTATCTAAAAGAGCACGCAATTCCCGCCCCGCGCGCGGTCCCTTGACGCGCACGAAGAAGGTTATCGGGCTTCCTCTATTAATGCGTATTCTCATTATCAATACATCAGCACATATTTTTCTTCAGGTACCGGGCCGGTATAGATGACGCAGTATTCACCCTTATCCAAGCCCGTTCGGACACTGTAAATATCGGTATGAGCCAAGATTACCTCAACTTTGATAGGCTGGCCGCCGTTATCTTCTCTCTCTAACACCCTGGCTGCCACCCAACGTTTGGGGTATCTGCGGCAAAGCTCCGGTAAGTCACATACTTCAGATAAGGCCATTTCAAACCTTTCACTGTAATTATACCAGATGATAAATATTCCACCACCAAAACGAGGCCCTTCAGGCGGGG
>WRNP01000022.1 GCA_009776515.1 Dehalococcoidia bacterium | reverse complement strand
GTCAAGTCAGCATGGGCCTATCTGGGGGAAAGGCTCGGTATTCATCAGTATTTTTATAGTAGCTATCTAATATGTTGTGAAATGCCCTCACATTTGGATATTCTGCGTAGGTTATGTCCTCGTTATAACGAATTGAACATGTTTCGCCGTCTAAGCAAAATGTAACAGCATAAGTTATACTTGGAATTCTGACAGGACCATCTTTGTTTATTAACTTCATGCCGTTGTATGATTTTATATCATGCTCAATGATAGCATCGTAGATAGCCTGCAAATTTTCGCAAGGCATAACATACTTAACGAAAACATATTCCCAATTGCTTAAAGTTGTGCCTAAAATATTTCTACTGGTATCCAGCAATGGGCCGGAGGCAAAATCCCTTTCATAAATTATATAGAAATCTTCTGGCATAGTTGGAGAAACGCAAGGCATCACAGAAATTGCGACCGTCGCAGTGGTTGTGGCAGTAGTCTTTATTGTGTCAGTTGCTGTAATAGTTGATATGCCTGTCTTTGTTGACGTAGCTACTATTGTAGTCGAAACTAACTCAGTCGAGGTGACAGCTTCGGTGGTAGTAAGCGTCGTCGTAGTCCATGACTGACAGGCAAGGAGTATAGCTAGCGTAACAACTAGTGCAACAAGATGCAACCAAAGATGCATCTTCGTTTCTCTCTGACCTGATACCTCGCAGCTTTGCTGCGGGGAGTGCTTCATCATGGTTTCCAAGCAATCTGCCCTCTTGCATAATCAAGATAGTTATGCAAGAGGCCTATTCATTATTATGCAATAGTAACCGTAAAACCAATAGATTCCGCCTGGGTATGGGAAGGGGTAAAGTGGGGTAACTTTAGAGCACTTTTTGTGCCTGGCAAATTGCTTTTTGGTAACTTGCCGTAACTTCGACTGCCAACAAATGTTGGCAAATATGTTGGCAGGAATGTTGGCAAATACGGATTATTGATATCCATAATTTATGTTATCATAGCACCATGCGCAAACAACGTCCATTGATCGTGTTGTTCTTGGCAATTTTGCTCGCTCTTATTGTGATATTTGCTTATGGATTGAGGCCTGCGAATGGAGCATTAAAGAGTGGAGACTGGCTTGGCTTTTTGGGGAGTGTTCTAGTATTTATCGGATCAATGTTTGTTGCGACAGTTGCGTTGAGACAGAACAAGCCCTTCGTATTAGCTCATGAAGGCTACGAAGTAACCATGGTCGGACATTCCAAGGGCGGTGCCGAGGCGATGTGCAATGCAATTGTAACGGGCACTAACTGCATAACATTTAACCCGTATCCCATAGATGTAGATCATTATTGCACATCGGAGGCGGTTACAAGCTATAAGCTTAGCGGTGCAAAAATGACCCACTATGTGGTCAGGGGGGAGGTACTAAATACCATTTTCGGTGCCCCAAGTGTTGGAAATACGTTCTATTTGAAAACGATGTATTACGAGAACGTACAAATGAAGGTCCTTCCCTGGTGGACCATAACTTGGTATAGTGGGCCAGACTTAGGCAAAAACCACGGATTGGATGCAGTGAGATGGGGGCTACTGCAGGCAAGAATAGATCGGTGGACGTTTTGGGATTAAATACAAAAACAGAGCTGTGAGTGTAATGAAAAAACCCATGACCATCCTATTGATAGCGGCACTTCTGGTTCTGCTGTTTCCTATCCTTATTCCGATGGCTTGTCTGCCATTGAGTTCTTGTCTGCAGCCCAATCCGCCACGTCCGGAAATCACATATGGGGAGTTTCCTTTTAAGTTGGTTTATGAGCTTAATGGAGAGGAAATCACCATTGAGGACACCATAATATGTGAGTTTGATGGCTTTGGCTTCAGCTGGGGAGGAGGCGATAAATGGCTGAAGTGGAAGAGCCACCTAGCAAGCGGGAAAAAGTCGCCGTCTCCATTAGCCGAGGTATCACTTAAAATCAGTGATACGCATGAAGTATATTTCTTTTTAGGAGGCCCCAAATATTATATGGGAGTGGAAGCCGGATATGTTTTGAATTTCCACGCCTTTCGCATTCAAGAATACTCATTTGGGGGCCAAAGCTACCCGATGGTTAGCGAAGACGAACTCCTTGACGTCTATGGCATAAAACTAGTAAGCTGGAAACCATCGCCGCCAATAGTAAACAGCTTCAAATAGCCAGCGCTTATTCATCTACTTGTGTTGCAAGGCGTGCACTTGAACAATCGAATGCTAGACTTCTTGTATAACTAACACACAAGCTCCCGGTTGCATATGTCGGCAATCAAATTAAAGCGCAAGCCAAAGCGTTTCCGGCGATGGCGATACCTGTCAGCCACTATCTTGAAGCGCTTAACGAAACCGATGATGTTCTCATTCAGTACCCGTGCCGATGAAACCATCCGGTTAAAGCGCTTCTCTTCAAGGTATATACGGGAATAAGCGGTAAATTGCTTCGTTGAACTTACCAAGCCAGAATTGTGAACGATTGTAGCGTAGGTTGGCTCCCTTGATATCTACTCTATCAGTTGTACATTGTACATTGTGGCAATGGATTATAGTGACGAAATTGTCACAAGGGATTTTGCCACGATTGACAGTGAGCAAGCCAATGGCATAACCGAGCAACTGCGCGGCTTCGGGGATACGCCTGTGCACGGCGCGGGTCTTGAATATCATTCGTATCAAGCAAGCATACCGAGGGAGATGATGAGGCCGAAACTACTTGAAATCTTATTATACTATACTGGCATACCCATGCCACGATCATGCTCAAGGCAGGGGTTCATCCCAAGGTCGTCTCGGAGAGGCTGGGGCATGCCAGCATCGCTATTACCCTTGATACTTACTCACACGTGCTTCCTGGACTTCAACAAGATGCCGCTCATAAATTCGACAGGGCTCTCTCCAGCGTGGACAACCAAGAAACAAAGCTAAATGTTGGCAGTTCTGTTGGCAAAAACGGGGAGAGTGAGAGTGAGCCGTGCAGGGCTCGAACCTGCGACCCTCTGATTAAAAGTCAGATGCTCTACCAACTGAGCTAACGGCCCCTTTATCCAGTTTATCAAAACCGATGGCTAGCTGCAAGGGCAAACCTGTTGCGCTGTGCTATAATGGTAGCCGCCATATGGATGCCTATCTGGATATAGAGACCACCGGACTCGCGCCTGAAGACAGTCAAATTACTGTTATCGGCATCCATCTTGTTAATGGTGATAGCCAGAGCTTTATTCAATTGGTTGGAGAAGACGTAACATCAGATAAATTGCTAGCGGCGCTTGATGGCGTAAGCATGATCCATACCTACAACGGCAGTCGTTTTGATTTGCCATTCATCCGTGCGTGCTTGGGAATCGACTTGGAGCGCTTGTTTGCTCACTACGATTTGATGTATCACTGTTGGCGTTGCCGCCTGTTCGGCGGATTAAAGCGGGTTGAGCAGATGCTGGGCATCCCGCGCAAGCTCAAGGACCTAAATGGCTTGGATGCCGTCCGTCTATGGTGGCGATATGTAAACGACTACGATGAGCAAGCTTTGCATATTCTGTTGGAATACAATCGCGAAGACGTAGTCAATTTAAAGGTGCTTAAGGAGCTACTAGCCATGCGGACAGACGGTGCGACGAGTCCAGCAGGGGGGCCCTACAAGATGCCGGGTCGGTAACTTATAGGGTAACATAGGCGGCAAATTGATAAAGTTAGATACTAGGAGGATGCTGTGACCGAAGAATTGAACCCTACCGATCCCCA
This sequence comes from Dehalococcoidia bacterium, assembly GCA_009776515.1. Taxonomy (GTDB): domain Bacteria; phylum Chloroflexota; class Dehalococcoidia; order Dehalococcoidales; family UBA1222; genus WRNP01. Next base: position 14,593 of record WRNP01000022.1, on the reverse strand, counting down.
GCCGGTGTCCCGTTATATGGAAAATGGCAGCGAGTCCATCCGCGAAACGGCAGACCAGTTGAGCAATATCGACCACGATCTTAAAGGCGCCCAGGATGTCTCGGCACGTTTGGTGCGCGAGGCTATGGATCGGGCCAAAGAGCTGGCTAAGACCGCTAAAAAAGTGGCTGAGGGAGCCGCCCGCGCCGGACAAGATGCTGTTCGAGCGGCAGAAAAGACGACTGAAGCGCTTGATGCTCAGACTAAGGATAACAACCGCGCCTGCGAGCGCGCCTTGCAACTTGCCGAACAGACAGCAGAGGACAGCCGTAAGGCTGCGGAAGCCAACCAACAGAACTTGGCTCAAGCCGTGAGCCGTCTTGAAGAAACCATCCGCCGCAATCAAGAGGCGGCGCTCTCGCTTGCACAGGAGTATGAACGCAATACGCGCCGCCTGGAGGAGTCTGTCACTCAGGCCAAAACTGAGGCGAGCCGCGCCCTGCAGGAATCCCGGCAGGCACTGACTCGTCTTGAGCGGACCGGACAGGAGGCAACCGAGGCCGCCGGAGTGGCTCTTAAGCAATCGCAGGAAGCCCTGGCGAAAGCTGAACAGGTATCCTCGGTAGCCCAGAAAGCGACCGATGAGGCGTTGAAAACTGCCGAGAATTCCCTCAAGCAGGTGGAGGATGTGAGGCGGGTGACCGAGAGTAATACTGAAAATGCCATTCGTGCATCCAAGGATGCGTTGCGCTCTCTGGAAAAGCATGTCAAGGCTAATGAAGAGTCCACACGTAGCTACGCTCGCTCATTTGAGGAGGCCATCTCGCGAGCAGACGAGGCTGCCAAGTGGGCGCGCCAATCTTCTGAAGAGGCTGTCCGTAACACTCAGGGAGCCGTTGCTCGAATTCAGGAATCGGTCAAGGCTGCCCGCGATGCCTCCGCAGAGGCCTCCCAAGGCGCCAAACGAGTAGCCGCAGAAGCAGGGCGGGAGCTCAAAGAAGCCACCGACAGCAACACCGCCGCGATGAACCAGGCTGTGGCTGAGATTATGAATATTGCCAAGGAATCCCAGGCAAAAACCGAAGAAGCCCGCAAGCAGGCCCAAGAAGCCGCTGCGGGGGCCGAAAAAATGAGCCGTCAGGCCGCCGAAGCCGCCGGCAAGTCTTTGGATACGGCGGTGCAGGCCATCACTCGGGTAGATAAGGTTGCAGAGTCCATCAAAGAATCGCTCGCCGAATGGGATTTACTGATTCAGAAAAAGATCGAGAGCGTGGATACCTCCGCCCGAGAAGCCCAGCAGGCCACCGAATCCTCAATCGCCTCATCCCGCGAAGCTGTAGCTCGGGCTGAGGCCATAAGCTCCTCGGTACGTAGCGCTACGGATGAGTCAATCCGAGCTGCCCATGAGGCTGCCGATGCGGCACGAGCGGCTGCGCGCGAGATCAGCACTCTCTTTTCAGGTGAAGCCAAACCCATCCTGGAGCTATCCAGGCGCCCGCTACCCAAACGTGCCGTACCACTTGCCAAGACGCCGGTAGCCAAAGATAGCCCCCCGGACCAAGCCTTTGAGCAATCCATCGGTGGGGTGGATGAACCGCCCACCGGCGACGCACAACTTGCCAAGCTTGCCAAGAAGAAGATGCAGGAGCGTATGGACAAACTGGCTAAGATGTATAAGAGCGCGGGCGAGAGTGAGTCTGCTGAGCCACTGGACGATGATCATGTGATTGAGGAGAAGGAGGACTAGAAGCAAGAAGTCTCTCCGGCTGTAAAAATAAGAGCGGCACCCCAGGGTGCCGCTCTTAGCGTTATCATGAGGATTCTCTACAATAGACTGGGTATATCCTTAAAAGCCTCGGCCATGCCGATCTGATCGTACTGCACTCCACTCTGGCGGTGTCGGGCGCGGTTGATATACTCAATGGCTCGCCCGAAATAGTCCATCACCTTGCGTGAGTTGACGAGCTCGGAGAGAATTACTGTCACCTCAATGATGCTGTTTTGGCCGCGGGGATAGTCACCGCTACGGATGACCGCCTCGGTAGCCATGGTTTTGAGCGTTTGGGAAAGGTCGTTGATGAGATCCATGTTCATTTCCCCGGGCGGGGCCGTCAGCAGATAGAGTGCTTTCTTGGCCTCGGTGGGATTAGCCTTGACCGAAAGATCCGCCAAAGCCTCGTCCATGGCCTGGACACCACGCTGGGTCTGCGAGCTTTTGTCCCTAAAATGCTCCGCCATGAAGTGGGGGACTCTTGCTCTGCCATAGCCGATAACCGACCAGCCGGAGAGGGTTTGGATGATGTCCCCGGCATCAAGTACCTTACTGCCAATAAACTTGGGGTTGACCTCCTCGCCGGCAGAAAGCATATTGTAAAAAGGCTTGACCACCATGCGGTTGATCTTGGCTAGGTTATTGCGGATAGGCACGTTCTTTTTGAGATAGCGCTGGTTGTCAACCAGGAAGATGGCGTCGGCGGCTAGATAAGAAGACTTAAGGCAGGTTCCAACGTTAAAAATTGAGCGCTCCTCGGTAGCCTCCTCATATTTGAAAGGCAACACGATCATGTTATAGACCGGCTTATCCAAGAAGCGCTCCTTGATGAGATGGGTGAGCACTGAGATTGAGCCTGAGCCGGTGCCGCCCGCAGCGGAAGCGATGAGCAGAAAGGCATCGGTATCGCTTAGCTTGGGGGTTAGTCGAATAGACTCAATGATCTTGTCGCCGTCGATGCGGGCTACCTCTGCTCCCATCTCATTCATCTTGCCTACGCCGTGCCCGCCGGTTTTTTTGGTGCCGATAAGAATGCGGTGCTGATAATCGGGTTTGATATGCATAAGACCCGAAAGGTCAGCCACATCGGTGTTGACTGCCAGGACATTCGTTACGATATCGAAATTGCCCTGGATGCGAGCCTTCTTGTTCATGATGGCAAATTCATCGGCCAGCCGACCGCCGCACTGGCCGCAACCAACCACAAGCAGTTTCACTTTCTACCTCCCAATCCTGACAAAGTTGCAGACAAAAAACTTGCCTAGAAGTGTAGCCCAGCGACCATGTTCAAGTCAATAAACATATAGCACGCGATATGCGACGACTGGGGAAGATTCGAGTATAATAGGAAAGCAAAATGCTCAAATCCGATGGGTAATACCCGTTAATTGCCCGCTATGGCTAGCAGAGGGAACACATCCGGCGACTCATAGCTACCCGGGGGAGGTCTTATGGCTGACATAAGGATCGAAAAACTTGCCGAGCTTTTGGTGGGATACTCGGTTGGCGTAAAGCCCGGCGACAAGGTGGCCATCGTAGCTCCGGCGATCGCCGCACCTCTTACTCGGGCCATCTATGCTAAGGTACTCCAGGCTGGAGGGTTCCCATGGGTCATGGCAAGCTCCGCAGATACCATGGAGCTCCTCTATCGTTATGGCTCCCGGGAGCAGCTGGAGTATGTACACGAGGGACAGCGCCTCATCACCGAGAAGTACGATGTGCGCATTGTCATCATCGGCGAAGAGAACACCAAGGCCTTAAGCCGCATTGATCCGGCCAAGATGGTCATCTATGACCAGGCACGCACTGAGCTTACAGATGCTATGATGCGCCGCTCGGCAGCTGGGGAATTGCGCTGGGTGCTTGCTCCGTATCCCACCAATGCCTTTGCACAGGATGCTGAGATGAGCCTTGGCGACTACGAGGATTTCTTGTATAAGGCCTGCCTGCCCGACCTTGTTGATCCCATCGGGTACTGGCAGAAGGTTGCTACCGAGCAAGAACGCATTGTGCAGTGGCTTAAGGGCAGGGACCAAGTACACGTCATTGGGCCAGAGACCGATCTGCGGCTTAGTGTGGCTGGGCGTACCTTTATAAACTGTGCAGGCAAGTTTAACGTCCCGGATGGTGAGGTCTTTACTGGTCCGGTGGAAGACTCTGCCGAGGGATATGTCTATTTCTCATATCCTGCCATTGAGTCTGGCAGGGAGGTCATCGGTATCCGGTTGCATTTCAGCCAGGGGCGGGTGATCAAGGCCACAGCAGAGAAGAACGAAGATTTCCTGCTGAAGACCCTGGATACGGATGCCGGGGCGCGATACCTGGGCGAGTTCGCAATTGGTACCAATGAAGGCATCACCCAGTTTACGCGCGAGATCCTCTTCGACGAAAAGATTGGCGGCAGTTTTCATATGGCGCTCGGAGCGGGCTATCCGGAGACGGGTAGTCGGAACAAGTCCGCCATCCATTGGGACATGGTGTGCGACTTACGGGATGGTGGGGAGATCAGAGTGGATGGCGAGCTGCTGTATCGAAACGGCAAGTTCGTGATCTAATGTGCCCGAGTGCCAGGGGATTTTCTGGTACTCATCGCCTTGCCCGTGGCATCAAAGGATGCCTCCCAGAGAGCCTCAGCCAGGCTGGGGTGTATATGCAAGGTGTCTTGGATGTCGTAGACGGAGGCGCGCATTTTTATGGCTAGGGCTGCCTCGTGGATAAGCAACGGGGCTTCGGGGCCCAAGATCTGCNCCCCCAACAGTCTTCCGCTTTCCGCTTCCGCTACCACTTTCACCAAGCCGCGTCGCTCGCCGTAGATAGTGGCGGCGATATTGGTTGAGAATAGGGAACGCCCGACCATAACCCGCTTGCCCTTTGCTTGGGCGATGTCCTCCGTAATGCCGACGCTGGCCAATTCTGGCAGGCTGAAGACGCAGCGGGGAGTGCCGTGGTATCTCATGATTGAGTTCTGCCCCAGAGCATTCTCGGCAGCGACCCGACCTTGCATCACGGCCACATAGGCCAACATAGCTTTGCCGGTGACATCCCCCGCGCCGTAAATGCCCTCGGTGCCGGTGTAGAGATGCTTATCTACGCTGAGTGCCCCGTCTTTGAGTCTAAGCCCCACCGCCTCAAGCCCGTCCAGGCACGGCTTTTGCCCAGCACACCAGACAACCAGATCGGCTTCAATGGCCGAATCGTTGTCCTCGAGGAGCTCTATGCGGTAACCGTCGCCGAGCTTTTCAAGGCGACAGACCAAACGGGCGGTGTAGAGGCGGATGGAAGCCCTTTTCAGTTCTTTTTCTAGCAGTCCCGTCAGTTCAGCATCTTCGTCGGGCAGGATGCGCGGTAGCACTTCAATGAGGCTGACCGCCGTCCCGAAATGGGCGAAGATGGTAGCAAGCTCCACTCCCACTGGGCCGCCGCCGATGATGGCTAAACGGCGGGGGAGGCTAGGCACTTGGAGGAGCTCACGTGAGGACAAAGCCTCCCCAATACCGGGGATATTCAGTCGGCTGCCCTTCGCACCAGTGGCAATTATGATCTTGTCTGCTTGGTAGGAGGTCTCACCCGTGTCAGTGAGGACAGAGGCCGTTCGCCCTGTCTGTAGATGTGCTTCACCATGGATAACGTGGACGCCATAACTGTCCAAAAGATCGCGAATCCCCTCTATCTGAGCATCGATCAGGGACTGGCGGCGGGATTGTACGGCGGGCCAATCGATCTCATTGAGCGCGTCACCAAGGCCGTAACGGGCAGCTTTTCCCATGGTACGCTGGATCTCACCGACATAGCGCAAGAATTTGGTGGGCACGCAGGCATAGTTCAGACAAGCCCCGCCCAGTTTGTCCTTTTCGATTAAGACTGCCCTTGCCCCAAGCTGTGCGGCCCGAACGGCGGCGGAATAACCTGCCGGCCCGCCGCCGATGACCATGACATCAAAATGAGTCAGCTCTAAATCTGGCATGGCCCCGACTCGGTCTCGCGGGATATGGCTGCCAGGTAGGCATCCGCTGACATAAGCGACTTCCCCCCGCCGGCCTCCGGTGAGCGCACCAGCACCAACCAACCCTCGCCGTAGGGATCGGCATTGACCAAGCCGGGCTTCTGGATAGCGGCGGCATTAGCTACGACCACTGTGCCGTCAATGGGGCTGATGAGATCGACACTTGCCTTGGACGACTCTATAGCACCAAAGGGCTCGCCGCACTTAAGTTCTCTTCCTGCAGGCGGCAACTCGAGATAAACCAGAGCTTTTAGTTGCTCTTGGTAACGGTAGGTGATGCCCAATCGGAACTGCCCGCTACCCTCGTCCCTCAGCCAAATATGCTCTGGGCTGTACCTCAGTTCTTTTGGATGCATGGCAACCTCCGCAGTTATTGATATCCTGAGATAGCATAGCACAGTCCAAGGGATGATATCGGCGATATCTCGACACAGATATATTGACACCGTTTTACCTTAAGTAATAAACTGAGATAAATTCCCACCCTCGATCAAGGAGGTGTTGCACTTGCCTGAGGAAGAAAAGGACAAGGCCCTCGTTGTCTTCGATTATATCTATCATGCCATGCGGGCGAAGCACGTATTGGACGAAGCAGGGTTCAAGCTGCGCGAAGTTGCCCCGCCGGTTGACTACCGCACCGGATGCGATTTGGCCATTGAAGTAGACGCAACCGATGTTGATGCTGCCGAAAATTTGCTCATTGAGAAAGATGTTCTCATTTTGGACATCCTCTTCATGCCCAAGGGAGCCAAGCTGACGCCGGTCTATCTCACCAAGCTCATCAAAACGGTCGATTACGGCGACTATGTGATGGTACGCGTGGGCAACATGAAGATCACCTATCAAAAGGCTACGGGCAGTATCGTCAATATCTCTGGCGGCGGCTGTCCCGATATCCCATTTTTAGGCATGAAGCTCTATGGCACCATCATCGGTCAGGGGCCGCGCCCGCGCGAGCTTGGGAAGACCATTTGTGCCTACACCTTGGAGCACGCCTATAATAAGGCGCTGGAAATTTACCAGAAACAAAGCACAAAGAAGGGAAAGTAGCGATGTTGCTTCTAGCCGGCACCATCCCTGTTGAAGGCTTGCCGTTGACCTACGGGCGGGTATCATATTTGGGCGATAAGCTCACGATTGGTGATTATACCCTGGAGGGGCAATATGTCACCCTGGGTACGGCCGCCATGATCTCCGCCGCCTCGGTCGTCTCGCAAGCTCTTGGGGCAGAGGACCCACTCGCTTTCGTCATTGGCGATACGGGTATGGGTGAGGGCACGGTGACACTTTTAAAGCACCTCACGGACGAGCTATCGGCTATCAAGCCCAGCGTGGTAACGCTACACTATATTCTGCCCACCCGTGATACCTTTATCAACTTCGTTGAGGCGGCTCACAAGATGGAGAAGCGGCCCTTTATGATTGCCGACGCGGGTGCGCTGCTTAACGCCAAGGCCGTAAAGCTGGCGCAAAAATTCGATCTCTTTACACCTGATCCAGGAGAGATCAGCTTCCTGGCTGATCCCGATGCTGCTCACCCTGCCTATGTCCAGCACTTCATCTTTGATGTCGACCAGACCGAAGTTCCCCGGTTGAGCCAAGAAGCTTACGCTAATGGTGATGCGCCCAAGTATATGATCGTTAAGGCTCCGATTGACCACGTGATCGTAGATGGGCAGGTGGCTGGCGTGATCAAAGAGCCTAGCGTGCCTGCCATGGAGCCTATCGGCGGCACAGGAGATACTATAACCGGAGAGGTCTCGGCGCTTATCGCCTTCGGCCTGCCGGTGGTTGAAGCCTGTACTGCTGCTTGTAAGATCAACCGCGTCGCTGGAGAACTGACCAAGCCCAATCCCGCTACTACCATTGCCCAGTTCATTCCTTTCATCCGCGAAGCGGCGAAAAAGGTCGTGGTCGCCAAAGGGTAAAGCCAAGCCCAGTCTTGACAGGGTTAAGCGCAGGCCATCGCCAATACTTAAGGGTACTGCTGATCGTAGCAGGGCAGTGGGTTATGAATGTTAATCATCACTTGGGCAGGAGGAACTAGCAAGCATGACAGAGCCTGAGGCAAAACCTAAGAAGCGTTTTCATTTCAAATTAAGCGGCAACATGGCCCTCATTACCGGCCTGACCATGGGGGTACTGGCGGCTGTGGTGCAGGGGTTTTTTGAGTTGCAGCCGCCCGCTGCGGCCGGTATCTGCGGCATCTCGCACCCAGCCAACCTAATTAACTGGTTGGTTAATAACAATCCGGTTGAGTTTTTGCGCCCCGACCCGCCTTTCACCATTCACAACATCTTCACTAATGTACCGGTGTTAACATCTGTTGGCTTTGTCCTTGGCAGTTTCATTGCTGCCATTATAAACAAGGAATTCAAATTCCGCCCCGGCCCGGTGCGCGACAACATCCTGGCTTTCATTCTGGGCTTCATCATCATTAACTTTGCTCTATTGTGGGGTTCGTGCCCCATCCGTACGACTATCCTAGCTGCCTACGGTATGCCGTTCGCTATGCTCATCCTTGGCTGTATCGTCTTGGGAGTAGTGGCCGCTTGCGAATACGTCAAATGGAAAGTAAGGAGGGTGAAATGATCCTCGGATTGGCGACCCTTATTGTCGGTACCATTGTGGGTTATTTGGGGCAGCGCTCGCGCTTTTGTACCATCAGCGGCATCCGCGACTTCTACCTCATCAAAGATCCCTATCGGCTCAAAGGAATAATCGGTATCTTTGTCGGTGCCGTGGCCGGATTTGCCTTGGTTAACTTTTTTAACGGCAATCTGCTAAACTTCACTAATGTCGGCGGCTGGCAAGCTATGCCAATGCTCTCCGAGGGCCTCAATGTCCAGCCACTTGTCCTCATTCCCCTGGCCTCCATCGGAGCCTTTGGTATGGCCTATTTTTCCGTCATGGCTGAGGGTTGCCCTTTCCGCCAGCATGTTATTGCCGGAGAGGGCCGCATCTCAGGTCTTCTCTATATCGTAGGGCTCGTAGTCGGCGTTATCTTCTACAGCATTGTTATCGTGCCGTATCTTCAGCTGCTGACTATTCTGGGTTAAGTATTGGGCGGCTTGGGAGATGGTGTCGCCCCCAGAGGCCTAAGGTCTTCCACGGCCGTGTTGGCTAGCGACGAGTTTAAACTTTCTGCCGGCACATATTTCGCATAATATTCACGGTTATATCGACCGCAAATTTTACCTGAAAATGTATTGACACTCGCTTCTGGCGATGTTATCTTGTTCCTGATAGGCAGCTAAGTGCATGTCTTGCAATCAAGAGCCACCCGCAATCATTGATAAGGCGGCGCTTTTGTTTCACCGAATAGGCGAAACCATAAAATAACAAGACGGAGGAAACAAATGGAGCCCAAAAAGCCCAACGAAGCTGAGCAAACCGCAGCCCCCGGTCCTCAAATAATGGTAAAACCGCTGCCTGTCATCCTGGATGAAATGGAAAGAAATATCAGGCGAGTCGAGGAGTTGGCTCGCCTGGCGGAAGAGGCCTCCCGTACTGCTCATGAGGCTTCTGCGGCTGCCACCCAGTCCGCTCAAATGGCCGGTACCGCCGCCGAAGGCGCGGCCAATGCTGCGGCTCTGAAAGCAGCCCAGGGNGCTGAGGAGGCTATCCGTACAGCTAGAGAAGCTGCCGAGATTGCCAGGAAAGCCGCCGAGGAAGCGGCCAATGCGGCAGCGCTAAAAGCTAGCCAAGGAGCCGAGGAGGCTATGCGCACGGCTAGAGAAGCTGCTGAGTTTGCTAAGAAGTCCGCCGAGGACGCAGGACGGCGGGCTGAAGAGATGGCCCTTGCCGCTAAGTATGCCGCTGAGGACGCAGGTCGGCGGGCCGAAGAGGCAACTCAGGCTGCCCGGGAAGCGGCTGTTGCAGCCGCCAAATCCGCCGAGGTCGCCGCAGCCAGAGCTCAAGAAGCCGCCGAGGCTGCGCGTGAGGCCATTGAGATTGCCATGAGAGCCGCCGCCGAGGCTGCTTTGGCCGCCGAGGAAAAGGCCAAGGCTGCCAAGCTGGCTGCCGCCGAGGCTGTAGCCAACCAGACGGTAGAAGCCCTTAAGAAAGCTGACGAGGCCGGGCGAGAGGCCAAACAGGCCGCCGCAGAAGCTTTCCGCTTGTCCGAGCAACTTGCCCGTAAGGCTGAGCACACTGATATGGCAGGCGATACGGCCGTAGAGGCTGCCACCCTCGTATCCGGTTTGATGGCCAGCAAGACAGATGAGGCCGGCAAGGATGCTAAGCTGGCGGCTGCTCAGGCCATGAAGATCTCGCAGGATATTGCCCGGAAAGCAGAGGCGGCTGATATTGCGGGCGACGATGCCCTGGCTACAGCTGTTAGGATCCTTGGCGAGCAGGCAGTATCACGCGCTCAGGAAGCCTCAAACCAAGCTACTGTCCGGTCTGAGGAAGCGGCACGTGCTTCCCACCAAGCCACTGTCAGGTCGGAAGAAGCGGCGCGTGCTGCCCGCGAGGCGACCATTCGTGCCGAAGAGGCTGCCAGGCATGCCCGGGATGCCAGTAATCGTGCCGAGGAGATTGCTATTGCTGCCAAAAAGGCAGCCGAAGAAGCCCTCTACAAGGCTGAAGAAGCCTTGGTAAAGGCCGTTATTCGTCGCTTGTCCCGCTCCCAATGGATTGCCACTCTGGTCGTCATCAACTTGGGGCTCGTTTTGGCCTCCGTGGCTATCTCTGTTGCTATTGCCCTCTCAAGATAAAGAGGTTATTGTGAAGAGTTGGAGGCCGTGCGTTTGCACGGCCTCCCGTTTTTCGGTGGACTTGGCATAAGCAATGATCTGGCGGCGTAAAGCTACCAGGCAGGCAGTAGGAACTGTTAACCGAACGGCAAAAGTGTACACCGTGATACTGAAGGCCTCAATTATGAAAAATCATTTAAACCATCTACAGATTTGAAATGAGCATCGAATGTCAGTAGTCTGCACTGCTGTGGCTTAGCTTATGATACCAAGCAAGCAGATAATTCGCGCAAACTGCGAATAGCCTTGAAAGATGATGCGGCGTTTGGTATTTTGGTGTCGGTGTAGTTATAATGTGTGGTGGGGGTTTTGGGATGCTCATTTAAAGCTAAGCGTTGCCGCATTTAAAATGTCCAGGGGGAAATTAAGTGGGCCGTGATTTAAAAAAAATGCTTTGAGGGGAAGAAATTGAAGAAACTGCCAGTAATTCTTGGCCTTGTTATCTTGGTAGCTATTCTTCCCGCTTGCTTGCAACCGGGTACGGACATAGGTACGAGTTCGAAATACTCTCAAACCGAGGTCATTGCCATTGCTCAGGCCTCAAACACGGGATTGCCTCCCGATAGGGAGGGCATAACGTACTCCGCCAACTTTACTGCCGCAAGGCGCTCCAATACATCCTGGGAAGTTATCAAGACAACGTTTGGAACCTATAATGACAGCGGCATTTCTTATACTCACTCTACCCAGCTCGGAACTTTCTATGAGGACACGGGGGTAATGGCTTGGAGCTAATTGGACTTGCCAAAAGCGGCTTTCTCCTTAATGTAAGTCGTCTGTCTGTTCATGCAGTTTTATTCGGATGCTGTTAAGCCCCTGCATACCATGATTGTTGGCCGTTGTATTATTCATCTTCCTAAAACCTCTTGTGTGGGACTGATAACGATGCTTCTGTAACCAATGGCATAAATCTGATGCCTCTCATCACTACTCGCATCCCCATGGTATTTGACAAACCCTCGCATTGCACTTAGCATTAGCTTACTGCGATGGCAAGCACGCACTCGGTGAGGCTGGGGCTCGCTCAGATAAACACCACTGTCGGCGACTTCATCGGAAACTTGGACCTGATGAAGAAAGTGATTATGCGTGCGCGAACGCAGGGCGTAGACTTGGTGGCTTTCCCAGAGCTTGCCGTCTGCGGCTACCCACCGGAAGATCTGCTCTTAAAGCCGCAGTTTATTGAGAAGAATTTGGAATACCTGCATAAGCTGGTGGAGTCTACGGATGGACTGACGGTTGTTGCGGGTTTTGTGGACTCCTGCGCAGAGCGCCTCTACAATGCTGCGGCGGTCATCCACGATGGCAAATTGGCCGGAGTATATCATAAAGCCTTTCTGCCCAATTATGGCGTGTTCGATGAAAAGCGCTACTTTTGTGAAGGCCGTGAGTCCGCCGCGTTCTTGTTGGGCGGTATCTCTTTTGGGGTAAACATCTGCGAAGACCTTTGGAGCGAGCATTCTTCAACTGCAACGGAGATCGGCACGAACTTGATCGTCAATATCAGCGCTTCACCCTACCACTACCAAAAAGCCGGCCAGCGACAGGGGTTGCTTGTGCGTCATGCCCAGGAAGAGCGCATGGCCATCGCCTACGTCAACTTGGTGGGCGGGCATGACGAGCTGGTCTTTGATGGCAACAGTTTGGTCGTCGACCAAGATGGGCAGGTGCTTGCACGCGGTAAGCCTTTCGACGAAGATCTGGTGATTGCGGATCTCTGCCTTGAGCCACGCATGCCCCGTCTGGAGAGCAACGAGAGGTCATGCGGTATTGTCCTGGGCGAGCTGGCGCCTGCGGTGAAACCACTATTGCCGGAGCGTGCGATATCTGTGTCGGGGCAGGAGGCGGAAATTTATGATGCCCTGGTGCTCGGCACGCGAGATTACTGTGCCAAGAACGGATTTAAAAAGGCTGCCCTGGGAATATCAGGAGGCATCGACTCCGGTTTGGTGGCTGCGGTGGCAGTGGATGCGTTGGGCGAAGGCAATGTGGTTGGGGTGGCCATGCCCTCCCGCTATTCCTCGCCAAGCAGTGTATCCGATGCGGAGCAGCTCTGCCGCAACTTGGGTATCAGGCTTATTGCCATGCCCATTGAACCGGTATTTGAGGCTTATCTAACCAGTCTGGCGGATGCTTTTCGGGGCCTGCCGGCGAATAGTGCCGAGGAAAACATTCAGGCGCGCATCCGCGGCAATTTTCTCATGGCCCTCTCCAACAAGTTCGGTTGGCTCGTATTGCCCACCGGCAATAAAAGTGAGATGGCCACGGGATATGCTACCCTCTATGGCGATATGGCGGGCGGATTCGCCATCTTAAAGGATGTGCCTAAGACCATTGTTTATAAACTGGCGCTCTACCGCAACGCCCAGGCTGGCTGTGACCTCATCCCTCGCTCAGTGATTGATAAGCCTCCGTCAGCGGAACTGAGACCCAACCAAAAAGATACCGATAGTCTGCCGCCATATGACCAGCTTGATCCTGTCATCAAGGCCTACGTGGAAGAGGACAAGAGCGTGGAGCAGATGCTGGCGGCAGGCATGGACGAGGCTGTGGTGCGCCAGACGGTGAGACTCATTGATGGCAGTGAGTATAAGCGCCGCCAGGCGCCTCCGGGCATCAAGATCACCGCGCGTGCCTTTGGCAAGGACAGAAGGTTGCCCATAACCAATAAGTTTCGGGGAAACGGGTAGGCAAGCCACCTCGGCCCAGTATTTGACATAACACGGCACAAGGGGAAACGACTCTCCATGTGCCGGTCTGGACACAGGAAATCCATCTCCTCGTCGCGCTCTGAGGCCCCTCTGGGGGTCATGTTGCTATTGACATGGCAGGGGCTATACTGCGTATAATAACATATCGAAAAAACTAGATATGAGCACTGGTGAGGTGTCTCAAAAATTTCAACCGACCTTGGGACACTTAAAGCCTCTAACTGTGTTCTGTCAGAATGTCGGTGAGGGGTCGGGGTACAAACTGCGGGTGCAAGTGAAAGGCAGAAGGGGTTGTTATGGGCACATTTACCATTGTGGTTGATTCAAATTGCGATCTGCCACCCGAATACGTCAAGGAGCATGGATTTAAGGTGTTGCCCATGCCGTTTAGCTTGGACGGAAGGGAGCATAACTTGGGATCCTGGCAAGAAATATCCAGTCAGGAGTATTACGCTGCTCTGCGCCGAGGGAGTGTGGCCAAGACTACTCTCATCAACCACGGCGCATTCGTTGCGGCTTTCTCTGAGTATGCCAAAGAGGGGCGGGAAGCCCTGTTCATTATACTAAGCAGCGGTCTTTCGGCCACTTATCAAAACGCGGAAACAGCTCTGCAAGAGGTGCGGGCGGCATACCCTGGCTGCGGGATACATATCATTGATTGCCTGAGTGCTACTTCGGGTCACGGCTTTCTGGCTATGCTGGCTGCCAATAGGCGCGCCGAGGGCTTTTCTGCGGGTGAAACGGCAGCTTGGCTGGAGGAGAAAAAGCATGTCTGCTTTGGGTTGTTTACAGTGGATGACCTGATGTATCTGCATCGTGGCGGGAGGCTTAGCAAATTCTCGGCTGTTGCTGGTTCAATGCTGGGCGTCAAGCCGCTTTTAAACATCGCTCCTGATGGTACCCTAAAACTCAAAGAAAAAGTGCGTGGGCGCAAAGCAGCCTTGCAGTTATTGGCCAGCCAAATAAAGCGCAGCATCCATCCGGATACCATGTTGGATACCATTATGATAAGTCACACCGATTGTTTTGGCGACGCCCAAATGTTCGCTGAGATGATTAAGGCAGCTATTAACGTGCGCCAGGTACTCATCATGATGACAGGGCCTGTCATTGGGGCTCATCTTGGCCCCGGCGCCATCGCTGTGGTATTTGAAGCTGATATGACGCGCACCGAGTATGAGCGCAAGTATTACGGTTAAATACGTACGGCGGATACATTTCCACAGCTTTCTATATATCATGCACAGATTTACAGGCTAGCTACGATACCATTATCCTTAATTCCCGATGATTTTCTCACCACATAGCAGCGGCAACTCAATCGGGAAACTGAGTTTCACGCATTTAGCTATGTCATTCATTTTCTTGNTTG
>WRNP01000021.1 GCA_009776515.1 Dehalococcoidia bacterium | reverse complement strand
TTTCTTTCATCTGTTCCTCCAGTCATAGGCTCCGAGGAACAGATTGTCAGTGCTATTCTCTTTTGATGCAACGTTACCCTTTTCGGTGCTATTAATTATGAGGCAATGCGGCATCTTGTTTTTATCACTGCATAGCAGTTACAATCTATTTCCCAAAGCTATGACTGCGTCATTAACGCTGGAAGACCTCAGGCAAAAAATCGGACATCCTTGGCTTAAGTCTGAGCATGTCATCAATGGCGATTTGATACGACGGTATGCCGAAGTAGTGGGCGGCAATGCGCAATGGTGGAACCGGATAGACCAAGTGCCGCCGGTCATACTAGCTACACTGGGCTTTGAGCAGGTCGTATCAGCTCTGAGGAAGCTCGGCCCCTTGGTGTTGCACGGCTCAAGCGATGTGGAAACCAGCCGCTTGGTACACACCGGGGAAACGCTAGTGGCGACGCTAACGCTCATCTCTATACGCGAAAGGCCGGCGTTGGACAATCACGCGGTTTTTGTTGTTATTCAAGGCGAGTATTCCGACTATAGGGGCGAGAGCGTTGCCACTAGCCGACAGTTGGCCATCGTTTGGCCGAGAGGGCTCGGTGGTTAGGCGGTCGAGGCCCGGCAATATTCGGATCGGGGCTAAGGCTCCGCCGTTTGAGAGACAGCCGACAGCAGAGCAGCTATTGAGATGGACTGTGGTGTCCGGAGATGATAATCCCGTTCATGGTGACTGTGCCTTTGCTGTGAGTATGGGGCTACCGGGGGTGATCGTGCCCGGGCAGCTCCTGCTGGCTTTTTTGGGGCAGATGGTGGTGGAATGGCTGGGAGACTGGGGCTGGCTGACTAAGCTTACAGTAAGCTATAAAGGAATGAATTTACTTGGCGAGCGCCTTATCTGTTGTGGTGTGGTGAAAGAGGCGCTGGGGGAGCGGATAACGCTTGAGGTATGGGTAGAAAATCTCCGCAGCGAGAAGACGGTGGTTGGGATGGCTGTGGTTACGGCATTTAGCTGAGCATTTTCCCAGGGGCTTGATCTTCTGCGGGGCTAGGCATGGAGGCCGCGCGAAGTTCCATCAAGATGTATTGGTGCCCCTCGTGCAGCAGTTTTCCGTAAGGCGAAAAGCCACATTTTTCAAAACACCTTCTGGCGCGGTCGTTATTCTCTAGGGTTTTAAGATGTAGCCTTACCAATCCGAGGGACTCTAAGGCATAATTGACCATGGTCATCATGGCATCATGTCCATAACCATGTCCCCAGCAGTCTCGCTCGCCGAGAGTAATGCCAAGTTGCGCTTCGCCAGCCGCATGGTCAAGTTGGTATAGTGCGCAGTTGCCGATATGGCGGTTTTCTGACAGGGTGCGGATAGCAAACATCTCCATGCCGTTCGCGGTGCCATAGTCGGCGGCACTCAGGGTTAGGTAATCTAGGAAAGATTCCCGGAGCGGTTCGTTGCCATTTAAGGCCATAAGCTCGGCATCTTTCTGCCAGCGATAGTCGCTTCGGGCATCGGCGGCAGATTTGGGGCACAACCGAACCTTGAGCCCGGCCAGAGTCGGAAGTGTCATATTGGAATCATACCGCGAAAGGCAGGTGAATATCCAGATTAAGAGTCTGGCGGCCATATTTCACTAAAAGTCTGTCGCATGGCAGATTCGGTCTGGGGACGGGTGGGGTGCTTCTTTCCGTGCCGTTTTTGTGAGCCAGTTAACCCTATCTTTTGCCTACAAACACCGTTATAATTTGTAGTTGGTGGTTGCCTCTGCCGAAAAACTGTAAAGTAATGAGTGCCCACCTGTAGCTTGGCTGATTGGTAGATGGCCACTGGCACCGATGCAAATTAAACAAAGGATGGAAAATGAGAAAATCAATGGCGGCACTTCTGGCTCTCTTAATGCTCATGCCTTTCGTTGCTTGCAACAGTAATGACCACGGGGCATCAGGCGGCGAGGTCCTAGATAAATCGTGTAGAGAGATTATTGAATATATATACGAACATGTTGAACAGACGCAGTACATAAAGGATCACATGACGTATACCATGTTCCACGATACCGAGGCGGTTGCCAGCAGGTGTTCTTGGTTTCTGGGCATTGACGGTATCCCTTTCCAGGATGCGTGTGCGTCCGAGTCGGCTATGTCTCCCGCTGACTACTCACTGGTGGTGGTGAAGATCAAGAATGGTGAGAACGCAGAGGCCTGGATGAAGTCGATAGATGACAATATTGACCATGATAAGTGGATTTGTATGGGCGCTGGTGCCAAGAGGATTGAGCGTATTGGTGATGTTATCCTGTTGGCACTGGCCGATAGGACTAATGCCGACAACATCGCGCGGGTCTTCCTCGGTCTGAAGTAAGACATTCTTGCGGTTAGCCGATGGTATTCTCCAGCATCTCATTTCTTTTTGTCTTCTTGCCTGCGGTACTGCTACTGTATTATGCGGTACCGCAGCGCTTTTTAGGTGCGAGAAACGGCATACTGCTGGCCGCTAGCCTGCTCTTTTACTTCTATGGAGAACAGCTCATGGTTTTGGCGCTGCTGTTTTCGGTGGCCATTAACTATACGTGTTCGCTGTTGATTGAGCGGTTTAGGGGCGAGCGGATTATCCCCAAAATTACCCTGGCGGTCTCTCTGCTAGCCAATTTGGGCCTGTTGGGATATTTCAAGTACTGCGACTTCTTCATTGAGAATATCAACTCCATGTTGAATATATCCCTTCCTCTGTTGAAAGCTGTGATGCCTATCGGTATCAGCTTTTATACCTTTCAGAACATGAGTTATACCGTTGATATATATCTGGCACGGACTAAGGCCCAAAGAAATCTGGTAAAATTTGCGACTTATGTCGCCATGTTCCCGCAATTGGTGGCGGGGCCCATCGTGCGCTATACCGAGGTAGAACGCGAGCTGGATAACAGAGCGATAACCATTGCTGGATTCTCATATGGTGTGCGGCGTTTTGTTTTAGGGCTTGCCAAGAAAGTATTGGTTGCGAACACCATGGCTGAATTGGGCAGTATTATTTCATACTCGGGGGAGTCCTCGGTGCTGTTTGCCTGGATGGGTGCGGCGGCTTTCTTTTTCCAGATCTATTTTGACTTCTCCGGTTATTCCGATATGGCCATAGGATTAGGCGCGATGCTGGGGTTTAAGTTCCCCGAAAACTTCAATCTTCCCTATATGGCGCGCTCGGTTACCGATTTCTGGCGCAGATGGCACATGACCCTGTCTAGATGGTTCCGCGACTACATCTATATCCCGCTAGGGGGCAATAGAGTGTCGAAGCCGAAGTGGTTTTTCAATATCGCGGTCGTGTGGTTATTGACGGGGTTCTGGCACGGAGCTAGTTGGAATTTCATCGCCTGGGGCCTCTATTTTGCGGCGTTGCTGGCACTGGAGAAATTGGTGTTGCTTAAGGTGTTGGGCAAGATACCAAGGGTATTTGGCCATATTTTTGCCATGGCGGCCGTTTTCTTCGGCTTTGTCATCTTTAATGCTGACACTTTGAGTGAGGTTGGCCGTAACTTTGCTGCAATGTCCGGAATGGGCGGGCGCGCATTTTGGGGAGTTGAAAGCCGATACTATCTTAGCAGTTATGCGGGGCTGTTCGCCATTGCGGCAGTCGCCTCTACGCCGCTCGTGGCCGCCATCGGCGGGAAGCTGCGCAGGAATATGGTCATCACCAGGGTTCTGGACATCGCTGAGCCGGTAGCTATTATGGCGCTACTGTTGTTGACAGTAGGATTTTTGGTAGATGGGTCGTTCAACCCATTCCTGTACTTTCGATTCTAAGAGGGCACGCCATGCGTGATAAGATAAAAAACATTGCGGTCATAGCGGTATTCCTGTTGGTGGTATTTGGGTTACCCGTCGCTAATTTGGTGCTCCCCGATGCGGACGTGTCAGTGAATGAGCGGCGCATGCTCAGGCAGGTTCCAAACCCGCAACTCTCTGATTTTTTGGACAAGAGGGTTTACCAAGAGTATGAAGAATACTTTCTTGATCAATTTGTAGGGCGCGATGCTTTTCGTACTATCAAGGCGATTGCGGCTTATGGGCTGCTGCGTGTCCGTGACAACAACGGGGTCTACGTAGTTGGCAGGGGTCTTTATAAGACGGAATACCCGCTGGACGAGCGTGCAATTTTACGTGCCGCCGACAAGTTCAGTGTTGTTTCCGCGAAATATCTGGCTGGCTTGAACCTATACTATTCCATAATCCCTGATAAGAATTACTTTGTGGCAGAACAGAACGGATATCCTTCACTTGATTACGCCCGCCTGGTGGAACTCATGACCGACAATATGCCAGGAATGGTCTACATCGACATCTTCGGAGATTTGGCGATAGAGGATTACTATCTTACGGATCTTCACTGGCGGCAGGAGGCTATTCTGCATGTTGCGGAAAAAATACTCGCTTCAATGGGATCCGGTTATAGTGCCTTGCATAACTATACACCCAACGAAATGGCTCCTTTCTATGGCGCCTATTATGGTCAGGCGGCGTTGCCCGCGAGGCCGGAAACGCTGGTGTACCTCACCAGTGCCACCACCAAGGCGGCGACGGTATATGTGTACGAGGCAACCGGGAGGCGGGAGATTCAGGTGTATAACCCAGATTTATTCAGCGGCATAGATCCCTATAACCTGTTTCTGGCCGGCCCGCAGATGGTCGTGGAAATAGAGAACCATGCGTGTGATACGGGGAGGGAACTGTATATGTTCCGTGACTCGTTCGGATCTTCGCTGGCCCCGTTGCTATTAGATAATTACTCGAAGATCACCTTGATTGACTTGCGCTACATTGACTATAACTACCTGGACATGTTTATAACGTTCACTCCCGGAGCCGATGCAATCTTTATTTATGGCACTCAAATATTGAATAACAGCGGCATGCTTCAATAGGCAAAGGTCGGCTCTGAGTGCGGCTAAAACTGGATAGCCTCGAAAATGATTATCGCATCCGCTGCTCCGTAGTAAATAATCCTGCCGTCCTGTTGGCAGGTCAATCCGTTGGCTTGGGCGATTTCGTCGAAGGCGGGTTTGACCGTGGCGGCGATTTCTTCGCTGGTGCCAAAGATGGCGATAAAACTACTTTCTCCTTTGGTATATGTGTAAGCAGGCAGAAATGCGGAATCTATCCCGAAGCTGTATGTTTCGGTATACCCGGCTGCTTCAAAGGCTGCTTTGACTTGAGCCTTGGTTTTCCCGGTTGGGGAGGTGATGGTTACGTTGCAAGATGCTGTGAATGCCCCGTCGTCTGTGGTAACGGTTATTGTCGCTACCCCCTCTGATTTGCCCTCCACCCAGCCGTAGTCTGAAACAGAAGCGATATCAGGGCTGTCGGATGACCAGGTGACAGTTTTCGTTTTTGCTTTTTCGGGAGCGATGGTTGGGGTTAATAAGAAACCAGAATCGACCGCGACCGACATCTCAGTTTTGTCTAAGCTCACCCCGTTAACTTTGATGGTATCGCAGGCAGTAAATGTGCCAATGCCAGCACATAACAGTAAGACTGCGCAGAGAAATTTGGCGATATCTTTCAAGGGGCTACTCCTCACATAATTCCTCATTTATCCTGGCTCCTGCGCTTGGCTCGCAACTCTTTTGTCAAGATGGCAACAGTACCGCCTATCTTCAGCTCCGGCATTGGTTTCATACTGGATGATGGGGCGAGAAAGGTTCCTCAAAAAACTCGATCTCGGCAAGGGCATCGATAGCGGCCTTGCGCAGAGACTGATCTTTGTGTCTGAGGGCGGGTTTTAGAGCCCGTTTGGCCTCGGCCCCGCCGATATTGCCCAATGCCTCTGCGGCGGCCAGCCTTACTTTGGAATCGGCGTCGCCCAAAAGCTCGCCGAGTGGTCCTGCCGCTTCTGCTTCGCCCAGCGCTCCCGCCGCTTCAGCTGCAACATGCCTTATTTCCGGGCGGTCGCTGGCAAATTCCTGGAGAATGGTGGGCAACCAGAGCAGATCGCGGTTAATCCCCATAGCCTTGATGGCCGAAGCGTGCATCTCCGGTTCGTCATGACGATAGGCTGCCCAGATGGCCTGAGTGACGGTGGCGAGGCTAAAAGGAGCTACAGCCTCAAGTGTCCGGCAGCGCAGTGGTAGCGGCTCGGCGGGATTGTTTACCGCCGCGAGCATGGACTGGCTCAGCCTAGCGATATGCTCTGCAGAAATCTTGTGGCACTCTGCCAGAACGGCGAACCTGCCGAGGGCAGTGGCGGCAGCTTCCCGCACTGCAATTGAGCGGTCACTGGCGAATAGGCCAAGCAAGGGGTTGATGAGCGATGACTCCTCGCTTTCCCATAATCCCTCGATGGCCTTTTGCCGCACGGCATCATCGTCATCATTGAGGGCATGCTTGAATACCGCCCCGAAGTCATATTCTACGTTATCCTCGGCCAGTGTCGTAAGGCGGCTGAGTACGATACGCTTTCGCTCGGTACTGAGGTGTCCCCAGGTCTCTCCAAAAAGTCGACGCTCGCCGGTGCTGAGATCAGACAGCCCGGAGAGCAGAGGGTAGGAGGGATCTTGGGCATCATCCCGCAAGCGGAGGAGGATCTCCGCCAACGTTCCTTCTTGATGATCCGACTCACTCATCTTCGGGCTCATCCTCTTCCTGCTCCCAAATAGGTTCGGTGAAGTAGTCGATATATTCCTCCATGGCCTCGGCGGCCATTTGCTTCATGTGCTCGCGCCCCTCCTCGGCAACGGCAGTAAGTTCGTCCAGGTTAATCTTGAGCCCCAGCATGCTCTCTAGTACGCGCACCACCGCCAAGGCGGCCATGGGGTTATGCAGGCGGGCGGCATAGCCGGGTACCTCTCCTAAGAGACAGGCTCCCTCCACGCCGCGCTCTTTGGCTACCCCCAGAAGCAGGCCGTTCAAACCGGCGATCTGTAAGTTGCCGCCCAGGAAAGCTCCGTGAGCGGCTAAGTCTTCAAGGACCGCTGGCGTCGTGCCTACACCCCAGACGCGTGGCTGTTCGGTGTGGTGGATACGCGTGATGGCCGCTGCGCAGGTGTAGATGCGACGTACGTGGAAGCGTTCTGCTACGTCTACGACGACGTTGGCCAGGTCGTAGCTTTTGGCGTTTGGTTGGGCATCACCCAGGAAGATCACCAGGTCTTCCCCGTGGGGATTTTTGTGATAATAAAACGAGCTCTGCGGGAACTGAGGTTCCTCCACAAGGTTGCCGCGAACCATCACGCCTACCGGGTCAAAGAAGTAGTTGGGGCGTATCTGGGCGAGATCCTTGGGGCCCAGCTTGCGGGCTAGGTAGGTGGCGATGATGATGGCCACGTTACTGATGCCCGGCCAAGCAGCTAATAAATTTGGCGCGTTCAGCTTGGGGCGGGCGCAGATCTTGACCAGTTCGTTGATGCCTGAAGTCTCTTGCAATAGTATGTCCTCTGGATCTCTGGCGATTGGGTGGAGTTTATCTCTGGCTTGCCACTGACAGCGCTGGGAAGAAGAGAGGTGGGGTGAAAAGCTCCCCGACCCAGCGGCCGCCAGAACCCACGGCGACAATGTCGTTAAGCAGGGTGTAGACGTTACCAGAGATCACGGTATCTTTTACCCTGCCAACTATTTTACCATTTTCTATTTTATAGCCCAAGAGCACATTACCGCTAAAGTCGCCTGCTAGCACATTACCCTGGGTGGCTCCCATCACCTGTTCAATAATGAGACCCTCTTTGATGTCGGACAGCAGGTCGTCTAGTGATGTCTGTCCTGCCGGGATGACCAGGGCACTGGGGGCGGGGGCAGGCTGGCCCGGAGCGCGGCGGCCATGTCCGGTGCTCTTTTTCCCGGCTAGGGCAGCAGTGCGTAGATCATAATAGAAGCCGGCCAGCACGCCGTTCTCAATAAGCGGACAGCGCCGGCTGGGCACGCCTTCATCGTCAAAGGGGCGGCTGGTAGGGCGGTGAGGAAGGGTGGCGTCGTCAATCAGGCTGAACTTGTTATCCGTGAGCTTGCGTCCCTCCTTACCGGCCAGAGGTGAGGCCTTTTCAAGCACCAGTTTGCCGTTCAGTCCCGCCGTGAGGGGAGCCAGGAGAGCCGAGGCAACGCCGTAGGGCAGGAAAATGGCGGGCAGTTTACCAGCGGATATTCTCGCTGTCTGGCTGGACCAGGTTAGTTGGCGGAAGACGCTTTCCCTTAGAGGAGTACAGTCGTTGAGCACGCAACAGGATGATAGCTCGTCGCCGACAAATAGCATATCGGTACCGCGGGTGAGCACGCCTTCAACGGCCAAGCCATATTCGGTGCGCGCGTAGCTTTGGGCCAGGCCAGCGGAGTTGACGATGCTCACCGTGAGGCTTTCGCGGCTCACCCTGCCCTCGCATATGAGCCCCGGGGTATGGCGCACAAGATCATCGGCCAGAGCCTGGACCTGGGCGAGCATGGCATCTAGGGTTACCTTGGGCACTGCTGCATCGAAAATCTCTGGGGCAGGCGTAGGGGCGGGCGGGGGCAGGGAGAAGTCCGCCCGCGCACCGAAAGCGGCGGTCTCAAGGGCAGACTCGATCAAAGTGCGCCCATCGGCCAGGTCATTGCCGGCGGCATATCCAAGGCGCCCGTCCAGAAAAACCCTGAGGGCCACCGTTTGGGATTGACGGCTGCGAATACCTCTCACCCGTCCGGCCTCCAGGTGTATCGGTATTTCCTCTTCTTTAGCCAGGAAGACCTCGGCCGCCTCGCATGCTTTGAGGGCTTGGATTAGGATGGCCTCCAGCTTGTCAAGGTCGTGGTCTTGATGTTCAGAGTTCAAATCAATCACTCTATCTGCTAGGCTAGGCTTTGCCGCCCACCAGGCATTTTTGGAGGCGGATGTGGGGGCTACCGTTGGAGACAGGCAATGGCGATTGTCCGCCCTTTCCGCAGCCGCCTCCTTGATTAAAAGCCAGATCACATCCGATGGCATCAATATTGGCCAGGGTGGTGAAGACATTGCCCGAGAGGACCACTGGCTTGATCATCTCAGCTAGGTGTCCGTTTCGGATCATATAGGCCTCGCCTGCGGAGAAAGTGAACATTTCCATACTGGTGGTGCCGCCGTACCAATTGACGGCGTAAACCCCTTCTTTGATGTCGGCGATCATATCTTGGAAATCCGCCTGCCCCGATTCGATATATGTATTGGTCATGCGGACGATTGGTGGGTGGCGATAGCTTAAGGCACGGGCGTTGCCGGAGGCAGGTTCGCCCATCTTGGCTGCGGTCTCGCGTGAGTGAAGGCGTCCGGTGAGGATGCCGTCCTTGATGAGGTAGGTCTTGGTGGCCGGGACACCCTCGTCGTCATACAGGTAGCTTCCGCGCAGACCCTTCACCTTGGCTCCGTCCACGATGTTGAGGGTGCGCGGACCGAAGCACTTGCCCAGCCTCATGAGGGAGCGGAGCTCGGGGTTTTCGCAGACGTGGTCGGCCTCGGAGAGGTGCCCGAAAGCCTCGTGCACAAACACTCCCGCCAGAATCGGGTCGAGTACTACAGTGTACTTACCTCCCGGCAGATGTGGGGCGGCGAGTAGATTGGAGGCGCGGGTGGCAACGCTGGCTATCTCGTCGTCGAGTTTGGCAATGGCGGCGTAGTCTCCGGGGCTGCCGGTGCTAAGATTGGCTTGTTGCACATCGTGGCTGTTTGAGGCAATGGCCGAGACGTTTAGGGTGACATCGGCGCGTTCTTGCTCAATGAAGGCTCCCTCGCTGTTTAGAAAGATCGTTTTCTTGCGGGCATCGCCATAGCGGATAATTGAGGTCTGGAGTTTGGAGGTTGCCCAGATGATCTCGTTGTAGCGGTCAAGAAGCTCTTTTTTATGTGTGAGCGGCACGGTGAGTGGGTTGTGGCCGGGGCTGAGCCTGAGCTTGGCTTGGGCAGGAGCTATATCTGCCAGCTGGCTTTTCTCTTTGCCTACCGCGCGCGCCTGAGCGATGGCAAGTTTAACACGGGAGTCCAGCTCTTCCAGATTATTGAAGCTGGTAAAGCCCCAACCGCCCCGTACCAAAGCGCGGATACTCCCGCCGACCGAACTGCTTTTGCCGATCGTCTCCAGAACCCGACCGCGGTAGCCGATGGTGCTACCCCAGGACTCCTCCAGGCGTGCTTCAATATAGTCGGCGCGCCCTTTTTTAAGGTGCTCGGCGATCTCATGGGCGGCTACTTCTATCTGCGACTTTTTCACAGTCTTACTCTTGTCCGCGTGCGGCTGGTTTGCGCCCGCTTTTGGTTCTGCCATCCTGTGGTTTGGGCGTTCCTTTCGGTATAAGCCAGCCGCCTTTCAAGCGAACCACGCCCTCGACTTTTCCGTTGGCGCACAGAACTTGAACACGCCTGTCCGTAACGCCCCATTTTTCAGCGGCTTCCCGCGGTGTTATCCAGTCAAAGTTCATTCGACACCTCGTAGGGCGCAGAATCAGCGGCGTAATTATAGGTCGGAATAGCGAATATTACAAGCAAGAATAGCATCGGGGTCGTTGACGCACCTTCAAATACCTTGCTATCATGGAGCGTTATGAATTCGAAACTTGCCGTTTTCCCTACCTCGGCTGAAATTAACCCTCAAGGACACCTTGCCATTGGCGGGGTTGATATGGTTGAGCTTGCAGCGCATTTTGGCACGCCGCTCTATGTCTTTGATGAGGCTACCCTGCGCGCTCGCTGCCGTGAATTTAAGCGCGAGTTTGTCAGCCGCTATGGGAATACTGCGGTGGTGTATGCTGGAAAAGCTTTCCTGCACGGGGCGCTGGCCGTAATTTTAAGAGATGAAGGCTTGGGGCTGGACGTGGTCTCGGCGGGTGAGCTGCACATTGCCATAAATGCCGGTTTCCCGCCAGGGGACATCTATTTCCACGGCAACAACAAGTCTCGGGATGAGCTAACCCTGGCTCTTAGGCACAATGTGGGGCGTATTGTGGTGGACAATATGAATGAGCTTGACATGCTCATTCGACTGGCAGAAGAAGGCGGGTATACCCCAAAGATTTTCTTTCGCATCATGCCTGGCGTTGATGCCCATACCCATGGACACCTTACCACCGGAGCGGCGGATAGCAAGTTTGGCATACCGCTATCTAGGGCGGAAGAGGCGGTTGCTAAAGCCATGGCCTCGGCTCCTCTCAAGCTGGTGGGGCTCCACTTCCATATTGGCTCAATGGTGGGTGAACATCAGCCCTATCTCGCGGCTATGGATCGGGTGCTGGGTTTCTCAGCCGAGATGACCCGGAAGTACGGCTTCGACCTGCAGGAACTGGACATCGGCGGGGGCTTCGGGGTGCAGTACACTCTGGACAGCCCGATGCCGGAGGTCAGCTTCTTTGCCGAACGCCTCACGGGGCACCTCTCTGCGCACTATAAATCCCTAAACCAGCCTTTGCCGCAGCTCATCATCGAACCCGGGCGCGCTGTGGTGGCCCAGGCTGGGGTTGCTCTCTACACGGCAGGCACTATCAAGGAGGTGGGGGGGCGCCTCTATGTTGCGGTGGATGGGGGGATGGCCGATAACATCCGCCCGCCGCTCTACGATGCCCGCTACGAAGTTCTGTCAGCTGGGAAGGCAGATGTAGCCGAGGCCGACGAGGTGACCGTCGTGGGGCGCTACTGCGAGACTGGGGATATCCTCATCAAGGACACCAGGGTTGCCCCGGTGGTGGCTGGCGATATTTTGGCGGTGCCTGTATGCGGAGCCTACTGTCTGCCTATGGCCAGCAATTATAATGCTGCCCTTCGACCAGCCGTGGTCATGGTGGGAGACGGGAGCGCGCGTCTTATCCGCCGCCGCGAGAGCTTAGAGGACCTTACGCACTGCGACAGTATTTAAGCCATCGGGAGAGTAGTCATGTGGTCCATTATCGGCCATGAACGGGTGATGTCTTACCTTAGGCGCAGCTTGGAAAAAGACGCGCTCTCCCATGCTTATCTTTTCACCGGCCCAAGACAGGTGGGCAAGATGACTGCGGCGCTCCTGCTTGCCCAAGCGGTGAATTGCCTAGGCTCAGATGCTCCCTGTGGTGAATGCTCTTCCTGCCTCAGGATCTCCGCTCGGAACCATCCCGATGTCCAGGTGCTAAGGCTACTTACGGCCGATGAGGCTGAGGATAAAAAAGCCAAGAGCGAACTTGTGGTTGACCAGATTCGCGCCCTCCAACACTGGGCTAGCCTGCCGCCGTATGAGGGGCGCACCCGCGTCTTTATCTTTGAACAGGCGGAGCTTCTGAACGAGGCGGCGGCTAATTCTCTCCTGAAAACCCTGGAAGAGCCGTTGCCAAAGGTGCTGCTTATCCTTCTCGCCCCCAGCCCGGGAGCGGTGCCGGAGACGATAGTCTCTCGATGCCAGCGCCTAGTCTTTGGGAGAGTGCCGGCCGAGGAGATAGAAGAGCTTCTCTTGAGTCGCGGCCTATCCCCAGACAAGGCCAGTCTGCTCTCGCGCCTGGCGGACGGTGCGCCCGGTTGGGCTCTTGCGGCCTTGGAGCAGGAAGAGTCCCTTATCCAGCGAGCGGAGAGATTGGAAAGGCTGCTGGGGCTTATCCGCCAGGGCTATGAGGAGCGCTTTGAGGCGGCGGAAGAGCTGTCTGGTAAGGGTGCCCAGGGGCGTAGCGAAGTCGCCGAGGTAATTTGCGGCTGGCAGGGATTATGGCGCGACCTGCTGCTTTCCCGACTGGGTTGTTCCGAGGGCATTCTCAATTTTGACTACCAAGAGAAAATCGTGGCTGTGAGCCGGTTGTTGGAGCTAGCCCATATCCGGACGTTCGTAGACACCATAACCGAAGCGCGGGGGTGGGTAGAGCGCAACGTTAGCCCCCGCCTGGCCATGGAGGCTCTCATGCTGGACATGCCCCTGGTGGACAAAGTGAGGGTGAAAGGGTAATCTAAAGAGTGGCTTCGACGGAGCGGCTTTCCGTTTTGGGCAAGTTAATGATGAAAAGAGGGTAAGCTTGCCGGATCTTGGTCATCTGGCAGGTTCTGAGATGTATATCGTTGGCGTTCGTTTTCGACTTCACGGCAAAGTTTACGATTTTGATGCGGGGCAGCTTGACATTAAGCCCGGGGAGTGGGTGGTGGTGGATACCGTGCGCGGCCAAGAACTGGGCGAAGCGGTGGTGGTTAGAGATGGTGAAGGCGAGACCTCGCTAAAGTCGGTGCTGAGGATGGCTACGGCAGGGGATATCCAAAAATCTGCAGGTCTCAAAGATAAAGAACGCTTGGTCCTCGCCGAGTGCGCTGAGATAATTAGCCGATTGGAGTTGCCTATGAAGCTCGTCTCGGCGGAGTACAGCCTAGATGAGGCTCATCTCACCGTTTATTTTGGGGCTGAGGGACGGGTGGACTTCCGCGAGTTGGTGCGCGAATTGGGGCACAAGTTCCATGTTAGGGTTGAGCTCCGCCAAATAGGACCTCGTGATGAGGCTAAGATCCTTGGCGGCTATGGGCGTTGCGGGCGTGAGTTCTGCTGTGCCCGGTTCCTTTCGGATTTCAATCCTGTCTCCATTAAGATGGCTAAGACCCAGGATTTGCCGCTCAATCCCATGAAGATCTCCGGTGTGTGCGGGCGGCTACTTTGCTGCCTTGGCTATGAATGTGAACAGTACCGCGAGATAAAAGAAAAAATGCCTCGAGAGGGTACCTCGGTTATGACCGATGCTGGGGCGGGGATTATCGTTGGCCATAATGCGCTGGGGGAGAAGGTTTTAGTGGAGTATGAAACAGGGGCTAGGCTTGAGATTCCTTTGGTGCGAGTGAGGGTGCTGGATTCACCTCGGGCGAGGCGTACCTCGGCATCGCAACGTGGCCCCGAGCCAGCATCAACTCCCCAAAACCCAGTGCCACCCCTGTCGGTTCAAGTAGCCAACGCTTCCGCTGAGGTTCCAGAAACGGAGATTGGTGCCCCTTAGGGTGTGCCCAGCTTACCTAGGATAGGCAGGCTATATATTGGGGTAGGTATTTGCGCCACCTCTCCAATTGGTTCTGGTAGCGGCGGGGGATAATAAAGCCGTAGCCGCCGTGGGGTTTGACCGGAGGTCTCTTCAATTTCATGCCTGACTGTTCAAGCGTTTGGCCTGCTTTTTTGCGGTTGCAGGGGATGCAGCAGGCAACCACATTGTCCCAGAGATGTTGGCCGCCTCGGAAGCGAGGTATGACATGGTCGATGGTAAGCTCTCCCCCGCGCCCGCAGTACTGGCAAACGTAGCCGTCGCGGTGAAAAACGCCGACCCGTGTCAGCTTTCTTTCGGCCCGTGGGCGACGGATGATGTATTCCAATTTAATGACCGAGGGGATGGCATAAGAAGCGCTGGACGTACGGACGCAACCCAGGCCGTTTTCGAGCATTTCGGCCTTGCCAGATATTACTAGGGCGAGAGCCCGTTTGGCAGGGCAGATGTTAAGGGGTTCGTAGCTTTGGTTAAGTACCAGCACCGGACTGTTTGTCAACACTACGCACCCGTCCTTGCGGACCCATTTTTAGTCAAAAGGCACCTCTGGTGCAAGTAAATATTTGCTCTTCTACACCCTGTTTTTTATACGATATTTTCACCTAGGTATATTTTCGGCATGGTAGTCAAGCAACGGTTCCAGCGTTTATAAAACTTTTCCAACGCAACAACACACAAATTCGCATGGGATTGTTCATTTTCCAAAACCATATAAAGCATATAGGTGACTTTCCCGATATACCGAGTTAGTCTGACGGGTGGCTCTCCAGCTTTCACGGCGTTAAAATCTTTTTGACGGTGCGTTCTCTTGATATACTTAACGTCAATGACGCCCGGTTGTGTCATATAGAATTCGGCAACCTCTTGCATCAAAGCTTCGATTTCTTCTTGCTTTTCTATCTTCGCTTCGTATATGCAAATTTCGTTGAACATAAAGTCCCCCCTGTGCAGATGCTTTATTATATGTCAACGCATGGAAATGTATCTTTAACATTCACAGGCATATTTTAACAGTTAGAGATATGTATTAGCAATGCATATTCTTGATGGCTTCAATACAGGCAACCCATGTTGGCTTGACACAGGGGGCGAAGTTGTTTACATTGCATGTTAGGTTACAGGGAGCAATCCATGTCAAGTGTAAATAAGTACTCTTTGGGCATAACCATGGGCACAGGCAAGACACTCGTGGTCGTACCCAAAGATACGCCGTTGCCCGTCCAGCGTAGTCTTACGGTGAGTACTACCGAAGATCAGCAGCGCAACATAGGGCTTATTGTTACCTTGGGCGAGAGGCCTCTGGGAGAGGATAACTTTCAGCTCTCTCGCATCAGGTTGGACGACATTGATACCGGCCCCAAGGGCGAGCCGAGGGTCAGGCTTACTTTTCGGGGCTACACTAATGGACTTTGGAGCGTAGGGGTGCAATGCCGGCCGGGGGCGGCGGAGCAGGAGCTCTCCATTATTCCATCGGTAGGTCTCTCCAAGGCCGAGGTGGATAAGATGCAGGCAAAAGTGGTCAGATATGTTGAGGAGCACAAGAGAGACGAAGAGGCTCTAGCCGCCACGGATGAGATCATCCCCCTGCCGGCAATCTAGCGCGGCAGACCAGCGCTCTTACCCGGTTCCTCGGTTACCCCGCCTGTATGACCTCTTCCCCTGTCCCGTGAGATCTGTCCGATAGTCCGGTGCCATGATGTTGAAAGCAACACTCATTTTGCGGTCGGCCAGGCGTGAGGAGATGCGGCTTTCCAATTCTTCCAACGAGCGCGAGGTGGTAATCACCGTGGGTAGCTGGGCGTTATAGCGATAGTTCAGTACCTGGTAGAGCTTTTCCTGCGCCCAAGGAGTGGCGCTCTGTTCGCCGAAGTCATCTAACACAAGGAGAGGAGAGGTCTTCACGCGTTCAAAGAGTTGGTCATAAGTGGTGCGGGCCTCGGGGCTGAAGCTGCTGCGCAGGTGATCCAAAAACTCTGGCACCACTACGAACATGGCCGGCTGACGTGCCTGATAGCAATAGTTGACGATGGCCGCCGCAAGATGTGTCTTGCCTGCACCGGTCATGCCCTGGAACACCAGCCAGCCCTCAGGCTTATGGGCAAAGTCCAGCGCCAGGCGGTAGGCGCGCTCTAGGTTGTCACGTACCTCGGCGGAAAGGTTCAGGCGACGATGGTCGAAACTTTCGAAAGTCATGGACTGCTGGAGTTTAAAACCATCGCGCCAACTGAGGTCAAGATCGCTGGCCTCATTCCCCAGCGGGAAAACCTGCGTCAGGCGTGTATCTCCTAGACGGCTACGCCAGCGCTCATCCATATCGGCGGGATGGGTCTCGGTGGTTACGACCGTAGGCAACTCGTGCTGGTAGCGGTAGTTTAAGAGTTGATCCAATTTTTCCTGGGCCCAGGGGGTGGCCGCTCTGGTAGAGAGGTCATCCAAGATGAGGAGCGGGGAGCTTTTGACCTGATCAAAGAAGCGGTCGTAGGGGAGTAAGCTTTCCGGGCTGAATGAGGCACGCAGATGGTCCAGCAGGTCAGCCGCTGTGATGAAGAGGGCGGCTTCACCACGGGCCAGGCGTTCTGAGGTGACAGCGGCGGCCAGGTGTGTCTTGCCTGAACCTGAGGGTCCCACCAGTACCAGCCAGCCATGAGGATCGGTTGCGAATCTGCGTGCGGCTACATAAGCCGCTTCAAAGCGTGCCTGGACAGGAGAACTGCCCGAAAGGCCTTGGGGAGCGAGTGTTTCGAACGTGAGCTCTGAGAGCGCACCGAGGTTGCTTAGTTGCGTAAGACTACGCGCCCGACCTGCTTTGGTGCAACTGCATCTAATCACTTTGGTGTAGTCAGGCTTGCCGTTCGGGAGGAGAGGGTGCACAAAACCCACCCCTTGGCAATGGGGGCAAACACCATCGTCCGGCGTCTCAGCGCTGGACGAGCCCGCCGTAGCGCCCACGGACGAACTTGTCTCTTTCAGGATCTGTCCGATGTGTTCCATAATTCTTCTTGCCTTCGGCGACCCAATGCTCCAAGATGCGTTGGATATAGCGCCAACTTCGTTTATTCAGACTTACCGCTTCCCTCAAGGCCTCGCGCAACCATTCCTCAGGATAGGTGTTAAGGGCATCCCTAAGCTCCTCAGCAATCATGGGGGTGAGGAGCCCAATATTCTCTTCGTATAAGGTGAAGATATTGGGATAGGCGGGGATGGTTGGTGCCGGCTTAACTGCATTGGCTCCGAGGAGCTTCAGTTCCCCTCGCTCTGCCCGGGCTACAGCCTCCCGACCTTCGGGGTTGTTGAGGAAATAGAAAACTTCCTCTCCTGCGGTAAGCGGCAGGAGGAGTCCCCGCTTGACAACGGCCTGGATAATTGTGGCGACATCTTGTCCGTAAAGAGCGGGATGGGTGGCCAGATCGGCTACCAGCGTGTAGCGCGGATAGCCTTTCTTGTTGAAGAGAATGTTAAATACGGCTAACATCAACACCGTCTCAGCAGCGCTCATCTGCGGGGCGAGCTGGTTTATGAAGAGGTCAGGCACCGAGGTGAAGCGGGTGTGGGCGGAAAACCCCTCAAACTTCATAGCTGGGCGATCCGGCGGGAATATTTTCAAAGCGTGTGAAGCCATGGCGGAAACGCACTTTGGTGTTGCCGACGGGACCATTGCGGTTCTTAGCGATGATGATGTCGGCTATGCCGTGGGGGAAATCCTCCCCGAAATGCTCGCGTTCCCATTCCTCTTGCGTCCTATAGTATGCCTCTTCGCGATGCACGAAGAGGACGATGTCGGCATCTTGTTCAATGGAGCCGCTCTCGCGGAGGTCTGAAAGTTGAGGGATGTGTGAAGCGCGGCCCTCCACCGCACGGGAGAGCTGCGAGAGGGCCACAACGGGTACGTTAAGCTCGCGGGCCAATCCCTTGAGGGCGCGGGTGATTGTGGCCAGCTCCTGCACGCGGTTTTCGCCGCGCCCCTCGCCCACCAAAAGTTGGAGATAGTCAATCACGATTAGATCTAAAGGGTTCTCGTAATGCAGGCGGCGTGCTTTGGAACGCATCTCCATAACTCGTAGCTGCGGCGAGTCGTCAATATAGATGGCAGCCGAGGACAGAATGCCTTGGGCCTCCATGATGCGCTGCTCTTCGTCAGGGGTGTTCTGGCCAAGCCGCAGGGTGCGCGAATTGATCTCAGCTTCGCTGGAGATCAGGCGCTGCACCAGAGACTCGCGTGACATCTCTAGGCTGAAGATGCCCACACAGGCACCTTGATCCAGGGCGGCGTTGCGCGCAATGTTGAGAGCCAAGCTGGTCTTGCCCATGCTGGTGCGTCCGGCGAGGATGATAAGCTCAGAGCGCTTGAGTCCTCCCAGGGATCCGTCAAGGCCCGTAAAGCCTGTTTCGATGTGAGCGATGCGGGACAGCCCTTCCTCTGCCGGGAGGGGTGGCTCAAAATATTTGTCCAGGATGGTTTTGATATGTACGAGGTCCAGCCGTCCACGCTCCTGCCGCAATCGGAAGAGGAGGTCCTCAGCTCGGTTAAGAGAGTTGACCACATCCGGGTCGGCCTCATAGCCTATGACCGAGATCCTTTCGGCGGCGGTAATCAGCTGGCGCATAATGGACAGGCGGTAGACAATCTGGGCATAGTGCTCAATATCCAGCGAAGTGGGCACGATGGATACAAGGTGGTTGAGGTAGGGCCCACCGCCGCATTTCTCCAGCCGTCCCAGACGCTCCAATTCCTGGGCTACGGTGATGGTGTTGATGG
Source organism: Dehalococcoidia bacterium (assembly GCA_009776515.1). Classification (GTDB taxonomy): domain Bacteria; phylum Chloroflexota; class Dehalococcoidia; order Dehalococcoidales; family UBA1222; genus WRNP01. The sequence continues at coordinate 120 of WRNP01000021.1, read as the reverse complement.
CCTCATCGCGCTGGTACAGGTTAAGGCAGGCCCGATAGATCCACTTGTTGCCCTCAGAGAGAAAATCATCCGGTCGCAAAAAGATTGCGACCTCGTAGATAGCCTTGCCGTCAATCAGAA
>WRNP01000020.1 GCA_009776515.1 Dehalococcoidia bacterium | reverse complement strand
TTTAGCCCACTTTCCCCGATACTTCAATAGCCACCCGTTAGGTTAATGGCGCCTTGGCCCCATAAGGACTCATATCCAGGTAGCACCTGCCGCTCACCCATAAACTCAGCGAGGGGGTAATGCACATTAGTGCTTCCCCTTCGCCGTCTCCGGTAAACACTTCAGGAGAAGGGCATGAGCGTTAAAGAACTGAATAGAAAACAGAATAACCAAGGCCAAACCATAGTGGAAATTGAAACAGGTAAGCAGGTATTCCGTCTCATCAACACCTATGACAACCAGCATACCCTTGAAGAACTGATCTACACCATAGCCCGGCGCAGACTGGCAGACCGAGTTGGCCTGAGGAGAGAATTATTGTGAGACAAACACCTGATTACCCGCCAATTCTATTTGCCTTAAGCACTAGCCCATCCTACACTGGGTACAGGCAAATGATAGGCCGTTCTGTGAGCTCACCTTTTGTGAATAAGTAAGGAGGATTCACACAATTGAATAAGGTACGAAACATCACCGCAGCCACCTATGCTGCCATATATCTCAGGTTAAGCAGAGACGACCAGAACGGAAACCAAGACAGTATGAGCATCACCAATCAAAGGGATATGCTCACCGACTACTGTGACGAAAGAGGATGGAAAATCTACGGTATCTATGTGGATGATGGTTTCACCGGCACCAACTTCGAAAGGCCTGGCTTCCAAAGGATGATAGAGGATATCAAGGCGGGCAGTATCAACGTAGTCTTGACCAAGGACTTATCCAGGCTTGGCCGAAACTACGTCTTAACCGGACAGTATACCGACTTCTTCTTCCCGGAACATGGGGTAAGATACGTGGCCGTCAATGACAGCTATGACAGCGCCAAGGAAGACAACGACATCGCTCCCTTTAAGAACATCCTTAACGAGATGTACGCCAAGGATATCTCAAGGAAGATACGCTCTGTTAGGATAACCAGCGCCAAGCAGGGGAAGTTCATGGGAAGCAAGGCACCCTTCGGATACGCCAAGTCAGCAGAAAACAAACATCAGTTGGTGGTTGATGCTCCAGCCGCTGAAGTGGTCAGGCGGATATTCAGAGAATATGCCAGCGGCGACAGTGCCCGTAACATCGCCGCCAAACTCAACAAAGACGGTATTGATACCCCTGCTACTTACTACTTCAAGCAGACAGGTAAGCGCGCCACCAATGGAGACAGCTGCAAGCAGTGGGGAAGCCACACACTCATTCAGCTTCTTAGAAACCAAGTCTATATCGGCCATATGGTACAAGGTAAATGCAAGGTATCCTCTTTCAAAACCAAAAAACGGCTTGTCACCGGAAAAGATGATTGGATTATCGTCCGGAACACCCATGAGCCCATCATCGATACCTATGAGTGGGAATGTGTGCAGAGAAGACTGGCAAGAGCATATCTGGCCCCGTCCAATAATTTCGTCAGGAAAGCCAGCGGTGCCGATGAGGCCAATCTCTTCTCGGGGATTATCCGTTGTGCTGACTGCGGGGCAGCTATGGCCTTTAACCGTAAGGTGAGAAAGAGCGGCCGGGAGAAACTCATCTACCGCTGCGGTCGTCATGCCAATAACGGTGGCAGCACCTGTACCACTCACACCATTGACTCGGAGGTATTGGAACACGTCTTACTGCATGACATCCAACACCATGCCAGAATGGCCATACGGGATGAGAGGGGACTGTTCGACAGACTGCTGGCATTCAGTGGTGAGGCCGTCAAGAATGAGACTGCTGCCATGGAGAGATCCTTGCGGGATACCGAGAACCGCATCTCCTTCATTGAGACTGCCGGGAAGCAACTCTTTGAAGAGAAGGTCTCGGGTAACGTACCGGATGGTCTGCTTAGGAAGATGTTAGCTGATTACCAGCTTGAGATTGAGCAACTCACCGTAAAGGCAACTGAGTTACGCAGACGTATTCAGGAATGCAGAAACAGCCGGGCTGATGTACAACGGTGGATGGGCTTGATTAAGGAGTGCGCTGCCATTGGCAGATTGGATAGAGCCACTGTATATCAGCTCATTGACCAAGTCCGTGTCCATGAACGGTGTGATGAGTGCGGTATCAGAACCCAGACGGTACAGATCAAATACAACTTCGTGGGTTGTATTGGTTTAAACTAGACTCCACCAGGCATGTGGGACAAGATTACAAGTGGCTCATAATGGAATGGCGGAGGGAGTGGGATTCGAACCCACGACCCTGCTTTCGCAAGGCAAGCGCTTAGCAGGCGCCCGCACTAGGCCACTATGCGATCCCTCCATTACTTGCCCAATATATCATAAAACGACTCATGAAACAAAGGCCGCCTTGCCTTGCTTTTACCATCAGGGCATCCTAAAATGTTAACAGGAGCCCAGGCGGGGCATCCTCGCGCTGCCCAGTGGTTATGTCTATGCACGAAGCCCTGCTATATGAGAAACTTCCTGACATCTACGTCCGTTGCGATGTCTGCCAATGGCGTTGTTGCATCGCGCCGGAGAAAGCTGGGGTCTGCAAGCGCTATGAAAACCGAGGCGGCATCCTTTATAGCCTGAACTACGCCCGTGCATCCTCGATGGCCGCTGACCATGTGGAGAAAAAACCCCTTTATCATTTCCACCCCGGCACACTGTGCTTCTCAATGGGAAGCTGGGGTTGCAACTTCCATTGCCCTGGTTGCCAGAACTGGGCTATCGCCTGTGCCACTAAACTCAAAATGGATGCCGGCATGCAGGAGATCAGCCCAGAGGCCGCCATTAAGTTGGCGCAGGCCTACAAATGCCACGGGTTGTCCTGGACCTATAACGAACCGACTATGTGGCTCGAATACACTCGCGACGTAGCCCGTCTTGCCTATCAAGCAGGGCTCTATACCGCTTATGTTACCAATGGGTACCTGACTCCGAGATCCCTAGACACCCTCGGCCCATACCTCCAGGCATATCGCGTAGACGTGAAAGGGTTCGGCGCCAAGACATATAATAAACTGGCTAAAATCACCGATTGGCACTCCGTTCTTGAGAGCGCCAGCCGCGCTAAAAATAAGTGGGGCATGCATGTGGAAGTCGTGACCAATCTCATCCCAACCATAAACGACGACGACGAGCAGCTCCGAGGCATCGCCGATTGGATCGTCTCCGATCTCAGCGAGCTTACACCCTGGCATATAACCCGCTTCCACCCCCAGTACAAGATGTTGGATGCCCCAGCCACACCCCTTGAGACCATGGAACGTGCCCGAGATCTTGGGCATCGAGCTGGCCTAAGGTTTGTTTACCTAGGTAACATCAGATCGCATCAAGGGGTAGATACAGTGTGCTATCGTTGCCAAAATCTTATCGTGCGCCGAGACGGATTCCATGCCGAAGTATTTGGCTTAAATGGCTCCCAGTGTAAATTTTGCGGCGCGGAGCTTAACATTCGGTTATAAGAAAGCAGTATGAACAGAAAACCAACTGTAGCCGGAACTTTCTATCCCGCCTCGTCCCAGGCCTTGGCGGAAACCGTCTCCAACCTAGCAGATCCTGCAAACGCCAAGGTAGAGGCCATCGGCATCGTTTCACCCCACGCGGGCTACACATATTCCGGGTCAGTCGCCGGAGCTGTCATCTCCCGCGTAAGACTTGAAGATACCGTCATTATTTTAGGCCCCAACCACACCGGTTTAGGAGTACCTTTCAGTTTATGGCCGGGCGATACCTGGGAGACACCCCTGGGCAACGTAGCCATAGATGATGAGCTAAGGCACGCACTCCTTATAAACTCCGCCTACCTCGCAGAGGATGCGGATGCCCATTTGCGCGAGCATTCTCTAGAAGTGCAGCTCCCTTTCCTGCAGCACCAGAGGTCAGGCATCAAAATCGTACCTATTGTGCTGGGTGGAGCCGCTCCAGGCGATTATCAAGCCCTTGGTGGCGAGATCGCCCGTGTACTCACCACTACCGGGCAACGCGCTACCATCCTAGCATCGTCCGATATGACCCACTACGAGCCGCACGCTGCCGCGGAACACAAAGACAGAATGGCCATAGAGGCCATCACCCGACTTAATGCCGCAGAACTGATAAGCTGCCTCACAGAGCATCGCATCACCATGTGCGGCTACGCCCCAACGCTGACTCTCATCGCTGCTGCAAAGCAGCTTGGTGCCACCGCCGGAGAGCTTGTGCGCTATCAGACATCAGGCGACGTCTCTGGCGACTACGAGTCGGTAGTCGGCTATGCCGGCATTGTCATTAAGAGGTAAAAATATGAGCTCACCGCTGGTACAACTGGCCAAGGATACCATTGCCGCCTATGTAACCGAGGGTAAGACGCTTGCATCTCCAACAGAGCTCACGCCGGAGATGATACCACGTGCAGGGGTTTTTGTTTCCATCCACAAGGGTAAGGATCTCAGGGGCTGCATTGGCACTATTGAGCCACATAAGGCCAGCGTGGCTGAGGAAATCATCGCTAATGCCATTTCCGCCGCAACCCGTGACCCGCGCTTTGACCCCATCACCTCAGACGAACTTCAGGACCTAAATGTAAGCATAGACGTGCTCTCTGCACCCGAGTTGGTAGCGGGCGTGGACAAGCTGGATCCTAAAAAATACGGCCTCATCGTTGAATGCGGCTATAGGCGAGGCCTCCTGTTACCCGACCTGCCAGGGGTGGAGAGCGCACAGGAACAGGTTGACATCTGTCGGGCCAAGGGTGGCATCCGTCCGAACGAACATATCAAACTATACAGGTTTGAGGTTAAGCGGTATCAATAGCCGCCTCAAACCTACCCAAGGTGCAACCTGGTAAGATTTGTGCCAAAAACCATCTCGTCAGTTTTCCGATTTTTATGTTCCGAAGAAGTTCCCCACCACCATAACACCGCTGGGGTTAAACGTGATAATATTATCCAAATTCCTAATGGAGAAGGAGGTGCACTATGGTTATGAGCGGAGCGACAGTTGCCGTAGCAGCACAAGCGGCCCTCATTCAAGCCGTAAGGGCCTCAGGGGTGTTAGTGCGCGTTGAACCAGAGGCTTTCCTTAAGATAGCCGGAAAGAATCGCGGAGCGTTGGTTGTCGCCTCAGCCAGCACTGTCTTGCGCAAAAAAGAATACCATTACCTTACTAATTATAAAGGCCTGGCCTTCTATACTAAATCCCCGCAGGAACTCATCCTTCCAGGAGACATTGAGCTGGTGGCTGCCAAGCAGATATGGATGCCCGCATGAGGCAGTCTGGCGAGCTTTACCGAGAAGAGGTCAGCTTCTTTTGGGGCTGGTTGGGTATGGGCATCTTTTTTATCACTGCGGTAACCGCGCTCATCCTTTTCTTAATCCAGCAAACCTACGACCCAATCGGAGACATCCCCACCCCCAACGGGCTTTACCCAATCATAGCTGCTGTCTTCTTCGCCATCGGGTTGCTTATGGCCAATTTCGCCCGCCTTACCATACGTTTGGATCCACAGGGGGTATCCGCCGGTTACGGCCCTTTCCGGCACTTTGAGCCCTGGGACAACATCGCCGAAGCCGAACTCGACAGAGGCTTATATGGCGGCTGGGGCATCCGCTATGGGAGGAAAGACGGCAACGCCGCACTGGTCTATAACGTTAATAATGCCCCGATACTCACCTTAAGGCTCAAAGAGGGCAAAAGCACATACTTTGGCTTTTCCACGAAGCATCCCGATGAGGTAACTTCTCTGATTAATAACTGGAAATGCTAATGGACCTTTTCGACTACAACTCGGAGAAGCAGCAACTTAAAGAAGCCCCGCTGGCCGCTCGCATGCGCCCCACCACCCTTGCGGACTTCGTGGGACAGGAACACATCGTGGGACCTGGCAGGGTACTTAGGCGCGCCATCGACTCAGGAAACCTGCCTTCGGTCGTACTCTGGGGGCCACCCGGATCTGGCAAAACTACCCTCGCCGGCATTATGGAGCGAGCCACCAACGCCTACTTCGCCCCAATCTCTGCGGTTGCTGCTGGAGTAGCCGACCTGCGCCGCATTATCGAGGATGCCAAAGAGCGACGCCGAATGCATGCCCAGAAGACCATCCTTTTCATCGACGAGATCCACCGCTTCAACAAGGCGCAACAAGACGCCGTTCTGCCCTACGTAGAGGACGGGACGATAACGCTCATCGGTGCAACCACTGAGAATCCATCTTTTGAGGTCATATCCCCCTTGCTCTCGCGCGCTCAGGTCTTCACGCTTAAGGCACTCTCACGCGACGAGATGAACATCGTCATCCAGCGCGCCTTAGAAGATAAGACTCGCGGACTGGGGGCATTCAGTGTTTCCATAGACGATGATGCCCGCGAACACCTCATCGCTATGGCTAATGATGCCCGAGCTGCCCTCAATGCCCTGGAGGTGGCCGCCATGACCACCCCGCCGGACGCGCAAGGCATGCGGCATGTGAGTTTAGGCATCATTGAGGATGCCCTCCAGCAACGGGCGCTCCTCTATGACCAAGGCGGCGAGCAGCACTACGACATCATATCCGCTCTCCACAAAACCATTCGCGGTTCCGATCCCGATGCTGCCCTCTATTGGTTGGCACGTATGATCGAAGCCGGCGAGGATCCGCTCTTCATCGCAAGGCGACTCATCCGCGCCGCCTCGGAAGACGTAGGCATGGCCGACCCCCAGGCACTAGCGATATGTATGGCCGCCCAACAGGCCGTGCATTTCTTAGGCATGCCTGAGGCCAACTTGGCTCTCGCCCAAGCTGTCGTCTATCTCGCATCCGCCCCCAAGAGCAACTCTCTCTACCTCGCCTACGGCAAGGCACAGCGCGAAATCATCAAAGGTAAGAATGAGCCCGTACCACTACATCTGCGCAACCCCGTCACTAAGCTCATGAAAAGCCTTGATTACGGCAAGGGTTACCGCTACGCCCATGACTTTCCAGGCCATTTCGTTCGCCAACAGAACCTACCAGACACTCTGATGGGCAAACAGTTCTACCAGCCAAGTGATCAGGGCTTCGAAAAGACCGTACAAGCACGCTTAAAATTTTGGTGGCCAGAGAGGTATCAGCAGAACCAACACTAAACTGTACCCCTAATAATAGACAGACGGGATGCATACGATCCCATCTTGTGGACAACACTCTCGTCTGTTACGCTGAATTAACAGAAGGGGTACTATGCCAGTCATGCTGTTTTCCTTGGAGGAAATCATGGCACTCAAGCTGAGCCCGTATGTGGTTGAAGCCACCGAGCGCTTCTTATACTTCTCGGCTGAATTCAAGCAGCGGTTCTACGATGAATATCAAGAGGGGAAATCCCATAGCCAGCTACTGGCCGCTCGGTCAGTGACTCACTGCAGGTGGACTTTGTTCTAGAAGCAGTCAAGGCCTTACTCCGTGATCATAAGTGCTCGCTTGATACCGAAACACTGATTCACAGTGATCAGGGCTCCCATTACAAAAGCATTAAGTTCATAGAGCTCCTTAGGAACAATGGTCTGCGCCAGTCCATGTCACGGAAGGATAACTGTTGGAATAATGCTCCTCAGGAAAGCTTCTTTGGCCACATGAAGGATGAGCTCAACATCAAGCACTGCAAAACCCATGATGACATCAAACATGTGATCGGTGATTGGGTGGATTACTACAACACCAAACACTATAAGTGGGAGCTAGCGAAACTATCACCCAATGAATACTACGATTACGCCTTCACCGGCCGATATCCCCTGAGGATCAATGAGCCGAACAGTGCAGGAATGCTACCGTCGTATACAGAGAGCACCAACAGCTAGAAAAGAGGGATTCGTTAGCCCCAACCAAAAATTAGACACCCCGACTGTCCTTGACATGGGGTACAGAACAGAATATCAATCGCTTGTCTCGGTGCTTTGAATTTGTTCGTATTTATACATAGGCAACCCCCGATGATCATTTGTATACCATTTGGCAAAAATACCTCCTCTCATACTATTCTCATTCTATGTGTTTGACATCTTTAGTTCGCCAAGCATATAATCACATAGTTACATCGCGGGGTGGAGCAGCGGCAGCTCGTCGGGCTCATAACCCGAAGGTCGTTGGTTCGAATCCAACCCCCGCTACCATTTTTTGTAGCTAAACTCCCCCGGAGGACTTGATCCAAGGGGGCTTAATATTTTAATGTTGAATTAGGTGCTGCGAATACATTCTTTGCTTTTCTTGACGACATCTCAATTCTCGCAAAGATTACGGCAACCAGCCTCGGTCTGCCAGTAAAGTTTCGGCATCAATCAATGAGTCCCGCGGGTGCTTAGAAAAATGGGTCTGCACTGTATACAACGACACCAACTGGGATAAGTACAAGAGGCAAGATCGTGGACAACGAAATAACCATTGACAGCATTGTGTACACGCATACTAACGGACAATGGGTTGATAAAGGCACTAACCTTATCCCAAGTCAGGCAATCTTATCAAAAATATACAGACATCAATACTCAGCAACTGACTACGGAAGCTACTCAAAGCCACTGCTCCTACGTCTCATGAAGGAGTGGGGGCAAAATGGCTATTTTTCTAAATGCTTAGACGCGGGATTGTATATGTGGAAAGTCTGCGATACGAAAAGCGACGAAAACACCTCCCGTTATATTTTGCCTATCATCACCTCTGTATATCGAAAGTTAGGCAAACCTCAAGAGGCAATCTCTTTTTACACAAAAAAGGCTATTCCTCGCTTCGGAAAGGACATTGATAGCGTTGCCTCGTTGACCTCACTTGCCGCGGCATATTGCGACGTTCAAGAATACGAAATGGCAAAAAAATATTGCAACCAAGCTTACGCCAAGCAAGCTGGTGGAGTCGGATACACTAATGAGCTATCAATGGTATACAATAGGATAAAGAGCCAAACAGGAAGGTAGATATGCGTGCAGTTATTACGGTTCTCGGTACAGACCGGGTTGGAATCATCGCCATGGTGAGCACCACCCTTGCCGAGGCCAGTGTTAATATTCTGGATATCACCCAAACCATCATGCAGAATATCTTCACCATGATAATGGTAGTTGACATTGCGCAAGCCAATATTAGCTTTGAAGAGCTTGGCCAGCGCCTGAACGCCAACGGGGAAGCACTTGGTCTCCAGATACACCTCCAGCGCGAGGATATTTTCAATTCCATGCACCGCATTTAGGAATAAACGGCATGATCAACCAGCACGAAATCCTCGAAACCATCAACATGATATCCCACGAAAATCTGGATATCAGGACGATCACTCTTGGCATCTCGCTTGCCGACTGCGCCCATCCCGACATGGCCAATCTGTGCCAACGCATTTACGACAAGGTTGTTCGAGTCGCCAACAACCTCGTACGCACCAGTGAGGATATCGAGCGCGAATACGGCATCCCCATAATCAATAAGCGCATCGCTGTGACCCCCATCTCCCTCGTGGCCGCACCCGCCAATGGCGACTATGTCAAGGTTGCCTTAGCACTGGATCAAGCGGCCGCAGAGCTTGGTGTTAACTTCATCGGCGGCTACAGTGCCCTAGTGCACAAGGGCTATACATTGGGAGACGAGCGACTTATTGCTTCCATTCCCGCCACCCTGGCAGCCACCAAACGCGTCTGTGCCTCAGTCAATGTGGCCACCACCAAAGCAGGCATCAATATGGATGCCGTGGCCCAAATGGGGCGCGTCATCCGGCACTCCGCCGAGCTTACTGCCGCCGACGGCAGCATTGGGTGCGCCAAGCTCGTAGTCTTTGCCAATGCTCCAGAGGACAACCCTTTTATGGCCGGAGCTTTTCACGGAGTTGGCGAGCCGGAGAGCGTACTCAATGTCGGCGTGAGCGGTCCCGGAGTAATCGCCCGTACCTTGCAAAAACTCGGTCCGGGGGCTAATTTCACTGAGCTTGCCGAACTCATCAAAAAGGCAGCTTTCAAGATCACTCGCATGGGGCAGCTTGTGGGGACCGAGACTTCACGGCGCCTCGGAGTCCCCTTTGGAGTGGTTGATCTCTCGCTGGCGCCCACACCTGCAGTCGGCGACAGCGTAGCCCTAATCCTAGAGGAGATGGGCTTGGAGCGCTGCGGGGCACCCGGTACTACAGCCGCCCTGGCTCTCCTGAACGATGCCGTTAAGAAAGGCGGCATCATGGCCAGCTCCCACGTCGGAGGACTGTCGGGCAGTTTTATCCCCGTAAGCGAGGATGCCGGTATGGTAGCGGCAGTTGCCGCCGGGGCTCTCTCATTGGAGAAGTTGGAAGCCATGACCTGTGTCTGTTCGGTGGGCCTGGACATGATCGCCGTGCCAGGCGACACCCCAGATTACACCATCTCGGCCATCATCGCTGACGAAGTGGCTATCGGCATGGTAAACAACAAGACCACCGCAGTGCGCATCATCCCAGTCATCGGCAAACAAGCGGGCGACGCGGTGGAGTTCGGCGGCCTCTTGGGGCAAGCAGTAGTGATGCCCGTAAACCGCTTTTCCAGCCAGGATTTCGTAGCCCGTGGCGGGCGCATACCCGCCCCCATTCACAGCTTGAGGAACTAAAACAGATAGCCCAACTCCGGCTTGCTCTTTAAGGCGCCAGTTTACGCCAGTCCTTCCAGCAGGTCTTTTTCGCGCTTTTTCCCCGGCGGCGGGTAGGCGCGCATAAAATAATCCCTAGGCCCCCGGAGATTTTCAAAAAACCCAAACAGCCTGAAGATGCCCGATCTTGACCTCCCGCCGCCTTGGCTGGCGTGACAGGCCGAAGCCTCGTCTCGCTTTTTCATGGCAACTCTGTCAAAGCGCACTACAGCATTAACCGGATACTCAGCCGACATAATCTGAGTAAGATCAATATCTTTGTTACGCCCAAAACGTCTCGGGTCTTGCCCAAATAGAGGCATCAGCCGTACTGCCAGCTTCATAAAACCAACGGGACGTACTGAGAAATACAGCTTAGCCGCCTGAAAGGGCGGCCCAGCCTCCGGGTAGCACTGCGGATTAGGGGCCAACTCAAAGGCTCTGACCACCGCCTGGTGCACCGCAATATGATCAGGATGTCCGTAACCCCCTCCTGCATCGTGAGTGATAACCACATCCGGCTTAAGTTCGCGCATGACCTTGACCATCCGTTTGGCCACCTCTTCCATCGGGGCACGCATCAGCGCTTCCGGATGTTCATTTTCCGCAGCTCCCCTCATGCCAGAATCTCGGTAGCCCAAATAGACCACCCCGGCCAGACTTAGGGCGTCCGCTGCGCACGCCATCTCTGCCAGGCGCACCTCATAAGCAACTCGCCCTTGCAGGTATTTATTATCAACCGTACCCGCTTCTCCACGCGTGGCGCAGGCATAGTAAACCTTAACCCCAGCCAGTGCGTACCGCGCCAAGGTGCCGCCCAATCCAAACGATTCATCGTCCGGATGGGCCCCAAAGAATATTATTGTCTTTACGCTCAACACAAATGTTCCCGCCCCAGATAGTACCCTTGGCGGTGCCTCACGGCATGATATCACAGACTATTGGCAGTGTTAAATTTGATGTCATCGACCTATCGCTGTGCAGTACAAAAAAGAGTAAGGCATAATACAGTCTGGCATATACTGGCAGCAAGGAGGCACCGGGGCTAATCTACCCGAATAAATCTTCTCGCTGGCAGAAGTTAGCCTGCATAGCTTCGGCATAGAGCTTCTCGGCCTGGAAAGAGCTCCGCCAGAGGGGAGCCGAGGCTATACCCCGAAAGCCCATCTTAAGACCTAGGCGCTTGTACTCAGCAAACTCCTCCGGTGGTACGTAGCGCACTACGGGATGGTTATTGGCGGCAGGAGCCAGATATTGCCCCATGGTAAAAAGGTCACAATCCACGCTACGCAGATCCTCCATCACCTGGAGTACCTCATGCTTTGTTTCTCCCAGCCCTAGCATAAGGCCAGATTTGGTCACCTGACGGGGCCTAAATTTTTTAGCCCGCCGCAAGAGGTCGAGTGAGCGCCAGTAGCCTGCCTGGGGACGCACAGTGGGATAGAGGCGCGGCACCGTCTCCAGGTTGTGTCCAATCACGGTGGGGCAGGCAGCCACAACGACCGCTAGGGCATTTTTATCCCCGTTGAAGTCAGGGATGAGCGCCTCAGTCTTAGCCTCCGGCAACTCCCGATGGATAAGCTCCAAAGTGAGGGCATAATGACTCGCCCCACCATCCGGCAGATCATCGCGCGTGACCGAGGTGATAAAGACGAAGTCCAGCCCCAAGTGGCGTGCGGCATCTACGATGTGAGTCGGCTCAGCCAAATCGGGGGGAAGAGGCGCGGTATGATCCACAGCACAAAAGGTGCAGTCACGCGTGCATCTGTTCCCCAAGATAAGAAAGGCTGCCCCCTGGGGGAAGCACTGAGCTTGATTGGGGCAGTGTCCGCTTTCGCAAATAGTATGGAGTTTGAATTGGGCTAGCAGGCGCGCCATCTGACCCAATTCGTCCGCACGCGGAACGCGCTGTTTAAGCCAACCAGGCATTTTCTCGCTCAATCTGTCCTCTCTGTAGCAAACATGGGCATTATTCAGGATGGTATTAAGATGTATTCTATACCGTCGCTTCCGCAACACACCCGTTCAAATAGGCCCGACTAACAGGCGTAAGCCTGACTCGAAAGACCCCAGCAAAAGCCTCGGCAAGCCTACAAATGGCCTGCTTCACATGCACGTGATGCCCCAACTCACGAGCAATGGAGGTTGCTTCTTGACCGGGTAGCCCGCAGAGATTGATTACTCCAAAAGAGGTAAGATCTGGGTCCACATTGATGGCCAAGCCATGTGCGCTGATGCCATGACTCAAATGGAGCCCGATGGCTCCTATCTGCTGCCCTCCAACCCATAACCCCGGGTGTTCGCTCCAGCGCTCAGCCATAATGCCATAGTCCGCTAACAACCGTAGGGCTACTTCTTCCAAGTCGGTAACGAAGCCGCGCAGGATGCCTTCACGTCGGCGAAGATCCATAACCGCATGCAACACAAGCTGCCCAGGGGCATGGAAAGTGGCATCACCCCCGCGCTTGGAGTGGGCAAAAGCAATACCCTGTCTAGCCAACTCTGCCAGCGGAAGGAGTATGTGATCTGGGCTTCCAAAGCGCCCCAAAGTCACGGTCGGAGGATGCTCCATGATAAGAACTGCGTCTGGCAAGCTTCCCTCATAGCGCAACTGGCGCAATTCTTCCTCCAACACCATGGCCTGGTCGTAAGGGATCAGCCCCAATCTACCGAGGAGCGCCCTAGGCATCTGCTCAATCCCTACCGTACTCATGCGCATCTCGCCCCTAAAAGCGCATGGGCGGAACAATCAGCGGGATATCTACAGCCTGAAGATAGGCATAGTACCCAGGCCCAATGAGCTCTTCCAGCTCCTGAGAGTTGGTGAGCTGTACGACCGCCAGCCAGCCATAAGAGTATGGGAAAGTGTTAATCATTCTTGGTATCGCTTCAATCTCGTGGTTCAGTTGAAGAATTTTGCCGCTCACAGGAGTGATGAGATCAGTGTTTAATTTCCAGGCTTCTATCGCTGCAAATATAGCTCCCTTGCGCACAATGTCGCCTTCTTTATACATATTCCGCAGAATGGTAACATTGTTTGTGATCTCCTGCATTTTGTCCGTGATGCCAAGGACAACCCGGTCACCTTCGATTTCTAAAACCCAGATATGATCCGGGGTATACCATCTGTCGGCAGCCACCCCGGCTTTGCAGCCATATCTCTCACTCAGAAGCGGGGGATATGTATCTGGCGGCACATATACCTCGCCAGCTGGGATAGTAGTTGGAACAAGAGGAGTCACTGTGGACGAAGGAACACGAGTCACTCCTGCCCCTTCTTGACACGCCGTAAGCAGTGACAGCGACCCTAGGGCCACTCCACCCGTAACTATTCCCGCTGCTTTGAGGAATTCCCTGCGGGAAAGCTTTTCTGAATTATCGAGCATATATCCCCCTTATACACAGTCTCTGGCTACCTTAGAAAACCTTACAGCCACATCTCTTTTTTATTTTCTTGACCGACTCCTTGCCACAGCTAAACTAGTGCTAGCATCTAGATATTTGGTTTCGATGAGCTTTTATGTTTCCTTCAGAGCCAGAATATCCGAATTTTCCATGATTACTAGAGACTACCTGACAATTATGTTAGTATTAACCATTATGATCCATTAATCCGCCATCTATGGCTTGTGTTTTTCGATGCTCAATTCCCCTTATCCATATCGCGCAGTAAATCCCAAGGTTACCTGGCGGCTTGATTTACAACTAGACACTAGTTGGCGAGCGTCATGAACCAGATGCCAATCCCGACCAAGAAAAGCCCAGATATCAGGCGTAGGGGGCGATCAAGTTTTTCCATAAACTTAGCTGTCTTGCCTAAGCCGATGCCCAACATAATGGCCACCAAAGGCATGGTAAAACCCAAAGCAAACAACGTCAGAATAACTGCCCCCTCGATCATTTGACCACGCAAAGCAGCCAGGCCTAATACAATGGGGAGCTGCAAGGGTGAACATGTCGCCGCACACCCAGCCGTGGCCACACCCACACTAAGGCCGACCAGCATAGCCCCAAGCACGCCCCCAGGAAGTTTGCCCGTTGCTATCTTAATGCTCGGAAGGCGAAAAGGTGCAAGATCAAGAGATATTAACCCTATAAGTAGCGCAACCAATCCCGCCATTTTTTTCCCGTAGAAGCCAATGCTGCCCGTTCTGGCAAACAAGGCTCCACCATAGTGAGCTGTTAGCGCTCCCAGGGTCGCCAGGGCAAGCACAGAAGTCAAAAGAAAAGCAGTCACTGCCAAAAAGAGTTGCCTGCGCCCACCTTTCTCAGAAGCCGTATAACCCACAATAACGAGCATGGCCGGAATGCCACCGCAAGAAGCAGTCGTCGCAGCAGATGACAAACCAAAAAGGAAAGAGGCTACCAGTACCGTGATGCCAAATGTGCCGCTTTTCAGGACCTCTGTCATCCAATCCATCGCGCTTGCCATCCCCCTCTAGTGCATGAACTTGTAGTTTAGATATTGGTTATAAATTGCGTCCTCGGTGATCCCGGAGCGGAAAGTATACTGCATGTTTGTTGCGGCGAGATAGCGCACCATCAATGTCGGATAATCCAAGCCATCGTTTTGAGGTAAAATATAAACCCCCACGTAGATGCGATCGACACTTCGTATCCTATCAGCCGACGTGATGGCAATATTGAGGATAGAGGCATTGATAGCCTCGTCTACACACGGGGTATAGACCAGAATGAAATCGTTATTGGACTCAATTGCCTCCATAGCACTAGTAATAGCCAAAGGGGCACTCCCCGTATAGGTTGGAGGCGGCCGAACTGCGTCTCCTGTTCTATTGCGCGACTCATACTTCATTGAGGAGCTAGCGGCCAAACCAAGGGCTATCAAAATGACAATTGATGTAACGAGTATTTTGCCTTTCGGGCCCAAGTTCACACCAGGAATAGTACCTTCGCTCACTATACTTTTCCTTTCTGCCGCTACACCTATACCAAAGATTGACCAGATGCCCTAGAGATATGGCAATAGTTCAGCCAAAGATGGATAGCTACCTGCCTTGATGATCTTGCTGTCTACAACAGTGATGGGCAAAGCCTCAAGTTGCCGCTGCTGCATAAGTTTCATCACATCGGCATTCTCCGTAAATTTGCGAGGATGAGTGGTAATCTGGAAGCGCTCTACAACAACGCCACGCTCCTTAACGCTGGCAATGGTATCCTGCAAGGCGATCAGTGCCTGGTCAGGGTTAGGCCCACAGACACCGCTTGAGCAACATAGGGTTGGTTCGTAGAGAATGATCTCCCTCATCACATTTTCTCCTTATGTGGATCAAATATCGTCAGGACTAAGGCTCCGAGCCAACCAAGCCCAGGAAGTAATCTGCCAGTATCCTGACAACCACTGGGTCAACTTGACACTCTACCATCTGCCCCCTACGAGTCATTTTGATAAGTCCTGCCTGAGCAAGCACCTTAATATGGTGCGACACCGTAGATGGAGCAAGACTTAGGTCCCTACCCAGCGCCCCAACGCAAGCACAGATTTGGCCATCACAATCGCTACCGCCAGAAAGATCCACCTGACGGCTAGCCAGTCGCATAAAGATCTGCAAGCGATGGGGGTTGGCCAGTGCTTTGAAAAGATTAGGCATCTGAGCCAAATCGGCATCATGATATTTCGACATATTTCGAATATTAGTATACCCAACAGGATTTGTCAAGCACTTACCAATCACGCTAGCCGCCTAAACCACTTGCGGCCCTGTTCTAAGCTCAGCGCCGCAAGAGAGCTCATGTTCCATAGATAGACAACCCAGCACGGATTAGTCTCTCAAGTCCGATCAGGTCGTCTGCCATAAGCTGTGATCTCACAATTGGGATGCGAAAACGTTGCCGCATCTCACCGAGGTACTTCTCCTGCATAACCCACCGCTGCTTCAAGAAATCATTCGTCAGAATGTCCGGCGGCAGAATCAAATTGGCTACAACCAGACCAGCTTCAATGCCGATGCCGCGAAGCTCATTCACAGCCCGAGTAGCTTCCTCAATGGGAGTGCTTTCGGGATACATAACAAAACCAAAGGTCGTCTGGGCGGGGTCTTGCATCATGCTAATGACTTCCCCAAAGCGGGATTTGGTCGCCCTATCTGCCTCTGACTCCGTATTGGTGTAGATCTTGATTTCGAGCTGTTTGCTCCAGTCCATCGGCAGCCGTAGAAGCCGTAACGTATGCCCGGTGGGCGCGGTATCAAAGATCACCACTTGATAATCATAACATGCTGCGAAGGCAATGAATTCCTCAAAAGTCGCCATTTCCTCCGTACAAGGAGAATTCAGCTCCTCCTCAATAGCTTGTAAGCGCCTAAGGTCGTATTTTCCACGCATCTCCTCCATCACCCGTTCCTTGTATTTCCGGGCAGCCTGAGGCGGATCAATGCGGGCTACCCAAAGATTCCGCTCGCCCGAGATCAGTGTCGGCTCGTTGGTGATTTCCTGCTCAAAGACCTGGGTTAGATGGGAGGCCGGATCAGTTGTGACCAGAAGCGTCCGAAAGCCCCGTTGCGCCACCCAAAGGCTAGTGGCTGCGGCCACGGAGGTCTTGCCCACCCCACCTTTGCCCGCAAAAAAGATGGTGCGACGCTGGCCATTCTGGGGCGTAAGCAATTTCTCGACCACAGAATCGACCTCGGGATAGTCTGTCCACTCAGGCATCCTGGAGGTAGTCGGCACCACCGGAACATGATCATTCGGAATAAGCGGGTTCCCGTAAAGCCTTCCAGCTATTTCTCGAAGCGCCTCATGTCCTTTGATCTCACCAGAGGCAAGTTCAATAATTCGAATCGGCAGGGCGAAGCCGCTCTTAATCTCGTTCAGCAACATCTGCATACAAGCATAGCGATGAATCATAAACGGGTTGTTGCAGGCCTCTGCAGGATAGACTCCGTTCACAATGAGTTCCTGCGAGTTGATACCAAGTTTTTGCAACTCATCGACTGCCCGTCTCGTCTCATAAATACACGTGACTTCCGGACGCAAGACAAAGATAAAATTAGTCTCCTCCGGACGGCGCATCGCCTCCAGGGCACGGTCGAATTTAAGCTTGGAATCTCCTAAAGCGGTGGCCGGACCCACACAGGTCTGACCGTTATGCCCGCCTCTTACGGCATTTTCAATGACCGTACTCCATTCGCCTGGGAGCTGGACGAGGCGCAAGGTATGACCTGTAGGGGCGGTATCAAAGATGACAATGTCAAAGTCAGGCTTGCACAAGAAGTCAACGAAGCGTTCAAAGGAAGCCATCTCGGCCGTGCAGGGAGAGTCAAGTTGTTCCTCAATAATCTTTAAACTTTCCTTGGCAAGTACGCCTCGCAGAGGAGCCAGGAGGCGCTCTTTGTAGGCAATCGTAGCCTGATCGGGGTCAAGTTCCACGGCGCTGAGGTTCGGTACCCCCTGAATAGGAATAATCTCGGGACCAATATCCTGTTCAAAGGTATCTGCCAGATTGGAGGCGGGGTCAGTGGTAACAATCAGAGTCTTTTTACCACAACTGGCATAGTATACGGCACTGGCGCAAGCCATTGTCGTCTTGCCCACCCCACCTTTTCCAAAGAAAAAGTAATACCTAGTTTTCCGAGTTAGGTTATTAGCCACCACAACCTCCCAGTACAGTTCTTCATCCGCCACCCAATGTCTTATATTTATCGGTACCCAATCTCGCTTGCCATATCACGGCAATAACCCAGTATTTACATGACCACTTATTATTTGTTCCAATTATATGCCTTCAATCAATTTCATTATTCTAGTTATTTCGAAATATTAGATTATAGCAAGCCTATTGTCAAACATGGAGGCAGGCGTAGCAAAATGTATCATTAATAGCACCGTCCGCCACAACTGGATAGCTGTCAACTCCTTACGATCGTATGTTAGAACTTGACCGGCTGGTGCATTATTCCATATTATTTAATAATAGTCATAAGTATGGTTTATATAAGGAGGCACTGCCATGGTCGTGAATCTAAAGCGGATCCGGGAGACGGCCGAAAACTATTACCGCAACGGTGATTATTTCTGCTCAGAGGCCATTGTGCGCACCATCAGGGATGAGTTCAGCCTTGATTACCCTGACAAAGTAACCGCCATGGCCTCCGGCTTCCCAGTCGGTATGGGTTATGCCGGCTGCGCCTGTGGTGCTGTCGTAGGCGGAATTATGGCGCTCGGGATGGCTTTTGGACGCTCGGAACCTAAGGATCCCAAGGTTAAGCGCACCATGGAGCTTGCTCGTGAGTTGCACGACTTCTTTCAAGCCAAGCACAAGGTGCTCTGCTGCAGAGTGCACACCCAAGGGCTGGTGCTTGGATCGCCTGAGCACATGTCACAATGCATTGCCTTTACAGGGGAGGTAGCAGAGGAAGTAGCGCGTCTTATCGCAACTGAGCTAAACATCAAAATCGCAGATGATTAAAGAGCCATCACACCAAAACAGGCAGGCGAATATAGCTAGCCTAGCCGCGTATTTACCACCACGAGCCAGTTCTGACAGCTGCCCACGGCAACTGGTGCGAGAATTGGCATGCAATACAGAACTTCTACCATAATTGGCTTCATATCATGGCAATTAGCTTTATTCCTTTGGGCATGTACTCGCAACAACTTGAATGTCTTTCGCCGATATGATACTTTTCTTCGGCTACCGAAATGAACCACCCCGCAGCAGAGCTGCGAGGTATCTACCAGGACCAGCGTAATTGCTGACTGTGTAGTCTTTGGTACTCGCACTCTTTGCCTTGGTCGCGA
>WRNP01000019.1 GCA_009776515.1 Dehalococcoidia bacterium | reverse complement strand
TTTCTTTCATCTGTTCCTCCAGTCATAGGCTCCGAGGAACAGATTGTCAGTGCTATTCTCTTTTGATGCAACGTTACCCTTTTCGGTGCTATTAATTATGATGCAATGCGGCTCATTGCATGCTTTTAACACTCAAGATATAATACGCCCATGGGCTACGAAGAACACCGCCATCTCTCGCCGCAGCACCTAAACTGCGCCGTTCTTATCATCTCTGATTCACGTGACGCCAAGACTGACGAGTCCGGCGTACTTCTGATAAACGGACTTAAGGGCGCCGACCACGTCGTATCCTCCTTTGAATTCCTCAAGAACGATGCGGAGGCCATCGGCCTCAAGCTTAGCGAGTTGCTGCACACGGATGGGGTGCAGGTCATTATCATGAGCGGCGGCACTGGAGCCAGCCGGCGCGATGTCACTGTTGAAACAGTGACTCCTATGCTACAAAAAGTATTACCCGGCTTTGGCGAGCTTTTTCGTATGTTTAGCTACCAAGAAATTGACACCGGTGCCATCCTGAGCCGCGCCTTAGCCGGTGCCGCTCAAGGACGGGTGATCATCTGTCTGCCGGGTTCGGTAAAAGCTGTTGAGCTGGCTCTGAATAAGATAATCTTGCCCGAGATAGGACATCTGGTGCGGGAGGCATCTCGATGAGATATTTCGGTAACCTGATACCTTATGAAGATGCCCTCAGAATTGTCTTGGACAACATCACGCCGCTCTCCCGCACCGAGGAGATATCTCTAGGCAATTCTTTGGGACGCGTTCTGGCGCAGGATATCGTGGCAACTTTTAATACTCCGCCCTTTGACCGTGCCAGCATGGACGGCTTTGCCGTAGTGGCTCAAGATACCGCCTCGGCCTCATCCGCCTCGCCCGTGCGCCTAGAGCTTGACGAAACAGTATTTGCCGGTACTCTGCCCACCAAAACAGTTACGACTGGAAGATGCGTTCAAATTGCTACCGGCGCCAGGATGCCACCGGGAGCGGACGCAGTGATTATGGCAGAGGACACGCGAAAGAACAGCGAGGAGCTGTTTGTCATAAAACCAGTTCAAAAAGGCGTTAATATCGGCCGCCTAGGCAATGATATTATGAGGGGGGCTACTCTGATCAGGGCGGGTACGGTGCTTACGGCAGCCCATATCGGGGTAATGGCCTCACAAGGTCTTACCTGCACTATCGTTTATGCCCAGCCGGTAGTCGCTATTCTGCCCACCGGTGAGGAGATTGTCCCGCCGGGCGCAGCTCTCGGCGAGGGGCAAATATACGACATTAACTCCCACACCTTGGCTGCCATGGTACGCCTGCACGGCGGCGAGCCATGGCTGTTGCCTGTCGCCGGTGACCAGCCAGGAGAATTGCATGACGCTCTGGACAGAACACTTGCGGCCGATTTGGTGCTTACCTCCGGCGGGTCCTCGGTTGGCGAAAAAGACCTCCTTTTGGGAATACTTGAGGAACGCGGACGCGTCTTATTCCGAGGCGTCAAAATCAAGCCCAGCAAGCCGACAACATTCTCGGAGATTGGCGGCAAGCCGATACTGGGCGTGCCCGGCAACCCCACCTCTTGCCTGATGACCGCCCATCTCTTCTTGGTGCCAGCCCTTAGACGCTTAGCACATCTCTCGGCGTTTAAGACTCATACCACGACGGCCATATTGGCAGATGGAGTGGCAGAGAACGAGCGAAGACAATTTATTACAGTGAAAGTTGCGGAGGGGGTGGCCTCATCGGTATTTAAGGAATCCAGTGCCATTACCAGCATGTCTGAGGCTCTGGGTTATGTGGCAGTGCCGGAAAATACTGCCATAGCTAAGGGCGCAACGGTAGAAGTAATCTTGTTTTGATAGGGATACTGCTACCGGGCTGCCGCAGAATTCTTGCTAAATCGCCTCTACCAGGATTTTCATGGTGCCGCCGCAAACCATGCCGTCGTCTTCGGCCGCATCAGTTAGGTCAATATCCACCAGACAATAACCGCCGTCTCTGATGATATCCTGGGCTTTTTGCATTACTCCCGCCTCGGCGCAGCCGCCGCCGATACTGCCCAATATTTGACCGTGGGAGAATATCACCATTTTCGCGCCTGCTTCCCGGGGTGTTGAGCCATCAGCGGCGACAACCGTTGCCATGGCGGCTTTTTCTTGGCCGCAGTCACTGGCAAGCCAGGCGAGTAGCTCCAGGTCGGGAGTTATAAACTGCCAGGGCTTTGGGGCGAGACTATCGTTAGTGGAAGGCAACCCCAACCGTAAATCTTTTATGACCTCCGCAATTATGGAGATGGCAATCTCGTCGGGGGTTACCGCACCAATGGCAAGCCCGATGGGGGAGTGCAGCTTCTCTAATTTATCTGCTTCGCCGGTTTCTTCTGCAATTTGTTTTTTCACAATGCCGACTCGGCGCCGTGAGCCTATCAGGCCAACATATCGGGGAAATACGCTTTGCAATATACTGCGCAGGCACAGACTGTCATGCCGATGCCCCCTGGTGACGATCACTACGTAGTCGTGCTGGTTGATTTTTAAGCGTTCCGTAACGTTATCAAAGCTGTCGCAGATAACGGTCGTAGCCTCTGGAAAGCGAGCCTTGTTGGCAAATGATGGCCGGTCGTCAAATACCGCAACGCGGAATCCCAGGCTCGCCCCAATACGGGTAAGCGGCAAGGCAATATGGCCCCCGCCCAAGATGATCAGCCGCGGTTTCAGGGAGTAGCGCTCGCAGACCGTAAATCCGGTTGCATTATATACTATGCCAATTCCTGCTCCGCTGTCTTTTCCCAGATTACTCCATGCCTCTTGGTCATCTTCGTCCACCATCGCTCTTTTAACTGTGCCGCTATTGTATACCGATACTATAGCAACGCGGCGCCCCTCATTCAGGTTATCCGACAGCTTTTTATACAACTCGCGCATATTAAACTCCTATTTAGAAAATTGTTCTGCCCATGATGATGGCACCACCATGCATGAGTATCGGCCTTAGACGATTTTTCACGGCATATCACATACTAGACATAATGCGTGCATTGTCAAGTCGCTTAGCCGCGCAACAGTCAAAAATTACCATGCATCATAGCATAAGCTAGAGCTGTGTCAATAATCTTCCCCTTGAACATGCTGTTTTAAATCAGAGTATACACATGTTATTATATGGTATATATCATCATGAGAGTGATCATTCATTGAAGATATCGACAAAAGGCAGGTATGCGCTACGGATGCTATTGGACCTAGCTGAACACAAAGATGATGGCTTTATTTCGTTACAGGAAATTGCTGATAGGCAAAACATATCCAAGCAATATCTGGAGCAAATAGTTTCGCTGCTGAACACTTCAAACCTTCTGCGAACGAATCGAGGAAAACGCGGAGGTTATATGCTGGCAAAAGCGCCGGCAGACTGTACGGTAGGACAGGTTCTGCGTATTACCGAAGGGAGCCTGGCACCGGTGGCCTGCCTTGAAGATGACATAAACCAATGTAGTCGTACTGAGTTTTGCAAAACACTGCCTATGTGGATAGGGCTTGAGAAAGTCATAGCGAATTACCTGGAAAGTGTTACCTTGCAGGATATGCTGGATTCATATTCTGAACTAGGCGCTCCAAACTATGTGATTTAATGCCCCGGAGAAAATATATGCATATTGTAATCTCAAAGGACGCACCTCCCGCCATAGGACCGTATTCCCAGGCAATCGTCCATAACGACTTAGTGTACACATCCGGACAAATTCCACTAAATGCTAAAACCGGGGAACTTGTGAACGGAGGCGTCAAAGAGCAGACCAGGCAGGTTATTCAAAATCTTAAAGACGTATTGACAGCGGCAGGTAGCGACCTTGAACACGTCCTAAAAGCGACCTGTTATTTAACGGATATGCAAAATTTCGCCGCTTTTAATGACATGTATGCCGAGTATTTTACCGGCCGACCGGCACGCTCGTGCGTGGCTGTGTCGGCCTTGCCAAAAGGCTCGCTGGTAGAGATTGAGGTAGTTGCCGAAAGAATATAAGCAGCTTCGGTGAATAGTGCTTCAGGGGATACCCATGGCCACTCCGCCATTTTATCGATTGAATGGTTCCAGTAAATGCCAGGCTTAGAAATCGTTGCTGTCGTTAAGTGTTGATTCAGGATTATACCAACGGTAAAGAGAGGCTGTATCATGCCGGTTTGCATACCCAATGATTTGCCCGCATTTAAGACGCTCCAGCAAGAAAACATTTTTCTGATGACGGCAGACCGCGCTCGGACTCAAGACATCCGTCCGCTTCGTATAGCTATACTGAACTTAATGCCCGCAAAAATTGTAACCGAAACGCAGTTGCTGCGCCTTATCGGCAACACGCCTCTTCAGGTTGAAATAACCCTTTTGCGCATGGCTACGCATATTACGAAGAACACTTCGGCGGACCATTTAGAATCGTTTTACCAAACCTTCGCTGAGGTGCGCAATAAGCGCT
Organism: Dehalococcoidia bacterium; assembly: GCA_009776515.1. GTDB lineage: Bacteria > Chloroflexota > Dehalococcoidia > Dehalococcoidales > UBA1222 > WRNP01. The sequence continues at coordinate 14,858 of WRNP01000019.1, read as the reverse complement.
TTGACGGCCTCATCATCACCGGTGCGCCGGTAGAGACGATTCCTTTTCAAGAGGTGACTTACTGGCCGGAGCTTATGTCTATCATGAATTGGGCCGAACGCCATGTTTTTTCCACTCTGTATATATGCTGGGCAGCACAGGCGGGGCTTTATTACCACTATGGCGTAAAGAAATATCCCTTACCCAAAAAGGTATCGGGTGTATATTGGCATACGGTGCTTGATGCCCACTCCAAATTGACCCGGGGCTTTGACGATGCCTTTCTGGCTCCGCACTCTCGTTACACCGAAAGCCGCACCGATGATATACGGAGCATATCCGATCTTCAGTTGCTGGCCATATCCGAGGACGTGGGTGTTTATCTTGCCGCCGCTCGCAACGGCAAGCAGGTTTTTGTCACTGGGCACGCGGAATATGATATTGATACACTGCGTTTTGAGTACGAACGCGATATCGTCAAAGGGCTAGACGTACCAATGCCTTGTAACTATTTCCCCGATAACGATGTTTCGCGGCAGCCTGTGGGCTCGTGGCGTGCTCACGCCAATCTTTTGTTTTCCAATTGGCTGAACTACTATGTGTATCAGGAAACCCCCTTTGACCTGGGCAAGATGTAACTCCTGAGAGGCGCCATAATTCCACCACAAATTTTATAGCGACTAATCCATAAGGCAAGGAGAACGGTGGTGAATGAAATCGTATATCTAGATAACGCTGCAACCACAAAACTATCAAAGGCTGCCCAAGAAGCCGTACAGCCATATCTGAGCGGTGCCTATGGTAATCCATCCTCAGTGTATTCCCTGGGCCGTGAGGCGAAAAAAGCTGTTGAAAACGCAAGGAGCAGGGTTGCCCAAGCTATCGGCGCCCTGCCTCATGAAATCTATTTTACGGGCAGCGGTACGGAATCGGACAACTGGGCGGTAAAATCCGTAGCCGAACTTAAGAAAGGCCTGGGCAGGCACATCATAAGCTCCCAGATAGAACATCCGGCTATATTGAATACCCTGCGGCATCTTGAAAAGAATGGCTATGACGTAACCTATCTCAAGGTTAATCAATACGGGCAAATTTCTCTGGACGAGTTACGGAGCGCCATTCGTAACGATACGGTACTGATAACCATAATGACGGCTAATAACGAAATAGGCACAATCCTGCCCGTCTCGGAAATCGGCAAAATCGCCCAAGAAAACGGCGTTCTTTTCCATACCGACGCAGTACAGGCGGTTGGGCATATTCCGGTTAACGTCAAAGAAATGAACGTTGACATAATGTCATTCTCGGGGCACAAGTTTGGCGGCACGAAAGGCGTTGGGGTGTTATACGCCAAAAAAGAGTTGAAACTGCCGCCGTTTTTACACGGAGGAGGGCAGGAAAACGACAGGCGTTCCGGCACCGAAAATGTGGCAGGGATTGTGGCACTAGCCGCCGCTCTGGAAGAGGCCCTTTTAAACCTGCCGCTACTCAAGGTTTCACAAATGAGGGATAGGCTGATAGTGGAACTGCTGAAAATTCCCCGCTCTCGCCTTACTGGCGATCCGCTAAATAGGCTACCGGGGATTGCCTCGTTTATCTTTGAATGTATAGAGGGTGAGGCTATGCTTCTGCTGCTTGATCAATGCGGAATCTGCGCCTCTTCCGGCTCTGCCTGCTCATCGGGTTCATTGGATCCCTCCCACGTCCTTTTAGCTACGGGTTTGTCCCATGAAATCGCCCACGGATCTCTCAGGCTCTCGCTAAGCGGAGAAAACACAGACGACGATATTGATTATGTCCTGGAAAAGCTACCGGGAATCGTGGCCAGACTGCGCGCTATGTCCCCGCTGTAGCAAGCAGAGTAAAAGATGAAATATAGCTATCTAGAAAGGGGTGGTTAACCATGGCTAAGAAAAATTACCGGTTTGAAACCTTACAACTCCATGCAGGGCAGGAGCAACCCGACCCGGCAACGGACGCCCGGGCTGTGCCAATATACGCCACCTCGTCCTATGTATTTAAGGATTGCGCCCAGGCAGCCGGAAGGTTTGCGCTGTCGGAAAGCGGCAACATTTATACAAGGCTGATGAACCCGACGTCTGATGTTTTTGAGCAGCGCATTACGGCGCTTGAAGGCGGCGCGGCGGCGCTGGCGACTGCGTCCGGCGCAGCGGCCCTTACGTACGCCATACAAAATATTGCCCTTGCTGGCCATCACATTGTATCAGATAAGCGCATCTACGGCGGATCATACAATCTGCTAGCCCACACCTTGCCAGATTTCGGTATCGAAACGACTTTTGTTGACGGTGACAAGCCAGAATATTTCGACCAGGCCATAAAAGAAAACACCCGGGCAATATTTATCGAAACGCTGGGAAACCCGAATTCATCCATTGTTGATGTGGATGCCGTTGCGGCTGTTGCACACAAGCACGGCATTCCCCTTGTTGCGGACAACACCTTTGCCACACCTTTCCTCTTCCGCCCTATTGAGCATGGTGCGGATATCGTTATCCATTCCGCAACAAAGTTTATTGGCGGGCATGGTACGGCCATTGGCGGCGTAGTGGTTGATTCCGGCAACTTTAATTGGGCAGCCAACGACAAATTCCCCGGATTGTCTAAAACCAATCCCAGTTACCATGGGGCGGTGCTAGCGGACGTTGCGGGAAATTTGGCGTATATCATTAAAATGCGGCTCACTTTAATGAGAGATACCGGTGCAACCATCAGCCCATTTCACTCGTTTCTGTTCCTCCAAGGATTGGAAACTTTGTCACTCAGAGTAGAGCGCCACGTGCAAAATGCTCTGAAAGTAGTCGAATATCTATCGCAGCATGATCAAGTAGCGGCGGTTAATCATCCCGCCATCACGACACATCCCAGCAACGCCCTATATCAGAAATATTTCCCGAAAGGGGCAGGTTCAATCTTTACCTTTGAAATCAAAGGTGACTCAGAGGATGCCAAGACATTCGTTGATCGGTTGGAGCTATTCTCGCTGCTGGCCAATGTTGCCGACAGTAAATCTCTGGTCATTCATCCGGCCAGCACGACGCATTCGCAGCTCTCGGAAAACGAATTATTTGAGCAAGGCATCAAGCCTAACACCATCCGCCTTTCCATAGGTACGGAACATATTGATGACATCATCGCTGATTTGGAGCAAGCTTTCCGTGCCCACTCATCCACTTCGGGAACCTTGAACTTCCAAAGATAGCCGATCTTGTGGGCGGTCATTTTCTTTGTTGGAGATCCACGCCAAAAACGCATCCCTGCTTATGCCGTGATGCGCGGCGATTTTGTTGCTACCATCACAAAACCATAGAATTAATTTCTCTTTCCAGTTTTTCGATCCCGCTTATTATTTCATTAAATGTCGGCTTGACACCAAAAAGCATATTTTGCATATGTTCGTAATCATCTTCAAGCACAGCGAGACTTCTTTCTGGCGGCATTAACTTCATTGTTCCGACTTTCGCGTTTTCATACTTTGCCCACGAGCAGCGATAAAATTTTTCTTTGAACTGCACGATCCGATACAACAACTCCAAATCGGCAAACGCCGAGGCTTTAACTGGCGAACCTGACATGCAATATAAATCATAGTAATGCCGGGAATATCTTACAGGGAAAGCCTTATCATCGGGTCGACTTGCTTCCCGATGCAGAATGGTGACTTTCTCCCAAAAGGTTCGTTCAGGCAAAACGGTCAGAATATCCGTGGAAGGCTGCCTGAACAGTTCTGGATATTGTATGGCGGCATATGGCGTGATTGATTTTTCTGCGGCAGGCGTCCATGCGGCTAATGCGCCGATTTCAAGACGGATGACCGGCAGAATAGAAACATCTTCAAAGCCGTACTGGTAAGTAAGGGCTATGGTTTGAGGATCGCTTTCTTCTATGTAGCAACCAATTGAGGCATTAATTTCTTTTTGAAGGTCGGCAGTAAGCACCGGGAGAAAGGCATCCCGTAAAAATGATTCGGTTCGTGTGTTTGTCTGTCTATTAAACAAATCCTGCTTGGTGTTGCTGCGTTCCTCCCAAGGCTCATCAATATTGTATCCGAGTAGTCGCCAATCAAGGATCAAATCTATATCTTCGGAAAAGCGCTCAATTAATCCGTAAGCCTTTGAAAGACTTGTACCGCCCTTGAAAGCTATCTGCTTCTTCCAGCGACACCGATGAAACAGATAATCAAGCGTATAGCACACCCAAAAATCCTTTTCAATAATCGCTTCGGTCATACCCATTTTCGCTGCAGTATTCTTAAACAGGGCGTTTCTGTCCTTTTTATTAATCCTTGCAATATCAATCATGTTTCATCGCTCCTGCATATTTTCTTGATATATTCATAAACCCAAGAGGTTACAGTTTTGGCTTCTTCGGACATTTTCTTTTTTTCTGCTTTTGTTAATCCTCTTTTTAGCTTTATCAGAACAGCGTCGGTCACATTATCCTTTTCAAGAGCCTTAAACGCCTGAACCACAAGTGCAGTTTTATAGGAAAGCTTAGAAATTTCTCTATTCGTGGTTTTTTTGAATTTAACAGTAGTTTTGCCAAAGGTGTATTCCTTGTAGGTTCCGTCACTGACATATGACCAAACAGCGGGAACCTGTGTGGAAAGCCCAAGCAGATTCAAGGCTGTGTCTCCGCAGGGAACAATAGTCCATCCGAATTTTCGCGCCAAAGCATGAGCCACTTTGTCTGGTGATGGAGCGATATGCTCATTGAGAAATTTATTAAACTCAGGGTATTCATAAACCCCAAATAAGACGCGCCGTACAACGCCATTTCTCTCAAGGCGAAGCAACGCTCTGTTTGCAGCATCAGACGATGCTAAATCCGCAAAATCAGACGTAATAAAAATTGTGCCTGTACTGCTGGAAATAATTCTTTCTTCAATTGTCTTTAAGGACGTTACTCGTTTCATCATATCATCTCGTCGGAATTATTATATATTAAATCCGACGAATTATCAATAGCAAATCAAAAATTTCTTTGAAAGATTTAATAATCCTTTTCTTTGTTTACAGCGTATCAGTTTTGGATTGACTATACTTTACTGGACAGAATTAATATGGTCAATAATACTGTCAGGAAAGGAAGCAAGCCATGGCTGAAAGAAGAAAGAAAAGGGAGTATTCCGAAGAGTCCAAGCGTCAGATGGTGGGTCTTTACAATATCGGCAAATCTTAGGCTGAGATCATCAGGAAGTATGTTCTGACCCGCTCAGCTTGAGTGCGATGATTTCCTCCAAGGAAAATAGCTTAACTGGCATAGCACTCCCTCCGTTAATTCAGCGTAACAGACGAGAGTACTGCATGAGTGTAAGTTCATTCAGTATAGCACACATCACGCTGATTGTTCGTACAATTGTCGGCAGACTAAATGACTAAGCGGCATGATTTACATAAACACGCAAAGAGGCTGCTTGACATGCAACAAGTTATAGGCTACAATTAGTTTCCATATAATACTTATATGAATAGTATGTTTGCAGGAGGCAATGTGCCAGGCAAAATTTATAGAAATATAACAGAATTAATCGGGAAAACACCGCTTTTGGAACTCGCGAACTACGGCGCTAAAAGTGGCGTAAAAGCACGGCTGGTCGGGAAACTGGAGTATTTTAACCCGGCCGGCAGCATAAAAGACAGAATAGCCTGGGCGATGGTAGACCAAGCAGAGCGCTCCGGACTATTGAAAGCAGGCTCGGTTATCATCGAGCCAACCAGCGGTAATACTGGTATAGGTCTGGCATCAGTCGCGGCGACAAGGAACTATAGATTGATACTGACCATGCCGGAAACAATGAGCATTGAGCGCCGCAACCTGCTAAAGGCCTACGGCGCAGAAGTGGTGCTTACCGAGGGCACCAAGGGAATGAAGGGCGCTATCGCCAAAGCGGAGGAATTGGCGGGAGAAACGCCCAATGCTTTTATACCGGGGCAGTTTGTCAACCCCGCCAATCCCGGTGTCCACAAGGCAACGACTGGGCCTGAGATTTGGGAAGACACGGACGGCAAGGTTGATATACTTGTAAGCGGCGTCGGAACAGGAGGTACGATAAGCGGTGTAGGTGAATACCTAAAATCCAAAAACCCAAACATTCAAGTTGTTGCCGTTGAGCCCGCCGATAGCCCCATGCTTTCTAGGGGAACAGCCGGGCCGCACAAGCTACAGGGCATAGGTGCTGGCTTTGTGCCAGACACACTCAATGCAAAAATATATGACGAAATCATTACCGTCACCAACGATGATGCTTTTGTAACGGGGCGGAAAATAGCCAAGACAGAAGGCATGTTGGTAGGTATTTCATCGGGTGCCGCTCTTTGGGCTGCAACGCAGGTTGGAATGCGTACGAGCAATGTCAGCAAACTGATTGTTGTTATTCTGCCCGATACCGGCGAGAGGTATCTGTCAACCGCGCTCTTCGCATAACAAGAACAACTTACAGTCTAATTCTGATGCAAAAACTCCCGAGATTGGTCTCCTCATGTTTCGCCATCCAAAACCCAAGAATATTCCCGTGTCCCGACTCAAAACGTGAGACAATGTAGGCTAGTCCGCAGTCATTGACCATCAAATGCCTGAACAAGGCAGCAAAAACGGCCAGAATTGCTCTAAGGGTTAAGTTTCCTTGTCTATGATTACTGTATCTCCGGTCTTGACGATGCCGCCTTTCAGGATACGCACGAAGATACCCTCAACAGGCATGACACATGTACCAACCTGTTTGAAAATAGCACAGCGGTCGTGGCACTCCTTGCCTATCTGGGTCACCTCCACCAAGATGTCTCGGCCGATGTGCATTCTGGTGCCAACAGGGAGATCAAAGAGTTTGAAATCATCGTCCTCTACGGTGAGGTTTTCGGCGAAGCTGCCAGCGCCGACATCAGCCCCCAGCCTTTTCATCTTGTCGATGCTTGACGTTCCTAGCATGGAAAGCTGGCGGTGCCATCCGGCCTGGGCATGAGCATCACCCGTAAGCCCATAGTCCTCTTTTAGGATGCCCGTGCCGATATCGTGTTTCTTTTCTCCGACCTTTTCGCTTAGGCAGACGCCGACGATTTTAGCCATATCAAGCCCCTCCTCTAATGTAAGTACCGCTCTTGCCACCGGATTTCTTCTCCAGCCGGATGTCTTGGATGGTCATGTCGCGGTCCACTGCTTTGCACATATCATAGATGGTAAGAGCGGCGGCCGAAACAGCAACCAGCGCCTCCATTTCCACTCCGGTCTTGCCGGTGCTCTCAGCCATGGCGGTGATCGCTATATAGTCTGCGCCCACAAACTCGAAGTCCACGCTTACGGCGCTGAGCAAGATGTTGTGGCAGAGCGGTATTAGCTCAGGCGTTTTCTTAGCGGCCATGATGCCGGCCAGACGAGCAGCCGCCAGGACGTCACCTTTCTTTACCTGGTTGCTTTTAATTATCTCTAAGGTAGCGGGTAGCATCCGCACTCCACCCGAAGCTACGGCTACGCGCACGGTGTCGTCCTTGGCGCCGACGTTTACCATATGTGCTTCACCTCGGGCATTGACATGGGTCAGTTCTGGCAATTTATCCTCCTATCTGCCACATCTGGCGCTCCAGACCAGACGCCTTACCAGCCAGATCGTATCTTTCTTTTTTTAGCTGAGCGGCTTTTAACAAGAGGTCTTTGAGCTCGGCCAGATCTGCACCGCGCCTGATAGCACTGCGTAAATCAACCTCGTCGTCACGGAGCAGGCATAGGCGCAATTTGCCATCGGCGGTGAGGCGAAGGCGATTACAGTCTTCGCAGAACGCATGGGTCATGGGTGCGATGAAGCCCACAGTGCCGGAGGCTCCCTTCAATCGATAGTACTTGGCTGGTCCGAGGCCGGCCGCCGGTCCGCAGGGTTCAAGTGATCCAAAGGCGTTTTCAATGACTGCTTTGATTTCGGCAATGGAAACCATCTCCCTGGTGTTTTCTGGGCCTGTAAGCGGCATTTCCTCTATGTAACGCACGTGCCAGCCGTCGCTTAAGCTTTTTTGGGCAAAGTCTGCGATTTCGTCATCGTTCACTCCGCGCATGACCACGGTATTGGTTTTGACGGGGTAGAGTCCGGCCTCTTGAGCAGCGGAAATGCCATCCAGAGTCTGGCCCAAGGCGTTGCGGCCGCAAATACGCTGAAAACGTTCGGGTTTGAAAGTATCCAAACTGATGTTAACCCGCTTAAGTCCGGCCGTTTTCAGGGCGCTGGCATACTTGGCAAGATGAGTAGCATTGGTAGTGAGAGAGATATCCTCAATACCCGGTATATCGGAGATGATGCGTACCAAGGCATCCAAATGCGGCCGTACCAGAGGCTCGCCGCCGGTTAGGCGGATGCCCTTAACTCCAAGTTCAGCTGCTGCCCGCACCACCCGCTCGATTTCCTCGTAACGCAATATGTCATCGTGGCTTAGGTTCTCAAAGCGGCTTGCCGTACAGTAGGAACAGCGCAGGTCACAGCGATCGGTGACCGAAATGCGCATATAGTCTATGCGGCGGCGGTAGCTGTCCAGAATGGTGCTGACCATGTTATAAATAGGTGCCACCTTTTCCTGCCGGAGAGCAGAGCTCGGCACCTGACAAATTAGAGCAGGGTGGGAATGTCCTTACCAGCCTCTTCGGCCAGGTTGGCCTTATTTGCCCGTGCCTGTTGGCGGGACTCCTGTTCCCGTTGCAGCTTGGTGGCTTTCTGATAGAAATGTCGCACCACTTCGGCTTCTCCCAGCTCGGAGAGAATGACGGTAATATCAAGCACCCCTTTCTCCACGGGATAGTCGCCGCCCCTAATGGTGGCCTGAGGGCAAACCAGGCGGAGATAGGCATCCAGATCCTGAATAAGGTTCAGGCTGAGATCTTTATGAGGACCTGAGATCAAATAGAGGGCGCGGTAGGCCTCGGCCGCCTTTACGGTTACCGACAGCTCGGCAATGGCCTCATCCATGGCTCTGATACCCTCTTCGGTGGCCGTGCCGCGCTTATAGAAGTTGCGCGACTCGTCATGCGGGAGGGGAATGATCGGCTTCAGAAGCTGACCGTAACCGATGGCCGTCCAGCCGGCCAAGGTCTGAATGATGTCGCCGGCATCCATGGTCTTAGCCCCGATGTGCTTGGGCTTCCTTTCCTCTCCGGCACACAGCAAATTGAAAAAGGGTGCCGCGATTAACTGATTGATGCGCTGGATATTGCGAGCCACCGAGGCATCCTTGCCGACATAACGTTGGTTATCCACCAAAAAGACAGCATCGGCCACTTCGCTAAGGGATTTAAGACATACAGCCGTATTGAAGACGGCATGCTCTTCATTCTCTTCCTCGTGTTCGAAGGGCAAGACGGCAATTACATAGACCGGACGGTCGTTTACCCGCTCCTTAAGCAGACGGGCGATGATGGGCGCAGCCCCGGAGCCGGTACCGCCACCAGTGCTGGTGACTAAGAGAAAAGCATCGCATTCGAAAAGGCGCGGGTTGCGGCGCAGAGTATCAATGACCTTATCGCCATCCTTAAGAGCAATATCCGCTCCGACATCACTCATCTTGGCCACACCGTGTCCGCGAGTCAACTCCGCTCCAATTAGGATACGATGATGATGATCGGCTTTGATGGTCGTGATCCCGGTCAGATCGGTAGTGTCTGAGTTGACCGCAAAAGCATCCACCAAGACATCCAGCCCACGCATCTGGCGTGCCCGTAAATTCAGACGGGCGAACTCGTCGGCGAGTCTGCCACCGCATTGCCCCAGTCCGATAACCACCAGCTTCATGCCTTTGCTCCTTTGGCTTTATCCGATGATGGCAGTCTAACGATTAGCCCGCGTCTTGTCAATCAGTCCTGCCCCAACGGGTAAAAACAAATTATCTCAACAATAACAAGGCCCGCGCTCATCCCGGTATTCAAGGGACGAACGCGAGCCTCCTGCCGCAGGGTAACCTTGGTCTATGCAGCAGCCTCTTCGGAATGGCTGTGAAGGGAGGAAACCTTATGTTTTACGGTATCTACCACTTCTTCTACCTTTTCTTTGACCTCATCCGCCTTGTCGGATATCATTGTCCGAGTTTCGATACCGGCTCTAGGGGCATAAAGCATGCCGATGGCAATGCCGACCATGGCACCTAAGATAAATCCCATGCCTAAGCCGCCCATGTTGCCATAATGTTCGTGGCTGTGTCCCATGATAACGTCTCCTTTTTGGTTATTTTATACGGTTTTATCCCGAGGATAAACATACATTTAGCAAGCGCGAGGCGAGGGGATCTCACTTGCCCTTTCTTTTGAACAGGCTCAGCACTGCTTCGCAGCCCCTGAGCACCCCCTGAACCAATCCTGCCGTCCTATGAAGCGGCTCGGCCATCTCGGAGCAGGCAAAACTGGACATCGAAGCGATATTATCGGTGGTAGCTTTAACGGAGGTGACCACTTCCTGCACAGAGACAGATATTTCCTTGACGGATTTGCTGACATCCTTGATGCGCCGGAAGATGGCCAAGGCTAAGACGACCATGATAAGAAGAAACAAGGTTGCCATGACACCCATTATGATGATAGTTAGGTCGCGAAACCAAACAATGTCCATACTCTTCCTCCGTTCAGGTAATGGTATTGAGTCTTAAGGCGGCCGAGAAACAATCACTGACCGTATTGCCTAGGCCTCTATATAATACCACTTCCGGCGGCAATAGTTGCAAGGCACCTCCGATGTTTCAGCGCCCGTGCCAAGCCCTTTTCTAAACCGCCGGGGGCAGCAAATTTGTCGGCCTGCGGAGTATCCAGCGCCTAAACACCCAGAATATGACGGTTATGGCAGCCAGGGTGACTATTACGGCCACCACCCAGAACCAAATGCTGGCGGGGTATAACCCGAGGATAGTTTCGGTGCCGAACCATCGCTCCAAATAACGGTATAAGATAAACCGAAGTCCCAGAACCCCTGCCGTGACGGCAATGGTGGCAGAGAACATAGTCTGGTAGCTGTAGCCTAAATAGTCCAAGCTAAAGGCAAGCACCAGAATAGCCACCGGGATGGAGATAGTAAGTTCATTCGGGATGAGGAGGCAGAAGACAACCAGGTGGAAAAAGAGAAGAAAGGCGACGACCGCCTTGATAAAACCCCGGAAGTCGCGGTTGTGGCGGTTTTCGGCAAATGCGAACGCCTGGTTAATAAGCAACCCGGCACCCAGACAAAGCAAGGGAATGGCGGGGAGATAGTAGAAAGAATAGGTAATCCGGTCGGTGATGATAGCCAGCGGAATCCAGGCAGCCCAAACCCCAACCATACCGAAGAGAGCAAAAGCCACCGAGTTATCCTTGGCTGTTTCCTTCCTCATAATGAAAGCGATAGGAACGATCATGGCAAACCATATGTAGGAAACGATGGTCGCTAACAGAGCACTAACCCGTCCTGTGAGCAAGGCAGGCACCACCCCCACGCCAATGAACCAGACCACGGGCAAAATAACGTGCAGCTTCCGCTTCATGGCGCTCCAAATCAGCCAAGGCAAAGAGACGAGACTCGTGAGCCAAATGGTGGGACTGGTCATACCGGTGATGTGCGGTCCCCAAGGCGGCCAATCGTAGCCCAAGAGACCTACGGCCTCACGTCCGCCTGTAAACATCCATTTATAGATGCTGAAAGCATTGATGGGAGAGAGGAACCACTCCCAGGGACGGGAGGGATAAGCGCCGCCATAAGAAAATTTGATGCTGTTGGTGCCGCTGAGAGCGGTGTTTATTTGTTGGGACAGATCCCTCCAGTAGCCCCAGATAAAGTATTCGCAGACTGCGTAAAGCAGCAAAAAGGCCACCGGAGCTAAGAGCATGGAGAAAACGAAGATGAGGACACGCCTAAACCCTCCAGCTGTCTCGGAGGCGTTGTCTGTTTCCGCTGCGGCCACTTCTTCCGGTGGCTTAGGCCGAGAAGAACGCACCAGTGCGCTTAAAGTTTTCCTCTCGGAATATAGCCAGTGGAGCCCAATGACTATGAATACGAAGAGCCCCGTGAATTTGGATAGAGTGGCCGCGGCTCCGGCTACGGCTGCTGCCCACCACCAGCTTGGCCCTTTTAGATACAGCCAGAAGGCCAGTATCATGAAGAAGACTGCATAGATATCCAGCATAGCCATGCCGCCATGGATATACCACAAATTCTCAAAAGCCAGGAAAAATACGGCCAGGAAAGAGATGCGATGGCTCCGGCTCAGCCGCAGGCAGATACCGTAGAAGAGGACCAGCCCCAGGGTACTCAGGATGATCGGCAGCAGGCGCCAGCCCCATGGATTATCGCCAATGTATTGCATACTCTTGGCGATAATGAGGCGCGCCAAGGGAGGATGTTCATTGCGCTGTGAACCCTCGTCGTTTAGGATGCGGCGGGCATCCTCCAGATAATGGGTTTCGTCGAATATTGGTTGATCCGGAGGGTTAGATATGACGGCTATATGCAGGATAAAAGAAGCCAGAACGATAACCAGCAGCCCAAAATATTGCCAGTTGGCCAGTTTTATGAAGAAGTTTCTCATCTTACCTGCCTAGCCGTCATATTTACATAACGGTCGCCCGGGTAATCTACATACCTTTACCCTATCAATATATTAAGGCCTGACGGGCATTCCGCGCAACTACACCCCGTGCTGCTGGCAAATTCCATTTACATTATCACGGTGCATGGCACGCCCGTTTATTAGGGAATTTATTTATCGTGACGATGCCGCTCTGCCCAGCTCGCTCCTTCACCGGATTAAACAGAACTTGCTCGCAACCATTCGCACCACACAATGGGAGTGCCAAGTAAATTATGGCTCAATCATCTTGGCCTAGGTTTCGCTTTCCGCGTTGCCTAGTATTTTCACGCCGCTTGCCGATTCAACGTTTTTTGTAGCCAGCCCGCGCAATTCGGTGTATTTTATCCAATTTGCTCTGCTTCCTCCCGTGCAATACTTCGCGCAATCTCGTCTGCAATTCCTGGGATAAATTGAGCCCAGCCGCCTTGGTTTTGGTTTTGAGATTGCGGGGGATGCTGCCGCAATAACTGCCACACCTGGGTACGTTCGCGAGCCTGGCGTGCGGCCTATTGCAATAATGTCTATTCGTGCGTATCAAAGCTGTTTATGAATGTCGTTTCGTGCAATATTGCCTTATATATAAATGTCTTTTCGTGAATTATATGTTATACTATGATCTGCAGGACCTATTGAGGAGGCGACTCAATGGATACGCTGAAAAGAAAAATATAGAAATAAGGCCAGCAAGAGCGCTATCGACTTAGCCAAAGAGCGCTACGCCGAGGGCGAGATTTCAAAAGGCGAATTTGAGGAAATAAAGGAACACCTTGCCGAATAAAACCATGTCGGATGGTTGTCGGTAGCGGCTAATGTTTTATGCTTTTTCATATGAGACAATAAATTGTGGCAAAATGGTATTCTTAACTGAGACAGGAAGGTTAGATTGGCATTTACCACTTTCTGGTTGCATATTGTAAACGTATGTAATTATCTTGGCAATATATACCGCTGGAATTAATTCGATAGGTATATCCACCGAAAAAATCATGGGAGTTCCGTGATTTACAAAAGGATTCTCTAGTTTAAGGATGCCAGCCATACGGCCAATAAGCCCACTACCTTCCAAACGATACTGCTCATTACCGCTGATTAGGTTTTGCTTGTGTAGTTCGAACCATACAACCCCAATTGATTTCCAAACGTGTGGTCCACGAAGTGCATCAAATGCTGCTGCCAATTCTTTGCCAGAGCTGTAATTGCCAAAGAGTTGTTTCCCCAGTTCAAGAATATTATCTCTAGTTGCAGGTTTAATGCCATTTTGGAGATATGAATTAACATCCATCGTTCTGCATGCATGATATCCGCGAATATGTGTGTAGGACTTCTTGAAGTCATCAATGTTTTGTACATGAGCCATATCCACCCACGTCGAATCATCATCGTAAATAAATACTTGCCTGTTTGTACTCAGCATAATAAATCTCGGTACACTACTTGCCATTATAGCCCCATTCACGGCTACTTAATAGCATGCTGGATTGCGTATTCAATAGTTTTACATTTAGCTTGGGGCCATTGTAGTATGCCATTTTATGGCATTATACATAATTATATAGTTAGGATCATTCCCTATCTTCTCAAGCTCAGCTCAGCTTGATAGGTATTGACCCTGCTACGGGTGCTTCAATTGGAGCAAGGAACTTGCCATTAGAACCGTATTGTGGCGTCAAGGCTGTATCCGTTCCTGCCGCCATAACCGGTGTATAGAACCCCGCTGATCCCATGATAATGCACACTGAGAGTAATATACCCAATAGCTTCTTGGAAGCTTGGGTTCCAATACCGCCGTAATACAGAATGACCAAACACATGTTGAAGCCAGCCAAAACTTGTCTACGCTAATTTCGTGAGAAATTCAGGTGATAAATTTGTTCGAATAGACTATAATCTAAGTAGGATAAGTAGGGATATCTGGTTTTTTGGAAGGAGGCCAACAATGGAGAATATATTAGTTGATAACGCCAAGGTGATGGCGAAGGGCCAAATCACTCTGCCAAAGGATATACGCGAAGCGCTTGGCGTCAGCGCTGGTGACCGTGTAACCCTCATTAAGCAGAACGATCAGATTGTCATGATGAACTCTGCGGTTTATGCAATGAAAGTCTTGCAGAAGGCTATGATCGGAGAAGCAAAAAGAGCAGGACTGAATTCAGAGGATGATGTGGCAGCTATGATCATGGACATGCGCGCCGAAGAAAGCGAATGAACCACCCCGCAGCAGAGCTGCGAGGTATCTACCAGGACCAGCGTAATTGCTGACTGTGTAGTCTTTGGTACTCGCACTCTTTGCCTTGGTCGCGA
>WRNP01000018.1 GCA_009776515.1 Dehalococcoidia bacterium | reverse complement strand
GGTTTAGGGTAGCAGATGCTGCCCTAACTTGGCCGGATAATTGCCAAGTTGATGAAATCATAGATGCTCTAATGGGAAAATGAGTTACCGGAGGTGCCCTATCGTTGATATGCGGGATTACCTGTCCAGCCGCTAAGTTTGTGCCTGCCGACGCACAAAACCGCACGAGCAACTAACACTAACCGCCGCGCTCACGCCTCACTATCAAGAGGCACCATAGCGCAGGCTAAGTGATCCGAGAAGAGTAGCGGACTAATCGCCACGTAACTGCATTGGCCGCACGCAGAACTCGTGTCCGCGAAGCTCATACAGCCGGTAGGCGCTCTCCGTAACCCAGCTCTGCATCCCTTGCCCCGATGACACCACGGACGGGCCGGTAACGCAATTAGCAACTGCCGGAGTTGGCGTCGCCGACAGGCACAGTCCCGAGACTGCCACCGCTACCAAAGCAAGCCTTGTCTTCGAAAGATACATACAGCTCTGATTCTAGCACTTTTGGCGATCGCCTGTAAAGTACTTTCGCCGATTGCCCTGTCAATCTTTGACGCATGCTTCCTTGCTTTAAGCGGCAAGGGCGTCAAGCCAAAGGGGGCGAGATATATCTCGCCCCCTTTGGGGTATAATACTTTTTCCCCCGAGTTTTAGCTCCCTATAGGCTTAGTGCGGCTGTAACAGTCGCTGCAGTAGACCGGGCGGCCGGTGCGCGGTTCAAACGGCACCTGGGTCTCTATGCCACACTGGGCGCAGACAGCAGGAAACATCTGCCGCTGGCCGGCTTCACCACCAAGGCGCTGCTTTTTAGCTGCCCGACAGGTCGGACAGCGCTTGGGCTCATTGGTAAAGCCTTTCTTGGAATAGAACTCCTGCTCAGTCGCCGAGAAAGTGAACGCCGCCTGACAATCTGCACAGGTAAGGGTCTTATCCGTGAAGCTCAAGGATGACCTCCCTTCTTTAAAAACTCGGTTAAAGTCTGTCATCCCTGGCCTGGGTCCAGACAACGCTTGATTCCAAGATTGGGAAAACCCGACTTGCCACCTGGGCAGCGATTATGGCACAGCCTAATTCGCTTGTCAAGCAATCTGCCCATATTGCCTAAGCGATAGATTGGCATCCTACCATATGGTGCGTATATTAGGCGGAGATGACCAAAACTTGTTTGAGCTTTGATGATTTCCCGCTCGCTTGACAGAGCAAAAATATGACGATATGATAATGATATTATAACAATATCATCCACAGGAGGGAATGACTGATGGCAGAGCGTACCAATATTGCACATACCAATCCATCTATGGAGGAGAAAATAGCCTGGGCGACAAGCGGCATGTCCGTCATGCTACTACTCATCATCGCCTTTATCGGCTCAGCCATAGCTATTATTTACGGCGCACTTCAGGAAAATATACCGCTCATAGTCACAGGGTCTATCATCATCGTCGCTGGCGGGTGTCTTCTTGGTGGCCTTAAAGTACTAAAGCCGAAAGAAGCGCTGGTGCTTACCCTGTTTGGCAAGTATTACGGCACCCTCAAAGGGCCTGGCTTTTTCTTTACGAACCCTTTTGTTACGCCGTTAATCCCCGCATCGGCGGACATCACGGGCGGCAACGTTGGGAGTTCTGAAGGCCTAGAACACAGCAGGCATATGACTGCATCGTCAAAAAAGAAAGAGCTCTCTCTGAAAACCATGACCCTGAACAACGATAGACAGAAGATAAACGATATGCTTGGGAATCCTATCATTATAGGTATCGTTGTTATTTGGCGCGTCGTCAACACGGCGAAAGCAGTTTTTAATGTGGATAACTACATGGAGTTTTTATCTACTCAGTGCGATTCTGCGTTGCGTAATATCGTGAGGCTTTATCCGTATGACGTAACGGATGACAGTGAGCAGAGTGAAAAATCTCTCCGGGGCAGCAGCCAGGAGATAGCCGAAAGGCTGAAAGAAGAAATCCAATCCAAAGTGGATATCGCCGGCCTTGAGATTGTTGAGGCACGAATAACAGAATTAGCGTATGCTCCGGAGATAGCGGCTGCCATGCTTCAACGCCAACAGGCCACTGCCATCGTGGATGCAAGGCAGATGATTGTCGAGGGTGCGGTTAGCATGGTTGAAATGGCTCTCACCAAGCTTAACGAAAAAGAGATCGTCCACTTGGATGAGGAAAGAAAAGCCGCAATGGTAAGCAATCTTCTTGTTGTACTCTGCGGCAGTAAGGATGCGCAGCCAGTAGTTAACAGCGGTTCGCTATACTGATATGGCCAAAAGGGGCGAGGATAAAAAACAAGTACTCCTGCGAGTGGCTGATTCTCTTTGGAAGGAATTAGCCGCCTGGGCAGAAGATGATTTTCGCTCAATAAACGGTCAGATAGAGTACCTGCTTACAGAATGTGTAAAAGGGCGCAAAAAAGGCAAGTTTTTCTCCTCGGGGGAGACGAAGTGAGTATGCCGCAATCTTAACCGCAGTGGTTCAGTATTATCAATAATTAGGAGGCTTACATGGGCGACTTAATTAAAAACATGGGCGACATCGACTGGGCAAAACTCTTGCCGCTTCTCATCCCTCTTGCCCTAATTGAGATCGGCCTCATGGTTTGGGCAGTTATTGATATTGCCCAGCGCCGGCACGTGACCGGCGGCAACAAGGTGGTCTGGATATTGGTCGTGGTCATCATCAATTTCATGGGGCCGCTGGCATATTTCATCTTCGGCCGCCGGGACGAACCGGCTGAAGACGATGCCGTCCGGGACTGAAGCTCACGGTCAAGTTCGCGTCATCATTCTCAGAGGAGGTTCCGTTGCCAGCTATAAGATGTGAAAATCTAACTAAACAATACGGGCCGGTGGTAGCCTTGGACCACCTCAGCCTAGAAGTACCGACACACTCAGTTTTCGGTTTCCTGGGACCAAACGGGGCGGGCAAGACCACGGCGGTGAGGCTTTTCATGGGCCTCGCACAGCCGAGTTCAGGCCAAGCCTGGATAGACGGGGTGGCAGTAGGCATGCCCAAACTCAAGGAACGCGCAGGGTATCTGCCCGATGTGCCCGCTTTTTATGGCTGGATGACTGGGCGAGAGTACCTGCTCTTTACGGCCGATCTCTTCCGCCTAAGCTCCACCGTAGCCAGGGAGCGCGCGGACGAACTACTCGCCCTGGTGGGACTGGCGGGGGCGGCCAAAAGAAAGGTAGGAGGCTATTCCCGCGGCATGCGCCAGCGCCTGGGTATCGCCCAAGCTTTGGTCAACCGACCACGGGTACTTTTCCTAGACGAGCCAGTGTCGGCGCTAGACCCTATTGGCCGGCGAGACGTGCTGGAACTCATCCTGAGACTAAAAGATGAGACCACGGTGTTCATGTCCACCCATATCCTCTCCGATGTTGAGCGAGTGTGTGACACAGTGGGCATCATAAATAAGGGCAAACTGGTGACAGTGTCCTCGGTTATCCAGCTCCAGGCGCGCTACGCGCCTTCCGTCTTTGAGATTGAACTGGAGGATGACCCAGCCAGACTTATATCAGCCATTGAGCCTCAACCATGGGTCATCAGGGCCGAGAAAGTAGCCGACACTCAAATGCCCGTGCTACGCGTGCAGGTGAAAGATGTGAGCACTGCTAAAAAAGCGCTACCGCAAATCATCGCCACCAGCGGGGCGGCACTCCTGCGCTATGAACTGGTCATGCCCAGCCTGGAAGATATCTTTCTGGAACTGGTGGGAGGTGCCGCATGAAAGGTCTTGCCGCCCTCTTAAAAAAAGAACTAAAAGAGCAGGTACGCACTAACCGCATCATCATCGTGGCCGGAGTATTTCTTTTCTTCGGCCTCGCCACGCCGCTTATGTATAGATACCTGCCAGAACTCCTGGCACTGGCCGGGGATGATATGGGCTCCATCCTGCCTCCCCCCACAGCCATGGGGGCTATGGCCGAGTACGCCTCTACCATGGTGCAGTTCGGAGTACTCGTCATCGTGTTGGTCGCTATGGGTGCCATCTCCAGAGAGCGCGAGAGCGGCACGGCAGCCCTGGTGCTGTCTAAACCCGCAGGCTATACGGCTTTCGTAGTGGCCAAATTTAAGGCCATCGGGGCGACAACCCTGATAGGCACCATCTTGGGCGGCCTAGCCTGCTGGGGCTATACCTACATTCTTTTTGAGGAAGCCCCGGTCTGGGGATTTTTCTGCCAGAACGCCCTGCTGCTACTTTATCTCTTACTGACCATTGCCATGACCTTGCTGTTCTCCAGCCTCTTCCGGCGCCAGCTTACCGCTGGGGCCCTGGGCTTGGTGAGCATCATTGTCTTAAGCATCGCCTCAGGCTTGCCATGGTTCGGGAAATACCTACCAGGCGAACTTGTGAGCTGGGGCAATTATCTCCTTGTTGATGAACCAACCAGCGCGGCTTGGGGAGCAGTAGCGGTCACTCTTGTATTTATCATTCTCAGCCTGTATCTGGCAGGAACAATTCTACAGAAGAAAGAGATTTAGCCGGACCCAAGACCATGAGTTCACCCGCCGTGCTCAAAAAGACGTCGCGCCAATGTTTGTTCCTATAACAGGAGGGTCACCGTCGTTTCAGCGCTGGTATGTCTATCTTGCCTCATGGCACCCTACCTAATGATATGGAATCCTGCCATAATAACAGCCCCGTTGTGCCGTCCTCGGTAATATTGCTAGGTGGCTACAACTGTTCGGAGAGGCAGTGGCGCAGAGATGACATTCTGTCTTGAAAACCGGCGGCATCACGTTTAGCCACCAGCTCCGCCCACCATTGGGCTTTCGCAACGAACCCCTGCTCCAGATCTGGCAGAGCGGGAAGATGCATCTGGATGGCACTGTAGAGGGCGGGATCTTCCCGTAGCACGCTCTCGACCAGGGTGAGCAGGGCACGGAATGTGGGGCCTCCCACCTGTGCAAATTCCTTGGAGTCATCCAAGCTCAATAAAGTATCCCCCACGACCAGAGCAATATAATGCGCCAACCCCAGCACCGCCGCCATGAGCTGGTCATGTCTCGCAGGGCTCATCTGCACCACGTTTGCCCCATAGCCTTTAAGTATCTCCTCTAGTCGGTCTGCAAATACATTTTCGGCAGTCTCGGTTGGTGTGAGTACCACATTCTGGGCACGCACCCCATCAGCCCCCGGCCCAAAAACGGGGTGTGTACCCAATGTCGTGCTATGCGGGAAATAACGATGCATGAGTTCCGTGGGAGCGACCTTCACCGAGGTAATGTCGAGTACCAGTTGTCCGGCGTGGACATAAGGGGCAAGCGCCTGCGCAGCATCCTCAAAACTCGTGATGGGCACCGCCAGCACCAGTGCTTCTGCCCCGCTGGCAACCCCAAGATCAGTCGCAGTCTGCACCTCAAGCTGTCGCCCAGCCTCCTCTAATCCCGCCGTATCCCGATCCAAAAGCGTAATCTGTTGCCCCTGCGCCGCAAGGTGGCGAGCAAGCCACCGACCCATCTTGCCGGCTCCACCCACAATGGCTATATGCACGGCACGTCCATCCCATTGGCCCTGGGATAAGAGCCCAAAACCTTAAGAAAAGTGGTGTGGTTCGCCAAGCCCTCTATAACCGTCTGTCCTTTTTCGTCACGGCGGTGCCCCTCAAAGTCTAGATAGAAATTGTACTCCCACGGCGTTCGGCGAGTTGGACGAGACTCTATTTTGGTCAGATTGAGGCCGTTCTTGGCAAGCTCTCCCAGAAAGCCGTACAGCGTGCCGGGTTGGTGCTTGACGGAGAAGACAAGCGAGGTTTTATCATTCCCAGTGGGGGGAGCATCCTCCCGCGCCAGAATGAAAAAGCGGGTGAAGTTATGAGGGTTATCCTCCAACGCAGGGCGTAAGACATGCATCCCATAGATGCTGGCCGCCTCGGCGCTCGCAATGGCTGCCCCATCTGCAAGTTCTTTTTCTTTTATCATCTTTACGCTACCGGCAGTGTCATAGGTGGGAACCATCTCCCAGCCCATATGCTGCAGAAAAGATTGGCACTGCCCCAGCGCTTGAGGGTGGGAATAGACCTTTCTTATACTATCTAAAGTAGTACCCGGATTGGCGATCAGGCAGTGGGTCACCCGAACCTCGACCTCGCCAGCCACCGCAAGATCAGACTCCAATAACAAGTCGTATGTCTGGCAGATGCTCCCCTCCAGCGAGTTTTCGATTGGCACCGCACCGTAGTCAGCCTCGCCGGAGCCAACTGCGGCAAAGACTTCTGCCAAACTCACCCGAGGTAGAGTGCAAACCCCTGAGCTAAAAAAACTATGTGCCGCCTGTTGACTATAAGCCCCAGGCTCGCCTTGAAACGCTACCGAGGCCGACTGAGTACCGCGGGCCAATTTGATAAGCTGGCGGAAGAACGTCTCCGCTGTTCTCTCATCTAGCCCACCCTGTCGTGCAAGCTCACTGACGCGTGCCAGCACCTCAACTTCGCGTGCCGGATCGACCACCGGCTGCCCAGCTTCTTTTTTCGCCTGCCCTATCTCGGCCGCCAAGCGAAGCCGCTGGGCGATGAGCGCCACCAATTTGGCATCGGCGGCATCTATCTCAGCTCTCAGTTCTTCGATCATCGCACCATCACCTTTGGTATGGCACCTGCCCGCAAGGCAAAATCGCCCAGCACGATTGCCGCGAGAGCTTCGACAACTACCACTGCCCGGGGTACAACGCACGGATCATGCCGACCCTCAATACGCAGAGTGGTCTCAGCCATGGCCTGCAGGTCGACTGTGCGTTGGGCGCGTGCGATAGACGGGGTCGGCTTAAACGCGATGCGCGCTACCACTGGCAGACCGCTTGCCAAACCGCCCAGGGTGCCACCCGCTTGGTTGGTTAAGGGACGGATCTGCCCGTTCTGGATGACATAGGGATCATTGTTCTCTGAGCCGCGCAGGCGCGCCGCCCCAAAACCTGCCCCAAACTCCACCCCTTTGACGGCGGGGATGGCAAAGAAAGCTCTGGCCAGCGCCCCGTCTAGCCCATCCCCCACCGGATCACCCCAGCCAAGCGGAACACCAACGGCCATAAGCTCAATGACTCCACCCAGGCTGTCACCCGCCTGAATCGCCTCACCTATGGCCTGCATCATCTGCTCGGCAGCGACCGGGTCTGGACAGAAGACAGGATTGGACAGGGGACCGCTACCTTCCCCGCAGTTAGGCAACGAGGCCTCAACGCCTCCGATGGCCACCGTATAAGCTGAGATCTCGACACCAATGGTAGCCAGCAGCTTTTTGGCCACCGCTCCCGCCATAACCCAGCCCGCGGTGATGCGCCCCGAAAAGCGGCCGCCGCCACGATAGTCCGCGTATCCGCCATACTTTATACGCGCAGGGTAGTCGGCATGACCCGGTCGGAGCAAGTGCTCCAGAGTCTCATAAGAAGCCGCGTCTGCATCCTGATTATGCACCACCAGGCAGAGCGGGGCCCCCGTAGTGCGACCGCCAAATACGCCGGACCATATCTCCGCCCGGTCGGTCTCACGACGAGCAGTGGTGTGCACCCCCTGTCCTGGCTTACGGCGGTTCAGATCGGGCTGTAAATCAGCCTCGTCCAGAGGTAAGCCCGCCGGACAGCCGTCTATTACCACTCCTATTACCTGCCCATGGCTTTCGCCGAAACTGGTAACGGTAAAAAACTTGCCTATCTGATTAGACGACATTTCACAATCTCCAATTGTCAGTAAATGATAAAGATTAAAGGATCATTTCCTGCCCGGCCTTGACCCGGCTACTAGTCTCTGAGCTCCACTCTGCCCCCCAAACTCCGAAACACCCGCCAGAAATCGGGGAAAGTCTTGTCCACACTCTCTGCCCCCAGAATGGTGACACCGCCCACCGCCGCTCCCAGAACGGCAAAGGCCATCACCAGACGGTGGTCGGCATGGGCATCTATCACCGCCCCTTTCGGCTGCGCGCCGATGACCCTGAGCGAGTCTGCTTCCTCAATAATCCTGATGCCCATCTTGCCAAGCTCCTCGCACAGAGCGCTCACACGGTTGGATTCTTTCAGGCGAGCATTTGCAATACCGTATAGCTCACTATCGCCGACAGCGGTGGCCGCCAGCACCGCCATAGTTGGCAGGAGATCAATGGCATCGGACAGATTGGCGCTTACCGCCCGCAGGGGCGAGTGCGAAACCATCACCGAGCCTCCGCGCTGAGAAAAGCGGGTGCCCATTTTTTGCAAGAGGTTTAGGATGACGCGGTCGCCTTGTAAGCTCTCGGCATTAAGATTGGTGACAAGCACCTCACCGGCAAGCGCCCCCAACGCTAGCAGATACGAAGCTTGTGACCAATCACCCTCCACCTGGTAGGTAGCAGGCTGATAGCTTTGCGGGGCGACCCGAATCCGGGTAAGATCGGGAGAGGGCAGGGCGCGGACGCCGAAGTGTCTCAGGCATTCCAGCGTCATCAAGATGTATGGCCGAGAGCGCGGCGGTGCGGCAATATCTATGATAAGCCCTTCTTCCATGCGCGCCGCAATAAGAAGCAAGGCCGAGATATACTGCGAGCTTATATCGGAGCCAAGTCTGACAGCACCACCCGCAATCTTGCCGCCCTCAACAATTATGGCATCGCCTTCCAGGCGGCACTCAACCCCCAATTCCGTAAGGGCTGAAAGCAGGGGATGCATAGGCCGCCGGGCCAAACCAGGGCCAAAAGTGAGGCGCGTTGTCCCCGCGATGAGGGCTGAGATGGCGGTCATGAACCTGAGCGTAGCGGCCGACTCGCGGCAGAACAACTCTTCGGGGGAGATCTTAAGTCCCCCGCCCACCACACGCAAGTCGCCCCCTTCTTCGGTAATCCGCACCCCCCGGCGCGTCAGAACGCTTATCGCTGCAATAGTATCGTCAGATTTTAGAGGATTGCGAACAAGGCTCTCGCCATCAGCCAGCGCAGCGCACATGAGGGCACGAATGGTATAGCTCTTAGATGGCGGAGCCGCCGCCCTACCGGTAGCCTCGCTTTTGGAAATAAAGGCTTTCATCAAATACCAACCTGCTCGCAAAATATCATGTTAGGATAATGATTCTGTCACCCGCCCACCATCTGTGTTAGAGGAGGAAGCCACAGCGCCACCCGCGCTCTTTATCACCGCCGCTATAGTATCCGCAACGCCTTCCACGTTCAGGCGCGAGGTATCAATGGTGATATCCGCCGCCTGCTCGTAGGAAGCCTTTCTTTCGTTAAGAAGAGCGGTAATGGCGGCAAGGCGGTTTCCAGTCTGGAGCAACGGACGGTGCCGGCTATGCCCAAGCCGTGTCGCAAGCACCTCGGGAGAGGCCTTCAGGTAAATCACCGCAGCTTTCTCTTTGAAGCACGCGGCCGTCGCGGCGTTTAAGACAACGCCTCCACCGCAGGAAACCACCGCCCCCGGCACCGCTAAGGCCTCGCACACCGCCACCGCCTCCCATCTCCGGAAAGCGGCCTCCCCATCTTCGGCAAAGATACGCCCGATTGATTTTCCGGCAGCCCGTTCCACCATCGCGTCCGTTTCCAAAAGCCGACGCCCCAAACGGCGCGCTAACGCCTTGCTCACCACGGATTTACCGCTACCCATAAAGCCAATCAGGACAACAGGGCGTCCGACAAAAACGCTCTCTCCCAACTCCCCCAAAGCTGCATGTCTCATTATGTCAATTGGCGGAACTTTGCCCGTCCAGAGCTCAAAGCTCCGCGCCCCCTGATAGAGCAGCATTTCCAATCCGGAGATGGTGCGGGCACCTACCAGTCGCGCTTCCCGTAGCAGACGAGTCTCCCGCGGGTTGTAGACCACGTCAAACACCGTGAGTCCGGAACGGAGGAGTTCTGCCGGTACCAACGTTGCATCAGTGTGCGGGGTCGTGCCCACCCCGGTCGCGTTTACCAGGAGCTCCACGCCATCCAGCACTGACCTCAGTTTTCCAAGCTCCGCAACCTCAGCCGGCAAGCTAAGGCGGCGGGCCAAAGCGCGGCCCCTACTCAAAGACGTCCGGCGGGTGACAAGAACCGGGCTGCCGCCTGCGTTTTTCAGGGCCCAGGCAATGGCCGCCGCCGCTCCGCCAGCTCCTAGCACCGCTACCTTTTTGCCTGCAGGATCAAAACCTGCCGCCGTCAGCGCCTGGAGAAAGCCGAACGCATCGGTGTTATAGCCCTTTGCCCGACCATCCGTAAAAACAATGGTATTCACCGCCCCCATTCGCTCCGCTGTGCTGTCAAGCGCGTCCAGGAATGGCAACACGGCACTCTTGTGCGGCACAGTGACGTTTACCCCACGCGCTCCAAGCGCCCTAAGCCCGACCAGCGCTGACTCCACTGCCTGCCGCGCAACGCAAAACGACAGATAGGCATAATCCAGCCCCAGTGCGGCAAAGGCGGCGCTGTGCATCACCGGCGAGAGGCTGTGCACTACAGGATCGCCTAATAAGCCGCAGAGGGCAGTTCGGCCGGTACTCACGCCCCCAGTGCTCCGTAGAATCTAGCAAGCTGAGCCACCGTGGGTTGCCCGGGAGCTGATTCCGCTCCATGACTAAGCGCCCCATAGGCAAACGCCCCACCCGCCAGCGGACCCAAGACGCGGCTTACCTGCCCCATCTCTCCCATGGCCAGAGCCACCATCTCGGTCTCGGGAAATTGTTTTATCAGTTCCATGATTACCGCATTATCGTCAAGAGCATTGGCCGTCGTTGCCACCTTGCAGATATCTGCCTTGGCCCCGATTTCAGCAGCGACGATCTCTTTAAGGCGTGCAAGCGGTGGGGTTCCGGCATAATTATGATAAGAGACAAGGCATTTCGCCCGTTTTTTAAAATCCGCTACTGTCCGCCCGAGCTCCGGAGTGGCCAACTCGATATCTACCATGGCTGCCCCAGCCAGGACTGCCCGCCTAAGCTCAGCTAGGCGTTCCTCCTCCGTTCCTATCCAAAGACCACCTTCGCTTCTCGGACGGTTGACGGCAATCCAGGGTTTAGTGAGCAAACACACCACTTCTGTCCAGGCGGGGCCGACCAAATCCAGCCGCAACTCAAACAGATCCACCGACCCCGAGGCTGCCCGAATGGCCTCCTCGTCGCCAGAGATGATCACCCCGCAAATGCGCCCCCTCACAACTCGGCCAACACCTCGGCCACAAACTCCGGTTCGAGCTCCCGGATAACCACCCTGCCGATATGAACCGGCAACACAAAGCGCAGCCGTCCGCGGGATATCTTTTTATCATGCTTCATGGCTTCCATAACCTCAGCCAAATCAATTCCCGGCATGGCCAGTGGCAAGCCAGCCAAAGCCACCAGGCCCAACAGCCTCCCGAGTTCGCGGTCTGGGAAAAGTTTGAGACGGTTCGCCGCCTTCGCCGCCGCCACTAGACCGATGGCGACCGCTTGGCCGTGGCTCACCTGAAAATTGGTGACCGCCTCCACCGCGTGCCCCACTGTATGGCCTAGATTGAGCACCTGACGCAGTCCTATCTCGCGCTCATCGCGGCTGACAAACCAGGCTTTGACCGCCGCCGTCATGAAGATCGCCTCCTCAATGACTCGCTCATCCCCTTCCCGGAGGCGATCCATATAGCGCTCCATAAGCAGGAACAGCCGCGGGGACCGGATGACGGAGCACTTGATCATCTCCGCCAGTCCGTTCTCAATCTCGCGTGCGGGGAGTGTCTTTAAGGCCTCAAGGTCACTGAAAACAGCCTGCGGCGGGTAGAACACGCCCATCTGATTTTTGAAAGAACCAATATTGAGAGCTGTCTTGCCACCCAGACTGCTATCCACCTGTGCGAGCAGGGTAGTCGGCAGATGCACTAAAGGCAAGCCGCGCATAAAAGTCGCCGCCACGAAACCAGCCAGGTCACCGATGACTCCACCCCCCAAGGCCAATACCGGAGTCTGTCTTTCAATAAGGTGCCGACCGAGCTCGTCATAGAGGCGCCCCGCCTCCTCAAGGGTCTTGCTTTCCTCACCGGAGGGTACGCTGAGGACCACCGGATCAAAACCCAATCCGACCAGGCTCTCTGACAAACCACGCCCGTACTGCTCCAGCAATTCGGGATGGCTGATCAGTACTAGGCGCCGCATCTGGCGCCGCGCCAGCCATGAAGCCAGCCTGTTCTCCAGGCGGCTCCCGATGAGGACCGGGTACGCACCTTGGGCATGACGTATGCTGAGCGTTTTCATTTGATTAGCCTCCCGACTTATTAAAATAAGACCCGGCCCAAGGACAGGGGGAATCTTTGACCCCCATTTACCCCTTTACTATTTTATGTATCTGGCGGCAATCGTCAATGATGTCCTTCAGTTCGGCCGGAGTGATAGCCTGCTGGGCATCCACCCATGACTCCGCAGGGTTATAGTGTACCTCAATTGCCAGCCCGCCCGCCCCTGCCGCAACGGCAGCAGCGCTCATGGTCCTGATGAGATCGCGCCGCCCGGTAGCGTGACTGGGATCCACAATGACCGGCAGATAGGTTTCTCTCTTTATCACCGGCACCGCAGCCAGATCCAGGGTGTAGCGCGTCAGATTCTTGCCTTTACCGATGGGCAGCACCCCCCGTTCGCATAGAATGATATCACGGTTGCCCTCGGCGGCAATATATTCAGAGAAAGAGAGAAACTCCTCAATGCTGGCTCCGAAATTCCGCTTAAAAAGCACGGGTTTTCCAGCACGCCCCACGTAGCCCAAAAGATCCTGGTCGTACATGTTACGCGCCCCGATCTGAATGATATCCACATATTCGGCGATTAGATTAACCTGTGATTCCCCGCGGGCTTCGGTCACCACGGGCATCTCAAAACGCTCGCCTGCCTCCCGAAGCCAGCTAAGGGCCTCGCGCGCTTCGTCTGCTCCTTTGGCTCCAAGCCCCTGGAAGGAGTGGACAGAACTGCGTGGCTTGAAGATGCCACCGCGCAAAACGTGCGCCCCCGCGCGCTTCACCTCCTCGGCGATGCGCATAAGCTGTGTCCGGCTTTCAATAGCGCACGGCCCGGCGATATAGACCGGCTCTGCCCCACCAATCTCCACTCCCTTGAGTTTGATGATACGACTTTCGTCCTTGCCCTGAAACGCCTCGTTATACTCACGGCTGATAAGTTTGTAGGGGGTTTCAATCATGCGCACCTCTTTGACCCCCGGCATGACCTCTAGATGAGAAAATGGCACCTTGTGCTCATCTCCCACCAAGCCGATGATAGTCAACACCTCACCCCGCGATACGTCACAGTGCACGCCGTATTTGCTGGCCTCGGCCACCACCCCCTCGATCTCTGCCTGGGTCGCATCCTTTTTCATAATGATCATCCGGTCCTCCTTATTTAGTTTTTTGATTTTTTTCGGAAAACAAAAAGGCCCTCCGCTCGGGAGGGCCCTGTAAGTTTTTACGCTGCTCTGTTTTAAATAACCGCGCCTAAGCCCCCCGAGCGCCTATCGGCGCCGGTAAAGGTAAAATACCAGTAATAGGCGTACCCGTTATGGGGAGCAAGGCCATTTAACATCGCAGGTGGCAATATAGCAAAGCGTCCTTGTGTTTGTCAAGCGCAGGCTCGGCAGCCCCACGCAATGCCGCCCCTTGCCCTTTTCAATGCCTGAGTTTGAAAATTTAATTTGGTCCCAATATGCCTAAGGGATCGGTTTTCCATGAGTAAGCACTGTTGACAGGGTTTTTCTCATATGCTATCATGTCAAACTGTATTTGTAGATAAGCGTAAGGGTGACCGCGGGGTTTCCCGCCCGGCCCTTAAAGTTTACAAAGGATGAGCCAAGGAGCTCGTCCTTTGCGTTGTGAAAGGGAGCAAAAATTGCCAACCATCAATCAGCTGGTCAGGAAAGGACGTCACTCTCTCAGCAAGAAGTCCAAGACGCCTGCCTTGCGTTTCAGTTTCAATGCGCTGAAGAACAAGCGGGTGCACCGCGAGTTGGGCTCACCTCAAAAACGAGGGGTCTGCGTACAAGTCAAGACTATGACCCCCAAGAAACCGAACTCCGCCCTTCGCAAGATTGCCAGAGTGCGCCTGACCAACGGCATTGAGGTTACGGCTTACATCCCCGGTGAAGGCCACGAACTTCAGGAACACTCGCTAGTTCTGGTTCGCGGCGGGCGCGTGCCCGATCTGCCGGGAGTGCGCTATCACATCATCCGCGGCACGCTGGACACCACCGGCGTGGCCAACCGCAAGCAAGGCCGCAGCAAATATGGCGCCAAACGCGCCAAGGGCGGCGCTGAGGCTAAGTCCTAGGAGGAAGCATGTCAAGACGAGCGGTGGTTCGCAAGCACAAGGTTACGGTCGACCCCAAGTACGGCAATGAGGCGCTGGCAATCTTTATCAACAAAATCATGCTGGACGGCAAGAAGAGCACCTCTATGCATGTGGTATATGATGCCCTCCGTATCATGGAAGAGAGAGAAGGCCGAGAGCCAATCTCCATTTTTCAGCAGGCTCTCACCAACGCCACTCCCCTGCTGGAGGTACGCCCCCGCCGCGTAGGCGGTGCCAACTACCAGGTGCCAGTGGAAGTTCGCAAAGGGCGCGACCTGGCACTGGCCATGCGCTGGCTAATAAAGTCCAGCCGCGATCGTGCCGGCAAATCCATGGCCGAAAAATTGGCCGCCGAGCTGATCGATGCCTCTAAGGGCCAAGGGGCTGCAGTTAAGAAGCGCGATGACACCCATAAGATGGCCGAGGCCAATCGCGCTTTCGCCCATTACCGATGGTAATTAAACTTGCCGCTCTTGATCCCCTGAGGATGCCAGAGCGGCTGGATTTGTAAAGAGGCCCGACATCGTTACGCAAGTCTTAGATCGAGAACAGTCAAAAAATATGTCAAGAAGTTTTCCGTTGGAGAAAATACGCAATATCGGTATTATCGCGCATATTGATGCCGGTAAGACCACCACCACCGAGCGCATCCTTTATTATACCGGACGCACCTACAAACTTGGCTCGGTAGATGAAGGCACCACCGCCATGGACTGGATGGAGCAGGAGCGAGCGCGCGGCATCACTATCACCGCCGCCGCCACCTCCGCCGAATGGCAGGACCATCGCATCAATATCATCGACACCCCGGGACACGTGGACTTCACCGCCGAGGTGGAGCGCAGTCTGCGCGTGTTAGATGGTGGAGTGGTCGTTTTTGACGGCGTGGCCGGTGTTGAAGCCCAATCAGAGACTGTCTGGCGCCAGGCCGATCGCTACGGCGTGCCGCGCATTTGTTTTATCAACAAAATGGACCGCACCGGGGCCAATTTCGAGCGCTGTGTCGGCATGATTGTCGACCGTCTGAAAGCTCGCCCCATCGTCGTGCAATTACCGCTTGGTCAAGAGGACACTTTCCGTGGCGTCATTGATGTCGTACGAGGTAAGTTCCTCCTCTACAGCGGCAAGGCTGACGAGTCCCCCCTGGTAGCTGACATCGCCCCCGAGGAACAAGCTCGCTACGAAGAAGCACGTCATAAAATGATTGAACGGCTTTCAGAAGACGACGACCAGATTATGAACGCCTATCTTGAGGGGCTTCCCATCGGCGAGGGCGAGCTTAAAGCTGCCATCCGGCGCGCTGCCATCTCCGGCAGAGGTATCCCTATCTTCTGCGGCTCATCCCTTAAAAACAAGGGAGTGCAGCCTCTGCTGGACGGCGTTGTGGACTACCTACCCTCCCCGCTAGATATGCCCCCCATCACCGCCATTACCGCCAAGACCGGTGAAAAGGTCGCCCGTCCAGTAAGCGACGAGGCTCCCTTTGCGGCATTGGCTTTCAAGATCGTAGCCGACCCTTTCGTGGGTCGTCTGGTCTATCTGCGCATCTATTCCGGCACCATCGCCGCCGGGGCAGGTGTCTTCAATTCCACCAGGGGAGAAAAAGAGCGTACCGGACGGCTACTCATCATGCACGCTAACCGCCACGAGGAAATTACAGAGGCTGGGGCTGGGGCTATCGTTGCCGCCATGGGTCTTAAAGAAACTTTCACCGGCGACACCCTCTGCCCACAAGATCAACCCATCCTGTTGGAATCCATACGTTTCCCCGAGCCCGTCCTCTCCGTAGCCATTGAGCCCAAAACCCGCGCCGACCGCGATAAAATGATTGACAGCCTCACCAAGCTGTCCGAGGAAGACCCCACTTTTAAGGTGACTTTCAACGAGGAAACCGGCCAGACAGTCATCTCGGGCATGGGCGAACTGCATGTCGAGGTGCTGGTCAACCGCCTGCTATCAGAATACAAAGTGGGTGCCAACGTCGGCCGCCCCAAAGTGGCCTACAAAGAAACTCTTTCGTCTTCCGCCAAAGTGGAGGGACGCTTTATACGCCAGAGCGGCGGGCGTGGCCAGTACGGACACGTGATGGTGGAGTTTACCCCCAACGAAGCCGGCAAGGGATTGGAAATGGAAGAAACCGTGCGTGGCGGAGCCATCCCCCGCGAGTACGTCAAGGCCGCTATGCAAGGCATCCGAGAGGCCGCCGAAACCGGTGGGCGGGCCGGCTATCCTGTAGTAGACATCAAGGCCAATATCTACGATGGCACCTATCATGAGGTGGACTCATCCGACATGGCTTTCAAAATGGCTGGATCGCTGGCTCTAAAAAACGCCCTCTCGCAGGGCAGGTCTACCATACTGGAACCCATCATGAAAATAGAGGTTGTCTCTCCTGAGCAGTTCCTGGGCGACATCATCGGCGATCTCGCCGCTCGGCGCGGACGGGTAGAGGCCATCGAAACCCACGGCGACACCTCCACCGTCCATGGCGTCGTCCCCCTATCCCGCACTTTCGGCTACGCCACCGATCTGCGCTCCATGACCCAGGGGCGAGCCACCTATTCTTTGGAGTTCTATCAGTACCAGCCCTTACCTGCCGAGATAGCGGAGGAGCTCTTGGCAGAGGCAGCGGGGAGCAAGTAGTCGTTGCGAGCTAAGTTTTGGGCGGTACCTCCCTCACTCCAAAGCCGACTCAGAGTCCATAGCTCAAAACTTAAAAAGGTGATATATGGCAACTAAACAGACTATCCGTATCAAGTTAAAGGGGTTTGACCACCGCATTCTGGATCAGGCGGCCAGGCAGATTGTGGAGGCACTGGAGAAGACCGGGGCGATCGTGACGGGACCGGTGCCGCTTCCGACCCGCATCAAGAAGCTGAGCGTCATCCGTTCGTCCTTTATCGACAAGGACTCGCAGGAGCAATTCGAGATCCGCACCCACAAACGCCTGATTGATATCGTCGAGACCACCTCCAAGACCATCGACGCCTTGACCAATCTCAACCTGCCCTCGGGGGTAGGCATAGATATCAAATCGTGATCTTAAAACTGCGGATCGGACTTATTTAAAGCAAGGTTAGGAGCTATGATACAAGGAATTATCGGACGCAAAAAAGGCATGACTCAGGTCTTCAACGACAAGGGCGAAGCCGAAGCCGTCACCCTCATTGAGGTCGGCCCTTGCACAGTAGTGCAGATTAAGACCACTGACACTGATGGCTACAACGCCGTCCAGCTCGGTTTTGGCGAGGCCAAGAAGATCAGTTCCCCTCGCAAGGGCCAAATGAAGAATCTGGGTAACTTCCAATATCTTCGTGAGTTCCGGCTGGATGATACCGAGGGTGTGAAAGTAGGCGATCTGGTGGATGCCAACATCTTTAACCCAGGAGACAAGGTCAAGGTCACCGGCATCTCCAAAGGCCGCGGTTTTGCGGGCGTTGTCAAGCGCTATCACTTCCGCGGTGGTCCAAAAACACACGGCCAGTCCGATCGCAACCGTGCCGGAGGCTCCATCGGCTCCACAACCACCCCAGGACGGGTGCTGAAAGGCCGACTCATGGCAGGGCATATGGGGCACAACCGGGTCACCGTTCGCGGGCTGAAGATCTTCAAAGCAGATGCCGGCCGTAATATCATCATGGTCAAGGGGGCTGTGCCCGGAGCCGATAACGGCCTGGTGCTAGTCGGCAAGACCACAAGGGGCAAGAAGTGAAAATATCAGTCTATAACCGCTCAGGCGAAGTCCTGAGACAGATCGAGATCAGCGAGGCGGTCTTTGGCCAACCGCTGAACGAAGCACTGGTGCATCAAGCCCTGGTAGCCCAACAAGCCAACGCACGGCAGGGCACCTCAGATAGCAAGACCCGCGCTGAGGTAATCGGTTCCACCAAAAAACTCTACCGCCAGAAGCACACCGGGCGGGCCCGAGCCGGTTCCGCCAAGAGCGGCCTGCGGCGCGGCGGCGGGGCCATCTTTGGGCCGCATCCGCGCGACTATTCCCAATCCCTGCCCAAGAAGATGCGTCGCCAAGCCATCCGCTGCGTACTTTCGGGCAAGGTAGCCGATGAGGCCATGGTGATACTGGACGAGCTTGATTTTGAGGCTCCGCGCACCCGCGATATGGCCGCCATGCTAAAAGCTTTGGGAGTGGAGAAGCGAGCCATCTTGGCCCTTACCGCTGGGCAAGAGACAGCTACCCTCTCGGCGCGCAATCTACCCTTGATTAAAACCATACCGGCTGTGCAACTCAACGTTGCCGATATGCTCTCCTGCGACAAGTTACTCATGAGCGAATTGGCATTGCGCGAGATTGAAACACTGTGGGGAGGTACCGCTCATGAAGGCGCTTAGCATCTACGACATTCTGCGTCGCCCCCTCATCACCGAGAAAGGCACCAATCTGCAAGCGGACGGAAAATATGCCTTTGAGGTCTCCCTGCACGCCACCAAGCACCAGATCAAGACGGCAGTGGAGCAGGCTTTCAAAGTCGAGGTTTTGGCGGTCAACGTGATGAACATCAGAGGCAAGACTAAACGCATCAAGAGCGGCTATACGACCGACCCATCCTGGAAGAAGGCTATCGTCAGCCTAAAAGCAGGCGATAAGATTGAACTGTTTGAAGGTGTCTAAAAACCAGCCCGGTCGAGGCTCACGACCGGGCTTACGGAAGGATAAGTCATGGCTATAAAGGTTTATCACCCAACTTCCCCCGGACGGCGCGGGATGACCAGCCTCGCCGGTGAGGAGATCACCAAGCAGCGTCCCGAGAAGGCGCTCATTGCTCCCCAGCGCAAGCGGGCCGGGCGCAATGTGCAAGGCCGGGTCACTGTGCGCCACCGCGGCGGTGGAGCTAAGCGCAACCTGCGCCTAATAGATTTTAAACGGGATAAGAACGGCGTGCCGGGGCGGGTTGCCGCCATTGAGTATGACCCCAACCGCTCCGCCAACATCGCTCTTATCTATTACGCAGACGGCGACAAGCGCTACATTTTGGCTCCCCTCGGCCTAAGTGTAGGCGATACCGTCAAAGCCGGCGACGACGCCGAGCTCAGAGCTGGAAACGTACTGCCTATGAAGCTCATGCCCACTGGCACCCTAGTGCACAACATTGAGATGGAAAAAGGCCGCGGCGGCCGAATTGCCCGCAGCGCCGGCAATTCGGCACAGCTCATGGCCAAAGAGGGCGATTATGTACTTCTGCGCCTGCCG
>WRNP01000017.1 GCA_009776515.1 Dehalococcoidia bacterium | reverse complement strand
TCTATCGCTGCCTTTCCTCCGCTGGTGGCCATGAGCATGCGGGAGAGGTTGATGCTTCCCAGATTGCAGGATTCGTATGGCAGGAGGGGCTGTTCGCCACAAGGGTTGGTGCTTTCAATCCTTCCCAGGTGGGGGGTGGGGTTATCTTGGTTGATACGGTCGATAAACACAATTCCCGGGTCACCGGTTTTCCAGGCGAGCTCTACCATTTTGTCAAAGACCTCGCGTGCGGAAAGACGCCTGGCAGACTCACTAAGGTGGGGATTTATCAGTGCATAATCGTCGCCGCTTATAACTGCCTGCATGAAAAGACCGGTGGCGGCAACCGAGATATTGAAATTGGTGAGTGAGCACAGGTCTTCTTTGGAGGTAATAAAGCGCATGATGTCGGGATGGGTCACGTTCAGGATGGCCATGTTTGCCCCGCGCCGCGTGCCGCCTTGCTTGATGACATCGGTGGCCACATCAAAGGCGCGCATGAAAGAGACCGGCCCGGAAGCTACCCCGCCGGTGGAACCGACGCGGTCACATTCAGGCCGTAGGCGGGAAAAAGAAAAACCCGTACCTCCGCCGCTCTTATGGATAAGGGCGGTGTGTTTCACGGAGTCGAAGATGGAATCAATGGAGTCTTCGATGGGCAGCACGAAACAAGCCGAGAGCTGCCCCAGTTCCCGTCCGGCATTCATCAGGGTGGGGGAATTGGGCAGAAACTCCAGCTGCGCCATCATGGTGTAGAACTTCTCCCCCCAACCCTTGACGTCTGCCCCGGCACCATAGCCGGCCTCGGCAGAGGCGACTGTCTGCGCCACACGGCGGAACATCTCCTGCGGGGTTTCGCTGCTTTTCCCCTGCTTGTCTTTGCTGAGGTAGCGCTTCTCCAGGACCCTTAGGGCGTTCTCGGAGAGTGCGGATGTGGTGGTGGTTGTTGCGGTCCTGGCAGGCATAGCCCTGGCCTCCTTTGTAACTTCTGACTGGGGGACGGTGGTGGAAAACGTTTTATCTTCAGGCATATGCTTCTCGTTGCTTTCAATTGGTTTTTCGGTGGCCAGGAATTCTTTCACCATGGCCAGGATGTCATCCTCGGAGGCCGGCGCAAGCGAGGTCTTCGCCTTCGGCACCAGATCTTCCATGCCGGGCAGGGTTGTTGAGCGCTCCAGTCGGGCGATGACCTGACCAGTTAGCTTTTCTACCGCCTCGCGGTCCGGGATGCCCATGGATGCGGCCGCATTGAAGACGACCCGGGCAATCCGGCTTCGGTTGGCAGACTCATCCTTTGGTATTTCGCCATTTTTACTCACGGGAACTCCTGGGAAGTTATTTCTTGGGGACTAGGGTTTGATTGGCAAGATGAGCTGCCCATTTGGCGGCGGGGTGTGTGCGATGAGGGATTCCACCTCTTGTTTGAGGTCGGTAATATCGGTGAATTCCCGATAGACGCTGGCAAAGCGGATATAGGCTACGCTGTCAAGTTTCCCGAGTTTGGCCATGACCATATCGCCGATAACTGATGAGGAGACTTCGGGTTTGCCCAGAGCGTAAAGCTCGCGCTCGACATCGTCAGCTACATTTTCCACGGCTCCGGTGGGGAGGGGGCGCTTCTCGCAGGCTTTGCGGATACCCGCGAGGAGCTTTTCTTTGTGGAACTCCTCCCGGCGCTCGTCTTTTTTAATGACGAACAGCGAAATGGGATGGAGGCGCTCATAGGTGGTGAAGCGCGCGGCGCATCTCAAGCACTTGCGGCGACGGCGTACGCCGTTTTCTGTGTCACGTGAGTCCAAGACCCGTGATTCCTCAAAGTTGCAGTAGGGGCACTTCATGACATAACGCTCTATATTGTGGTGCACGCGTAGCATAACACAACCCATGGTACCTGTCAATCATAATGGCAAGATATCGGGCAAGCTTGAGGACTATCCGAGGGCACCTAAGCCGCGTGGCCGGCTCACCTAAGTGTCTTGACGGGAGCCGCACGACAAGCCGCAAGTACTGCAGCGGTTATCGCACGGCTCAACGTGGATGGTCGCACTGAGCATGGCAAGCTTAGCTGCCAGGTCCTGCTCCAGGTGATCGCAGATCTCGTGAGCTTTGGCCACACTGGTGTCTTTGGGCATGACCAAATGCAGATCTACGTAGCGTTGGCTGCCGCTCTTACGACTTCTGAGCGCGTGTACCCCGACGAGCTGACTGTTGTGTGCCATGATGGTGTCACAGACGATTTGCTCCTCCTCAGTTGGGAGGCGTACATCAATGAGGGCGCTGAAGGATTGTTTTAGGACCAGAAAACCCGAGCGAAAGATAAGGAGAGAGACGGCGATGGCCAGCGCCGGATCTAACCAGGCCAGGCGGCCGCGGCTGAGGTAGATTGCGGCCATCCCGGACAGCACAGCGGCGGCGGAATAGACATCAGCCCGGATATTTTGGACGATGGCTGAGAGGGCGGGCGAGTCGGTTGCCTGGGCGGTGCGCCCCAATTTGCGGCTGAGGAACACGCTGGCCAGAGCCGCAACGATCATTACGGCCACGCCCATCTCCGGGCGGGAGATCTCGGCTCCGCTAACCAGTTTTTGCACGGCGTTATAAACTATGGCACCGCCGGTGGCGAAGATAAGAATCGCTTGGAAAGCGGCCGAGACACTTTCCAGTTTGCCGTGACCGAAAGGGTGCTCAGCATCGGCGGGTCGGTTGGCCGCGATGACGACGACGTAGGTTAGACCGACAGAGAGGATGTCGAGGAGGCTGTCGGCCATCTGGGCCAAGATGCTGGCGCTACCCGTAAGCGCG
Organism: Dehalococcoidia bacterium; assembly: GCA_009776515.1. Lineage (GTDB taxonomy): Bacteria > Chloroflexota > Dehalococcoidia > Dehalococcoidales > UBA1222 > WRNP01. The sequence continues at coordinate 16,954 of WRNP01000017.1, read as the reverse complement.
GCCGCTGCCAGCTTTAGGGCAAACAGCCCCAAGACGGTTCCCAAAGCTAGGGTAGCGGCACTTTTTTTGGAGTCAAACATGTCCGGGTTACGGCTCGGCGGGGCTCCTTCGCCATGGTAAGAAGCGGTGCCATTCGCCGTTTTGCCAGATCACCAGGAGCGGGGCGGCCACTAAGATGGAGCTGTAGGTGCCGGCAAGGATACCGATGAGCAGTACCACCAGGAAGTTCATGATGGTGGAGCCCACAAAGAGCATAAGGGCGATGATGGTGAAAAGGGTGCAGATGCCGGTGATGAGCGATCGGGTGAGGGTCTCAACAAGGCTGCTGTTGACCAGGGCGGCGAAGTCGGTTACCCCTCCGCGTTGCGTTTTCTCGCGGATGCGGTCGAAAATGACAATCTTGTCGTTGATGCTGTAGCCGATGACGGCCAGGAGGCCGGTGATGAACATAAGATCAAGCTCCCATTTGAGCAACCCAGCGAGGAGGGCGAAGATGCCGATTACCATGATGACATCAAAGACCATGGCTACGATGCCACAGACACCGTAGCGGAAGGGATGGGGCATCTTACGGAACGCATAGGTGACATAGAGTACGATGCCTAATGCGGCCACGGCCATGGCAATGATGACGGTGCGTATCGTATGTTGCGAAACGGTCTGCTCAATGTTGGTGAAGCCCTCTTCGGTATTGGCACCGAATCGGGCCGCGAGGGCTTGCTTCATGCTTTCGCGAGATTCGTCGGCGAGGGTCACGGTGCGAATCTGGAAGTCCCCGCTGTTGGTGACCTGAACAACAGCTCCGGGGTAACCGATGTTTGATAACTCATCCCTCAAATCGCCGATGTCCACTGTTTGCTCAAAGCGGATGGTCATCAAGGAGCCGGAGGAGAACTCAATGCCGAGTTTTAGCCCGAAAACGGCCAAAGCGGCAACGCAGACTACGACCAGCAATCCCGTGAGGGCGAAGAACTGAAAACGTCGGCCAATGATGTTAAACATTTTTACCCCCTATCGGGCTGAAGAGACCGGGATGGCGGCCGATACCTGTTCCCACGGTTAGGCGGAGCAGGCTGCGGGTTACGATGATAGCGGTGAACATGCTGGCGACCACACCGATGGCCAAGGTGAGGGCGAAGCCTTTAACCTGTTCGCCGCCGGCAATGCTGTTGCCTACCCAGTACAGGATGATGCAGGCGATGACGGTGGTGAGGTTGGAGTCCCAAATAGCCGCCCAAGCGCGGGAGAAGCCAGCCTCAAGAGAAGCTCTGAGGGTACGCTTGGTAAGGAGTTCCTCCTTCATACGCTCGAAGATGAGCACGTTGGCATCCACGGCCATGCCGACGGAGACGACAAACCCGCCGATAGCGGCGAGAGTGAGCGTCACCCCGAAGAGCTTGAAGATGGCAAGGGTGAGGATGCTGTAATATACCAAGGCTATCGAAGCAACGATGCCCGGGATGCGGTAATAGACGCTCATGAAAAAGAACACCATGGCGAGGCCGATGAGGCCGGCCAGTACTGCGAGCCTGACAAAGTCAGAGCCTAAGGTAGGCGAGACGGTCTCTTCGTAGATGATGGTCAGGGGCACCGGCAGGCGACCGGCGTTAAGCTGACTGGAGAGTTGCAGGGCATCCTGCGGGCGGAGCCCGGTGATTTGGCCACTGGTGGTAATCACGCTGTTAACAACGGGCGCGATGTGCTGACCTTCGTCTCCTAGCAGAGGGTCATCGCCCTCAAAAATGCCCAGCTGTTTGCCTATGAGGCGCCCGGTGATCTGCTCGGACAATTGGGCTCCTTCGTCGTTCCACTCAAAATTGAGATAGTAGGCATTGCCGGATTCGTTGTATCCGACATAGGTGTTGCCTTTGAAATAACTGGAGGTAAGGACTTTCTCTTCCCCGTTAATGGTTCCTGTGGCCGGTATCCAGATGGTATTGCCCTCCGCATCGGTTATCTGCTCACGGAATTCCAGCAGGGCAATGCGGCCCAAGCGCTCTTTCTGCGCTTCAGTGATGTTGGTGCCGGGGAGCTGCACAGCAACCTGGTTATCCCCGTGCCTTTCAATCAGGGGTTCGGTTACCCCCAGCGGGTTGATGCGGTTGGAGATGACGCCGGCGACCCCGTCCATGACGTTACTGCGTTCTCCGGGATCAACGCCGGAAAGATCGGCCTCATATACGATGTAGAGGCCGCCCTGCAAGTCCAATCCCAGCACTACAGCTTTATTGGCCAGGATGCCTTGATCTAGGGGGAACACCACCAAGGTTGCCAGGGTCAGCACGGCGGCGATAATTAGCAGAAACCAATTAGAAGCCTTCATGTTCTCCTCATCCTAAAAAGCGATCTCTGCAACGGTGATTTTGCTTATGGCAGAGCCTCAAGTTTTCTCGTTCAGCAAGCGACTGGCATAGTCCAGCGCTTCATCTCTGCTTGAGACCTCCCCTGCTCCCTGGGCCTCGCGGAGCTCGGCCAAGATCTCTCCCAGCCTGACCCCGGGTGCCAGACCCAATTCCCGTTGCAGGTCGTGTCCGTTAAGTAACTGTGCTGGTAGGGTGCTTAACGTGCGCGCACTTTCCGCCAGCACATAAGAAACAATATTAGCATGGTGGTGCCAGTTTGTTAAATCAAGCTCCTCCCCACGAGTGGCAAGGTGGTCGGCTAGGCTGAAAAATAGGACATCGGGGGCCATCTCTCCCAAGTCGCGTACCAAGCGGTAGACCGCGCGCTTGGTAGGCATGGCTCCTTCCTCACCCATTTGCACGGGGCGCAGGTGGTAGCGCACCACCGCAGTGATCAGCCTTTTTTCCCTGGTGCTGAAGCGCAATCGCTCCGCAATCTCCTCGGCGATGGGTGCGCCCTCCTGAGGGTGGCCGTAGAAGCGCAGCTTCCCGTTTGGAGCAATGGTTTTAGTTTGGGGCTTGGCGATATCGTGGAGGAGGGCGGCAAGTTTGTCCAGTTCTCGGCGGGTACTTGTAGGGCTGATGGGGGTTTGGAAATGACCTGCCAGAGATTCATCCCAAGGGACATTCTGCAGGACATCCGCGCTCGCGTATGGCCAGGGGCCGCAACGTAACAGGAAGTCCAGAGCGGCCACTGAGCGTATCGAATGCCGGAAGACATCCCATTGGTGCTCACCGCGCTGCTCAAGTCCCACCGATGGTGCGAGTTCCGGGATAATAGCCGTTAATAGACCCAGTTCATACATGTAAAATAGCGTCTCATCTGTGTTGCTTAGCATGAGCAGGCGCAAAAACTCCTCTCGCACACGCTCGCCGGCCTCGTGCTGGATGAGGGGGGCATCGCGCCTGATGAGCGCTTCGGTGGTGCTTTCGACTTTGAACTCCAGTTCGGCTGCTAGCCTTACGGCGCGTAGCAGACGAATGGCATCCTGCCGGAAGACCTCATCCCCCGTCGCCCGCACCAGGCGGGCTCTTATGTCTTTGAGGCCGCCAAGGGGGTCTATCAGCTCAATTGATAGCGTACCGTGCCCTCCCCAGGGGGGGATGGCGATATCACAGGCCATGGCGTTCAGGGTGAGGTCGCGATGCCTAAGGTCGGCCGTCAGGTCGCCGCGTAAAGGCGACAAATCTATTTGCCAGCCACTGTCCTTTTGTGAAGTCAGGATCAGACGCGTCACCCCATTTTCTCCGTCCAACGGCACCGCCCTGGCGCCAAGCTCGCGGGCAAGCTCGCGGCCGATAGTTAGGGCATTGCCACTTATGGCAATATCTATGTCGCGGGCTGGCCGCCCTAAGGCTAGGTCGCGCAGGAAGCCGCCCACGATATATCCGCGGCAGTCTGATTGCGCCAGTGATGTCTGGAGACTGCTAAGCAGGCGACGGGCTTTGGATTCGAGCTCAATTTGCATTGCCGGCACCAATGTACAATGCACCTATATCATGATTTCCAGCGGTGTTTGATCAGCAGTGTTGCTACTACAATTACCACAAGCAAAGCTACAATACAGAGAGTTGCCCATAGGATTGTTCCGGGGAATCCCGATTGTATCGTCAATGTTCCTGCAACATATATAAAGTGATAATTGTCAGCAACGCCACCTGATACATCAATGGGGAAGGTGCCGACAGGGGAGTTTTTCTCGGCATTGGTGTAAGCAACTGGCTGAGCGATTAACACTCTTTCATCCTCGCCGTTTACGAATCCACTAAATTGATAAGTAAGTGACGGGTTATCTTTGTTTTGGGTTTTGGATGCATCGTTTGCCGTAACAGTCAGAGTGACTTTATCGACTGTTAGTGTTCCAGGAATGTACGTAAAATTGTAGTTGTCTGCCATGCCACCCGATATGATGATTGGGTAAACGCCGGCAGAAGAGTTTTTGCCCGCTTCGGTGAAAATAGATGGCTGGGCAATTAAGATACCTGCGTCTTCGCCATTGACAAACCCGCTGTATTGAAAGGTGAGCGGAGGATTATCATCACTGTAAGCTCGGGATGTATTGTCTGCCAAAATGGTGAGCATTGCCTTGGTTACAGTTAGCGTTGCGGGAGCATATATAAAGTCGTAATTGTCTGCTATGCCACCCGATATTGTGATCGGATAGGTACCCGCTGGAGAGTTATTCGTAACAACAGTCGCGGGCGAAGGCATGGTGATGATACTCGCGGGAGTATTCCCATTTACAAAGCCGCTATATTGTATGGCAAGAGGAGGATTATCATCGCCGTATTTTTTGAACTGGTTATCAGCTGTTACAGTGAGTATGGCTTTGTTGATCGTAATTTTTGCTGTGCTGGTCACTGGTTTGTATAAATCCTGATAGGTTGTGGCGGTAAAGACATAAGAGAAATCGGCATGATTGCCATCGGAGACGGTAGGGTACGTGAATTCGCCGTTAACCCATGCGAATATGCCTATGACGTTTGTCCCGCTAATCGGATCTGTAGCAATTCCGCCGCTTAGAGTAGAAGTATTCAGTGCTTGCCCATAGGTAATGCTAGTTGTTGCGGGGAAGGAAATTAATATTGGTGATCTTCTCGCGACAACCGTGCTCGTTTTTGAGGCATCTTGCGCCATGGCGCTACCGCTGATACTGAATACTTTCAGTTCCGGGTAATAACAATAGTCGTCATCCGTATCTCGTTTTTCGAATGCCGAGCCAATAGTCGCTGCAAAGCCGGGGGTTGTCATCTCGGCAGTGGTCTTTCCTGCTGCCGTAGTTGCCGCATCGGCACCTATACCCGTGCCTGTATAGTTGTCGTTATTGTAGTAGCAATTTGTAGCGCTTCCGAAATAGTTAGTTCCGACCACGCCGCCGACATTAAAATAGCCACTGACCGTACCGGTGTTGTAGCAGTTGGTGACTGCTTCATGATTAATGCCAACTATGCCCCCGATACTTTCTGCGCCGCTAACCGCACCAGTGTTGTAGCAATTTTTGATGTTCGCGCTGTTATAGCCAGCTGATATCTCGGCGCTTATGTAGTTGGTGTTATACCCAACCACACCGCCGACGACGTTAGTCCCTTTGACTGCGCCGGTGTTATAGCAGTTTTCTACTGTACCGTAGTAGTTAAACCCAGCTATGCCGCCGCTGTATATGGAGCCGCTATTGACTGTTCCGGTGTTATAGCAGTTTATGATTTCTCCAGCGCCGTTAAGCCCGACTACGCCGCCTATGACATTGCCGATAGTGCCGTCGACTTTACCGGTGTTATAGCAATCTATTACTGTTCCGTAGTAGTTATATCCAACTACTCCGCCAACAATGCCAGTGCTATTGACATTGTTGGCGGAGTAGCAATTTTCAACCGTGCCAACGTAGTTAAACCCAACCACGCTACCAACTTGACTATAACCTTGTATATCGCCACTGATAATTCCGAGATTTTTAATGACGCCATTGTCTATGCAACCAAACAAACCGACATTAGACATACTAGCTCTGGCTATAGCAAGGTTGCTGATGGTGTGCCCATCACCGTCAAAACTTCCACAGAATGAGTTCGTGCTTGTGCCAATAGGTATCCAGTTATTACCTGCGGCAACGCTCATTAAATCAATGTCAACGGTCAGTTTGAAAAAAGTATTTTCGTAACTCCTGCCGCCATTTACATCGGTCGCGAGTTTTGCCAAATCGATTTCGTCGACAATAAGATATGGATTATCCTCTGTGCCGTTGCCTGTCCATGTACCACCTGCCGCTATTGCTGGGACACTGTTCATTACACCATTGGCAAATACTACACTCACCGCAAGAATCGGGAGGAAGAGATTCATGATAAGTAACAACCCATTTTTGACTTTGGCGGGATAACGCATTAACTGTTCCTCCTTTTGGTTATAGAGCTGTTTAGCTTAGAGCCTATCTAACAACCATCGTCCCTCAATGAACAGGTATTAATTATAACCTCTTTCTCCATGTCGCTCTCCACCTCTGCTATGATAAGAGGGGGCTACCGGATGTGCCCGTAAGAAAATACTATGAGAGCGAGCAAGACAAGGCGGATTTAACTAAGTTCAAAGCTGGAAAAACCAAGCTTGCCAAAGCTGGCTCAAATATCAATCCGTTGCTTTCCATTTGTTTTCTTCTTGCATCTTTTCCTCTCCGCTTGCTCCACGCGCCAGCGCGCGATGTCGGCGATGAGTGCGTGGTCTAGCGGCCTGTCCGGCGGGAGTTGGATAGCACCCTTGCTGGTTTTGTAGCTCGCAAGCCTGTCGGCAAAAACGCCCACGGCCTCGCTGCCGGGATAGATGCCGATGTGATGCTTGAATGCCGCAAAGTGTATCAGGTTATCGCCCTGCCAGAACGTCGGCATCCTCCATACGATTTTCTCTACCGCGTCAGGCGCGGCGGCGCGGATGGTGTCGCGCACGGCATCTAGCAGAGGCCTGACCGCCGCGTCTTGTTCGGCTATGTACTCGTCAATCGTCATTGCCATTGGTGATGTTGCTATCCTGATCGTAATACGAGTAGCCAGCGTCCATCACGAATCTCCTCATTAATCCCCCAGCTATGCTGGGGAGAGCGGAGAAAGCAGAAGCGGTGTAAGCTGATGATAAACGCCTCAATGGTAGAATGACAACGGTGTCGCAAACCGAAATCATGACCAAGGAGGCGGTCCTGAGTGGACGAAAGCAGTTTATCACACACTCGATGGAATGTCAGTGCCACATCGTATTCATACCTATCTACTCGCCTATGCAAATTGGAGCTCCCGACAATACGCATGAGTAGAGTAGGCAAGGGGTCAGGAGCTATCCCTGGTTGTGTCTGTTTCTTTTGATAAGACAGGGAGTCAATGTTCAATTATTTTTGGCTGACAGGCCGCTTTTAACCCATTTTAGGCACAGTGGTGGGCGGTAGAGGATTTGAACCTCTGACCCCCTGCGTGTGAAGCAGGTGCTCTAACCGCTGAGCTAACCGCCCGTGATAAGCGATTGGCCTGTTGAGGTATTATTGGTGCCCCCAAGGGAATTCGAATCCCTGTTGACGGCTTGAAAGGCCGCTGTCCTAGGCCTCTAGACGATGGGGGCCACACAGCCAGTATATCAGAACAAGCCCCGGGCTGACAACGTGCGATAGGGGGCGGGAAGCGAGGAGAGCACCGTACTCAATCATTATCCATGCAAATGCTTGTCTATCCTCCTCTAACTTAAAAGCGTATAATAACCCCTGTTACGGCTTCAACCAAGGAGCAATCCTTCGAGTTGTAGAAGGTTAGTCACCGATTTGAATGCTCTTAGCCCGATAATTTGGCTGTCTTTGCTGATAGGGGCACTGGCTCTTGTCTGTCTCATCGTATCTTTGAGATATCTCCGACGCAAGCGCCTCATTGACGATCTGCCCACTTCCAAAACACAGGGGGTCTTTATCGGCCAATGCGAACTCAAAGGTACGGCGGAAAGTGATGAGCCCTTTACCAGTTATCTGGCTGGCAGGCGCTGTGTCCTGTATAAATGGACGGTGCAAGAGCACTGGTCGCGTACCACAGTTCACATGACGAGTAAGGGCCCCCAGTCACGCCGCGAGAGCGGCTGGGAAGAAGTGGCCAAGGGCGGGAAGAGTGCACCTTTTTATCTTAAGGACGACACCGGTGTTATTCGTATTCAGCCGAAGGGAGCTAAGCTCTATACCACCATCTTGTTTGAGAAAGAGTGTACGCGTAAGAACCCTCTTTATTATGACAAGGGGCCGGACAAAGCGGTTGCCAACAGCACTCACCGCCGCCGTTTTCATGAGATTGGCATCCCTCTGCACGCCAATCTCTATGTGACCGGTTACTCACGAGAACGCGCTGATGTGGTGGCTCCGGAGATAGCTCAGGATAAGAAAGCATCGCTTTTTGTCATTGCTACCCGTTCGGAAAAACAGATTGGTCGGCGCTATGTTCGCTGGTTCTGGTTCTGGGCGGTACTGGGATTGCTGATTGCCCTAGGTATAGGGCTTTATTGCAACTGGGGCAGGGGATACTCCTCATCAGTTATTTACTGGCTTACAGCGGGCGGTTATCTCTTGGTGTTCGGCCTCGGCTGGCTCTGGATGGTCTATAACAGCTTGGTGAGGCTGTATAACCGTGCTCAACAGGGATGGTCGCAGATAGAGGTACAGCTCAAGCGTCGGGCTGATCTCATTCCGCGCTTGGTTGAGTGTGTAATGGGGTATCAAAGTCATGAGCGCGGGATACAAACTGCTGTAGCCGAGCTGCGCTCTCAGGCTCAAGCTGCGCCCGACATGGCACATGCTATTGGCACCACCTTGATAGCTCTCAGCGAACGCTATCCGGAGCTTAAAGCGGGTGAGTCTTTCCAGGCTCTGCAGCAGGAGCTTGCTTCTACCGAGCAGCGCATCGCCCTCGCCCGTGCTTATTTTAACGACGTCGCCACTTTTTATAACACCCGGCTGGAGACGATCCCCGATCGCTTTGTGGCAGCACTGGCGAGGCTTAAGCTACAGGCTTTGTGGCAGGCTGAAAGTTTCGAGCGGGCGCCTGTTAAAGTAGCCCTATCGGAATGAACTTGCGGCTTACCCGAACCGCCGCGATAAGCCTTGGCGATATGCTACAATGGTCGAAGTGGAAGACGAAAATACTTTACAGACTGCTCCTCAGGCCGCATCTAAGCCGTCCTGGTTAAAGAGCAGACTCATTCCCATTCTGATGCTGGTCTTGGTTATTGCCTTGGCCGTGGGCATTTTCTATTTCTGGCGTGTTTACCCCGACAAGGTCGAGCAGCTCAAAGGTCTCGGCTATCTTGGGGTCTTTATCATATCGCTGGCGTTAAATGCCACCGTGATACTCCCGGCGGGCAATTTCGCGGCTATGGGTGCCTTGGCGACCACCCTGCCACCGGTGGGCTTCCTGGGTCTAAATCTGCCTGCCCCGCTCATGGTCGGCATCATCGGCGGTATCGCTGCTGGCTTCGGCGAGAGTACCGGTTATCTGGCGGGCTATAGCGGCCAAGCGGTGGCTCCCGGGAAAAGGAAACTCTATGAGCGCCTGGAGTGCTGGCTGAAGCGCTGGGGGATGCTGTTTATCTTTGTCTTTTCCGCTGCCCCCTTGGTCTTTGATTTGGTGGGGTTGGCGGTGGGGGCTTTGCGCTATCCGTATTGGAAGTTTCTGGCCGCTTGTTCTCTGGGGCGCATACTGTTATATATCGTCATGTCGTATGCTACCGTGTATGGCTTGGAGACCATCAACCGGCTTCTGGGCTAGCTCCTTTTACTTTCAACAATATAAGTCCGCCCATCACAAAATAGACCACACAGACTCCGAGCATGACCTGGTAGCCTTGATTAGGACTTCGGGCGTTAAAAAAATCAATGACTGGTCCTATCAGGCGGGCTAGGGCAGCACCTCCGGCAGTGGCCATGTTTGCCAGCCCCAAATAACGAGCTTCCTCTCCTGGGACGGCCAGGTCGGTGGCCAGTGCCCAGTTGGCGGTAGCAAAGACAACCAGGGCAGCCCCGATGAGGCCTGCTGGTATCAGTATCAGATGGTATTCCTTGGGCAGAATCATGATCAAAATGATGCCCAAAGCCCCCAACCCCGCCGCCATGGCCGAGACTTTTTGCCGGGGAAAACGATCAACCAGGCGTCCTGCAGGATAGGCCCCGAGAGCTACGACCGCGATGGCTACCCCTAAGAATCCGAAAGCGGCTTCAGCCGGATTCTCCAGGCCGACCACGTCGCGAAAGAAATAGAGCGCAAACTGCTGGATGGTACCCAGCGCCATCAGAATCAAAGCGCGGGAGAGCAGAAACCAAAGGAAAGGGCGATCTCGGGGCAAATCTAGCCGGAAAGTGCGTCGGATTGCTGACCAGGGAGAGAGTTGCGGCGTTGTGCGCTGGGGTGTGACTTCTTTTATCCAGACAAGGGTAACGATCAAACTCAGACAGAGCAGAGCGATGATGGCAGCAAGTGTCAGCCACAGCCATACTGCCAGATGGGTTGTCTCATAGCGGGTGATGAGTACAGAAGCTACTCCGATCATGGCCACTCCGCCCAAGATCTCCAGCAGATTCTTTATGGCAGAGGCTCTGCCGCGCTTTTCTGCCGGCACCATCTCCGGCAAGAGGGCTTGGTAAGGACCCTGGGCGGTGTTGCCGGCGAATTGCATGAGCAGATAGGTTATAAAAAGAAAGATATAGCCTGGAGCTAAGCCTACCCCGGCCACGCAGAGAATAAGGGTGCATATGCCCAGCATAATAAAAGGCCGCCGCCGTCCCCATATGGTGCTGGCGCGGTCTGAAAGCGCACCCGCCACCGGCTGATAGAGTACGGCGATAAAGAGGCCGGCAAAGGTCATAATCCCCAGGAAAGTGTTCTTCTGAGCTTCGCTAACGAAGTCCAATATTCGTACTGGCAGGATGATGCTGTGCAGGCTTTGTGAGAGAGCAGCGAGGGCGAAAAAAAGAATGTTGACCTTGAAATATTCCGGCCAGCGAAATGCTTTACGTTCCAACATCGTGACAAAGCATAGCAGGGTGGAGGGAGATGGGCAATTTACACGCGTTGCCATTGGCTTGTTGACAATACAAAAGGCAAGTGATAAGATAGCGACTGTGCTACATAAGTAGTGCAGTATTATACAGGAGAAAGGGAAGAACGATGAAAGCATTAGCAGTAGGGCTGTTGTCAGTTGTGCTCGTAACTTTTGTTGTCGGACTTGGGGTTGGGGTGTCGGCGCGCTCAAATAGCGATTCTTATGATGGTAGCGGTGTTTACGATGATGGCCATGCCATATGTGCTGAAGGGCCTAATGACAAGACTGGCACTGATAGCGGCAGAGTTTGGTCCGCTTATCAATTCATTGATGGCACCGATGGGACTGTCCCCTTGGTATGGAACTATGAAGCAGCAGAGTGGTGGAACGAAAACATGGCCGGAAAACCCATATCTGATGAAGAATGGGAGGCATTGCAGCAGTTAGAAGCACAAGCCGAGGCTATGTCAGCCAACTTAACCGTCCCGATACCCACGCTTACAGACCTGTCTGGCATAGTCATCATCGATATCGGCGACAATACGTGATATCGGTAACAACGCAAAATTATCTAATGATGCGAACCGTGTGATACTGGAGCAATGCCATTGATGGCACCGATGGGACTGTCCCCTTGGCTGCACGGAACTATGAAGTAGCAGAGTGGTGGAACGAAAACATGGCTGGGAAGCCCATATCTGATGAAGAATGGGAGGCATTGCAGCAGTTAGAAGCACAAGCCGAGGCTATGTCATCAATCCTGCAAGTGCCAATACCCGATATTTCAACGGTGTCTCCTGACATGGTTACTATCATTGATGTTGGTAACCCATTAATCCCCAGTAATATGCGAAATTAGGAGGTGATAGCTATATCAAGAAAGTGAAACTAAATATCCATTGGCCCTAGGTTCTCCTATCCAATTACACCCCATCCCTCCGCCTGGCTCATCTGGCCAATAAAATCACAAAGGAGGAACGAAATGAGAAAGTTTCGTTCGGTATTGTTAAAACCCTTGGCTCTGGCTCTGGTTGTGGCCATAGCTCTTGTCTCAGTGATTCCTGTAAGCGCTGAAGGGCCTAATGACAAGACTGGCACTGATAGCGGCAGAGTTTGGCCTGCTTTTCAAATCCTTGATCTTACTGATGGGACTGTCCCCTTGGCTCCACGGGACTATGAGGCAGAAAAGTGGTACAACGAAAACAGGGCTGGGAAGCCCATATCTGATGAAGAATGGGAGGCGGGACAGCTGGCCTTGGCTCGGGTTGAGGCAGCGGCAACAAGCTTTGTTGCACCGATGCCCACGCTTACAGACCTGCCCGCGGATATTGTGACAATTGATATTGGCGACAATACAAGACGGTCTAATACCACGCTACTGTCAGCAAATTATGGCGATGACGGCGATAATGCAGTAGGCAATGCCGCTTACTACCATACCTACAATATTGCCACCAGAACAAATTATGCAAAGGTCACCATGGCGCTCCAAGGTAAACCTGAAACATGGGCGTATACTGGAGCATATTTTCAGGTCACTGGGACGGGGTCAATGAATGCCACGATTGTATTTGATGGAAATGCCTTTGGCTACTTGTATGCCCCGGGTACTCCAGCCGCACAATGGATTGTACGGGCAGAGCTGGTGGATGTTGCAACGAATACTGTAATCGCATACAAAGATGCGTATAATAGCCGTGTTGCGTTTGGTGGCTCAGCAAACGTTGGTGGGCGTATCACCAGTTCCAATTGCTCTTTCGGCGCTACCCTATATGCCGGGAACTCCTATTTTGCGAGACTGGTTACCTTCGCAATTATAGATGCGCCTATTCCATCCGTGCTGAACACAATAGCAAACGTTGGAGACAGCGGCTATTCTACCTATTGGTCTTATATAGACATACAGTGGTAGATCGCTGAGGAAGACCAGGGGCTACATGACTATGTCTTAACTCTTTGAGCGGCCAGGGCAGAGTGTGCACTCTGCCCTGGCCGTCCTTGTCCTGAAAGGAATCAAAATGAAAAGTACTTGCTTTTCCAGCATTGCGCTTGTAGTTGGCGCGCTTCTTGTAGCTTTATCGTGTGGTGCTCCAGCGCGTGTACTGACACTTGATGATGCGCCAACGGTATTTGATTTCTCCGCCGAACTCCCTAGGAATGCACGTTCTTTTACATATGACATAATTGATGAGAATCATATGCAATGGGGTGAAAGTAACAAGGCGTTCCTTTGGTCGTTGTCTGGCGGAGACATAGGACCATGGCTCCAATGTTTGATGTGGATTGCAGATCCTGTTGTTGCACAGACGATTAGCTCTGGTGATCTTCTCGTAGCAACTGGTTACAAGGAAGCAATGAGTTTTAATGTGGGGGATAAGGCTACAGCGTCTTATGGTACTGAAGGAATCCTGGATGCGTGGGTATCAAGCCCTAGTTTTGGTGGTTATGAACAACTTGCCATCAAGTATGATAATGTCTTCGTGGCAATATTATATTCATACATAACTCCACAGAGTGGCTTCTCTTTGCAATCACTAGCTACCACGGTAGTCAAGCATCTTGACCAGTATATTATTTGAGAGTCTGGTTTAATGCAAAGAGCGAATACTTACGTTTACGGACAAACTCCGAAAAACCACAAGGTCGCCTCTAAAATTCATGCGCTAGCGCGCACCACGATGAATGAAATATGGCTTGTTGACACTGTCAATAGCAGGCGGCATGATAATATCTGTGCTACAAAATAGTACAGCACCGGCAGGGTAGGATTTTGGAAGAAGTAATTATGAGTACAGCGATATCGTTAATTCCAGACGGGTCTAATGCCTCGTAGTTCTGTTGCGCGCGCGGAGGGCATTGCAGAAAATTTGGGCACAAAGGATCTTTTTTTGGGGGCAGAAGCAGAAATAGCATCTGTGGTTTCAAAGATAGCAATTGAGTACATATATGGATATGATACTGAGATCCCATCATTTAGGATTGAATCGCTTTGGTCACCGTGCATGCGGAGATGGCCAGTCTAGGCATAATAATATCAAAGGTGAATAAGATGAGTTTTAAAGACAGCGTTCCGATATATATTCAGATCGCCAATGATATCAAAGAGCAGGTCGTCTCAGGGAAATTAGTGGACGGAGAGAAACTAAAATCAGTTCGCGAATATGCCGTGTTTTACGAGGTTACTCCATTGACTGTACAGAGGGCCATGCAGCTCCTGGAAACAGAAAGTGTTATTCAAGCAAAAAAAGGCATCGGCAGTTTTATTGTTCTGGGCGCTAGGTCAACGCTGGAGAGCATGATGATTCATACGCATGTGAAAGAGTTTGTTCGTGGGATGAAAAACATGGGGATACATACAGAGGAATCTGTTTTAGAATTAGTCAAGGAGGCTTTGACCGATGAATGACATAATCACAGTTAGCAATTTGTCCAAGCGTTACGGGAGGAACATTGTGTTTGATAATCTCTCGTTCGCTCTGCCGCGAGGCCGGGTGATTGGCCTGCTCGGCGAAAACGGCATTGGGAAAACGACCTTGCTTCGGCTTATGGCGGATATATTGAAGCCAGACAGTGGGGTTATGGCAATTGACGGGCAGATAATTTCTCGCCATACGAGGGACAAGGTTTCTTTTTTACTGGAACCGGTGAACTTATATAGGTTCATGCAGGTAAAAGACGCAATTCAATTCTACAAAGACTTTTTCGATGATTTTGATTATAAAAAAGCGATCATGTTGTGCGAAGAGTTCAAATTGGGATTGTCTCGCCGGGTAGAGTTCCTATCCAAAGGGAATCAAGAAAGGCTCTGTTTACTGTTATCCTTATCTCGTAACGCATCGGTGTTTTTGCTGGATGAACCATTGGCCGGATTGGATCCCAAAATCAAGAGAGATTTTGTAATGACCATATTGGCAAACATTGTGGAAAAGGCGTCCATGGTTATTGCGAGCCACTTGATACGTGATTTGCAATCCATTTTTGACGATATTGTTATACTCAAGAAAAATGAAGTTGTAATGGCCCCTGCTGAGGATATTCGCGCTCAAGGCAAGTCGGTTGAGGACTACTATCTGGAGGTCATCGAAAGATGAGCATAGCGAAGACTGCTAAGTGGGAATTAAGAAAATGTGTATTATATCTACGCTGGGTCATATTACCTTGGATGGCCTTGCTACTGGCGGCTTATCTGCTACCTGAGTCTGTTACGCGTGTGTCGTGGTTATCAAGTAGCTTCAGTGCGATGCTCGCGATCGGCATGATTATCGGGATGCTTGTGCTAAGTGTGTATCCGGGGCTTTCTGTGATGGTGGGCTTGAGGGCCCCATACGGTTTATTAGAAAAGATGCGCAGTCAACCCTATGTGATTACGGCCACTACCAAGACGATTCTTAATGTGCTGCTGTTCTCGCTTGGTTGGGGGTTAGTAATGCTCACATATGAAGTGTCGCACAAATTTTCCGCTATCACCCTACTCCCTTTCGGGGGGATCCCTTATATAAAGGCCGTGTTTTATGCAGCTATTTCAGTTCCCACAGTAGTCATGTCTGCTATTGTGGCCGCATCATCTGTGCCGTTATTGAGAAACCATGCATTTGTGGGCTCGTTGGTGTCGGGCTTAGTGAAATTGGGACTAACTGTCTTCGCAATCTTCATTTTGATAGGCGCAGGCTTTGGTGGAAAAGTGCTTAACACCGGGGCGATATCTGCTCAATGCGTGGTAGTAATAACATTGTTTGCGGTATCATGCTGGCTTTATGACAATAAATATGAAGTTTCAAATCTGAAAACTAAGTAACAAGTAGCGCCGCCGTAACAGTGGTGGTTTCTTTATTAAGACTTGATGGCCAAACTTGGATGGGCGGACTAACAGAAAGCTGAAAAACGGGGAGGACAGAATGCAAAGCCAGTTAAAAATTGGTTTCTTGGGACTCATTGCAACGCTTGCGTTGGTATTGGCGTTCAGCGCAATTTTTCAGCCGTATTCCAACGAAATGAGGGCTGCCATTGAGTGGCATGATTATAACCCCCCTGTTGTTGGTAGCCGGCTGATTGTTACAAATGCGTCTTTTGACTACTGGTTCGATTTTAGGGTGTCTATAAAATATGACAGCGCGGAATACACAAGCGTAGTAGATTATGTATCTTTTATTGGTCCTAGCTCCTCAGCTAGCTTCTGGAATGGAGATTTCCAAGACGAGAATGGCAATTTCTTAGATCTCCGAGAGGCCATGAATAGCAATGCTATCGTTGAAATCGTTGCCAAAAGAGAAGCTGATGGAGAATACGAAGCTGTTAGAACTTATAGAGTATGGGCAAGTACTGTTTTGGTCACTGCCACTACCCAGGCACCGCAATAATGAACAAGCTCGTCACTGATTGAGCGGCGTCTCCTTGCAACCAGAACAGGTCGCCATTGGATCCAATAAATTCTATGGAGGTTACGATGAAGAACAGGCTGATCGGTGTTTCCCTGGGATTAGTTGCCGTGCTTGTATTAGTACTGGGTGCCAGCCATATTGCTTGGCCTCACTCTGAGGCACTGGTGGCTGAAGTTGCGTGGTACGATGATGGCGGATATTCCAAGCCTCACGATGTGCTGTTGGCCGTAACCAATAAGTCCTCCGTATCTTGGTTTGACTATAAGGTGTATCTTCAATTCAATGGTGTGGAATATCAAAGCACAGACGTTTCCCAAGGCCAAGACAGAAATTTTTGGCCCGAACGGACAGAGTATCTCGGAGGGGGCAATTACCGAGACGAGAATGGAAATCCGATGGATTTCGGTGCGGCCATGAGCGGCGATGCTGTCATTGAAATCATTGCCAAAAGATATGCCGACGGAGAATATGAGGTTGTGAGGACTGATGGATTAGGTGTAAAGACCGGCCCGCCCATTGCGACTATTCTGTCTTTGATAGACTAAAACTTGCGGGTTTCATCGTTACGAATTTTCGGAAAAAGCGTCGAAAGTTTTCGGTTTTCATCGTTAGCGTTCAAACAGAACACC
>WRNP01000016.1 GCA_009776515.1 Dehalococcoidia bacterium | reverse complement strand
TGGGGCTGCGGAACATCTCCCAGTCTATAAGCTCATTGATCTTCAGGAGGGGGTCACCGGGTTTGGAGATCTTTTCCAATCGGGTCTCTGTTCCGAAAAGGTGCATCTGTTTGTTCATGGCTACCAGCCCCTCCTGTCTGATGCCCCTATTTTATCATGCACCATGCCTGCAAAGCTAAGAGGGCAGAGGGTTTTCGGAGGGGGTCTAAAGCTGTCTTACTGCGCGGAGATATGCTATGATGCCTGCATGGGCCTAGACGAAAATATCCTCTGGTTGCAGGACTTTCATCGGCGCTTTGAGATTGATGTCAAAGAACTTCACCGACGAGAGAGCATTTGGGCGGCGTGCCAAAAGTGTCCAGATGGTTGGTGTTGCGGACGTAATTCATATATCTCGCTCAAGCGGCGCAGCAACCCTTTTATTGTCGATGACTGGTATCTCATGCTCGAACATGTGCGCACGCGCTTCACGCCTGCGGAAAAAAAGCAGCTTGCGAAAAACGTCATATCACAGCGCTCGGCCTGCATCTTTTTGTTTCAGAACCGTTGCCGGGTTTATGCCAGCCGTCCTTGGGGGTCGCGGATGCATCCCTACGCCATAAACTTTGCCGAGAACATCTTTGCCTTTCCGGTGGGGAAGATAGCTTTGCCCACTTGCCCGTCCTTAGCTACGGCTTTCGGTCTGAAAACGGATGAGAAATTGGTGCAGATGCCACAGGTTATAGATCGAGCCGAGGCGCTGGTGCTGGTCAAGCTACACAAGCACAAGCCGATCTGGTTGCTTGATGCCAGTTGCTATGTCCAGGAATACACGGAACGGGGCGTTGGACGGAAAATTACAGGCGTAGAACTCGAGCAACTATTGATTCTCGCCCGCTTAGCTGGGGGCGAATATGGCGAACTACTAAGGTTGTACCTTGAAGTGGCGCTGGGGCTCCGGGCTGATGCAAGACTAGTGCCGCTTGGAGAACCTACTGGCTGAAGTAATCGTATACTTCCATGTCGTAGGCATATGGTACGTCCCAATCCTCGGGTGCTATAAATAAAGGTTGGAATGGCACGGCATACTCAATCTGCGCTTCTGCTTTGGTGAGATGGTCTTTCATCGCGGTTAGGAAAGGTGCTGAGTTAAGAGCAACCTTGCCCGTACCATCGCAAGCCTTGCATGGTATTTCGCCGGTTACCACCCGGGCATCCACTTTTACCGAAAGAGGGTCGTCTACGTATGTTTGGAAATAGACGTTATAAACAGCCTCCACTCGCTTATTCGCCGGGACGGTTACTAGGACATACTGGTGGCTAATTACGAGCCCGTTTTGATAATCAACTAGCACCAAATTGATGTATCCGGTGGCATCGTCATCGGAGTGGTTGGTAAGGGTGAGGGTTATATCAGTAGGGTACACGCGGAAAACGCTACATAAAGCCAGATATATTCCGCCTGTAGTAGCTTTGATATCGGTGATGCTAACCCAGCGCATGTTGCCGGTGGATATATCTCCTGTCGACTGACATACTGGGCATGGTGCTTGCATCACAGCGCTGGCCATAAGGAGTGGTACCACGGTGAAGAAAGCGAAGAACTTCTTCTGGAATTTGAACTGGCTTGCCTTGAACATATCGGCCTCTCGTCAAGTTCTTACGTGCCTTACATACCATTATACCACATTTTGACGGCAAGGCAGGTCTTGAAAAAATAGGTGGGGAGGGGTGTCCTAGTGGACCCCTCCCCACTGAGGTGCTAGTTTGGGGATTAAGCGCAGTCTGTCAAGGCGCGGGTTACCAATACTTTTGCTATTTGTCTCTTGTAGTCATTCTGGCCAATGCCTGAAGAGCCGGTTATGGCTGCCTCGCCCGCAGCGGTGGCGTTGGCATCATTGATGGCTTTGCCGGCAATTGAGGTCTGGGCTTGGGTAGCGACGCGCGGCGAGTTGTATACCCCGCCTAGCACGATGCTAGCGGAGCTAACGTTGCCGCCGGAGATGGTAGCTACCACGGCTGCACTGACCAGCGGGAAGTCAATGGCCTTGCGGAAAGAGAATTTCCTATAGGCGCTCTTGGTGCCGGCTGCAGGTGCAGGGACCTGGATCTCGGTTACAATCTCATCCGCAGCCAAGTTGTTGATTTGTTCGCGTCGGGCATCTGTCGCATTGGGCATGCCGAAGAATTCGGCAGCGTCCCAGCCCGCACTGTTCTTGTTGGTGATGATCTTGGCATTGAGGGCAACCAGTGCAATGGCTGTGTCTGAGGGGCAGACGGCGAAACAGGCGTTGACCCCACCGAAGATTGAATGGTAGCGGTTGACGCCGGTTAGAGCGAAGCACTGAGTACCCATCTTACGCAAGCAGTTGAAGTCGTTGAACTCATTGCGGTAGTAGATGCAGCGCGGCTTTTGGCAGATATTTCCGCCGATTGTGCCCATGTTGCGGAGTTCTGGGCTTCCCACTGCTAAGGCAGCTTGGGCCAAGACGGCGTAGTTGCTCTGGATAGTGCTGTTGGCTGCGATCTTGGCGAGGGTGGTAAGAGCCCCGATCTTGAGCACGCTACTGTCTGGTTGTATATAGTCCAAACCTGATATCGTCTTGATATTGACAACAGTCTCCGGAGGGTTGGGCGAGATCATGCCTTTCAGGTAGCTCGTCAGGTCGGTGCCACCGGCGATAACCTGAGCTTTGCCCTTGGCTAGAGTTGCAGCGGCATCGGCTATGGTAGTTGCGTTAACGTGTGTAAACTTATTCATCTCTGTCCTCCTAAGTTGCCTTGCCTAGGGCTTTGAGCACCTTATCTGGGTTGCAGGCACCATGATCGGGATCAACCCAGACACCGATGGCATTGTAAATAGCGGAGAGGATGCAGGCGTAGCTACCGACAACCGGTTCGCCAATACCGTGTGCGCCGAGGGGGGCGGAATGATCGTCGCCCTCAATGGGATAGAGGTTATGGCGGCTTGGTCTAATGTCCATGGTGGTCGGTAGTTGTGTTTCAGTGAACTGACTACCGATAACTGCTCCAGTGGCATAGTCATAAACATCGCCGTAGTAGAGGGCTTGGGCTATTTGGAGTTCTGTGCCCGAGCCAAACTGGCTCATCACGCCCTCGTAGAAGATGACGCGCCCACAACCAGTAGCGTTCCAGTGGCCCAGGATTTCAACCTCGCCCGTATCTGTGTCAACGGCTACCTCGGCAACTGAAGCGGCGGCGCTTTGGGCGTTTACCGCTGTGCCAACTGGCAGGCCGAACAAGGGGCGCTGTAGACCACCACCGCCCGTACCGCCACCCGCAGCGGCCCAACCAGTCCCGTAGCCTGCAATGGGTGGGGTGCCATTCATGGCTGTTCGGAAAGTGATGCGCTTGGTCGGATCCGGTTTGTAGAAGATCTCGCTGTCCTTGGCATCCAGATCGTCCACAGTGATACCCGCGATCTCCTTGAGAGGGGTTTTGGTGATGGCGGCGGCGAAGACTTTGGCGCGGCAGTCGCGGGCGGCGCTGACAAAAGCTGAGCCACCGGCACCAGTGAAAGCCGAGCCGCCATGGGAGCCAGAATTTAGGGTGGTATCACTGTTGCCCCAGTCTCCAACGAAGACATCTTCGTACTTCATGCCCAATGTCTCGGCGGTGAAGTGGACCAACATGGTGGGGGAGTTGTGTGGCTTGGTGCAACCTGCCTCAATGAGGGCAGTGCCATCGGGCTGCATGAGAACAATGCCGGCCATGCTGGTACCAGCTACCGAGCCGTGGCTATCAGTGTGGCAGTGGATGCCAATGCCGTGTAGCCGGCCATCGGTCCTTTTGTTGTTCTGACCGGGGGCGTGCCACTTCGATGTGTAGCCACTTTCACGAGCGACCGTTTCAAAACATTCATTGACCTCCTTGGAGCCCCAGTAGCGATACGGGGAATCCTGGTCTGGCATATCAACCGGCATCATGTTCTTCCGGCGTATCTCATATGGGGAAATATTGAGCTTTTCAGCCAGCTTATCCATGGCCATGGTCATATTGAGGGCGAATGGCGGGTCAGCCACGCAACGCCATGAGCCGCGATCAGGCACATTGATGTAGATACCGGCACCTTCCCACTTGACATGCGGAATGATCCAGGTGGTACGCATGACGGTGGACATGCCCGCGCCGGAGCCATTGACCCAGTTTTGGGCGTCAAGGTAGACAAGTGAACCATCGTTCTTGGCACCCCATTTGTAGGTGGACTTGACCTCATACTGGCGGATATGGAAGAGCATATTGTGCTTTTTGGTCTCGCGGAATAGCACGGGGAGGCCGTAAACGGCTTTCGACATGAAAGCGGCGATTCCTGACTCCCAGTTTGAGAGGCGGGCACCATGCCCGCCGCCCAGGTAACGTGCGAAGCAGTGAACTTTGTTTGCAGGCATCTCCAAGTAATTGACCACGGCGCTTTTGTTGCCATGCAGGTTTTGCGATCCCTGATACACATATAGGTGGTCACCAATCCACCAAGCCAGCGCTTGGTAGCTTTCGATGGGTGAGTGCTGGTAGGTGGTGGTCCAGGGCTGGATGGTCTCCAGTTCAATGTCGGCCTGCTGACGGCCGGCATCAACATCACCTCGGGTGAAAGAAGCGGGCGCAAGGTTAGTGCCTTCGCGCTTGCCGCTCAGCACGGCACCGGGTTTGAGTGCCTCATCAGCCTCGGTTATGGAAGGGAGCTCGTCGTAAGTGACATCCACGAGGTTGATGGCGCGACAGGCAGTGTACCAGTCATCGGCGACGATACCGACAACGGGCTGCCCCCAATATAGGATGGTTTGATTGAGAACGGTGGGGGCTTCTTTGTAGGTGATAACAGCCTTGACACCAGTCTCATTTAGGGCTTTGGTAGCGTCAATGCTCTTGATGGTACCATGAGCGATGGTGGCGTGCTTCATGGCCCCGAAGAGCTTGCGACCTGGCATATGATCGCCGGTGTAATCAGCTTTGCCGGTGAGATATTCCTTTATGTGGCAATCGTGATTTTCGGGTTTGCCGGCAACGTTAAATACGGGGAGTGTCATTTATACACCTCCTATGACGGCGCTGATGGTTTTCCTGAAGTTCTGACACATACACAGGTGGCCGGAAAGGGCCAGGCGCACATCGTCTTCGGTCGGGTTGGAGTTTGCCTTGAGCAAGCCCTCAGCCGCCATAAGGAAGCCCGGGGTGCAGTAGCCGCACTGTACGGCTTCCTTGTCATAGAACTTCTGCTGGATGGGGGAGAGGGTAATGCCGTCCGACAAACCCTCAACGGTGGTGACCTTTTTGCCATCAGCTTCACAGGCCAGCATCACGCAGCTATAGATGGCTACATCATCCACCAGGATGGTGCAAGCGCCACACTGACCCATATCGCAACCGATCTTAGTGCCGAAGAGTCCGAGCTCCTCGCGCAGTATCCAGGCCAAGGAGAGGTGGTTAGGAACCGTTAGGTTGTAGGCACGACCGTTGACGGTGAGGTTGATGCGGCTCTTATCGCCCAAAGAGGGGTCATCTGGGGTGACGGTTACTACGGAGGTTGACCCAGGCTGGGTAATGGTGGTGGTACCTGCCGGAACGGTAACGGTGCCTACGGTTTGAGTCACGGTGGTAGTGACAGTATTGCCCGCCACGGTGGTGGTGTCGTTGTTGCAGGCACTGGCCAAGGCGATGGAGCCGATGGTGGCGCCGCCTACGATAAGGCCGGCGTCTTTAAGAAATTCTCTACGGGAGAGATGAGGTTTCTTTACTTCCTTTTCTTCTGACATTCAATCCTCCTGAATTATTTTAGCCGGAGATTGGAACGATTTCTGAGAGTTCTTTCACCTCCTATGTTTGAAATCAAACGTTCAACCGCCGTCTGGCCGAAATGTACCGTACTGTGCCTGAAAAGATAGGCGGCGATTTTACCCTAGATAAAAAGCCGATACGGCGGGCATTTGGCATATGGTCGCTCTTACTTAGATGGCTCACGGATAGGGTGGGCGGCATTTGGGCGAAAGGGGATTTTTCGCTGGCACATTGTAATTAACCCTTTGTATTAACAGCGTGCAACAACAAACCTCTAGTGTATTATGATAAATGCTAGTGGCGTTGTCAACAGCCACATAGGGGAATAAAGTTCCAATGCGGATAAGCCGTCCGTTATGTAGCTACACGAATCGCCTCGTAGCTCTGCTACAAGAAGTAAATCCAGTTAAGCTACCGTGGGTTATTTGCTACCCTTGTCTTCAAAGGTGGCTGCTAGTTCCTCCAGAAGCCTTTTCTGCTCCCGGGAGAGCTTTTCCGGGACGACTATGGTGAGGCGTACAATTTCGTCGCCCTTGCCCGAGCGGCGGAAGTATGGCACGCCCTTGCCTTTTAGGGTGAAGACGGCTCCGTTCTGACTGCCAGCAGGTATTTTAAGCGAAGTATCGCCATAGAGCGTGGGCACACTCACCTCAGTCCCCAGCGCTGCCTGGGTGATGTTGATTCTGAGGTTATAGATGATATTGGCATCCTCGCGCTGGAAGACCTCGTGGGGTTTAATCTTGAGGTCGACCAGAAGGTTGCCGGCTGTGCCGCCGCGCTCACCCACATCACCTTGGCTGGTGAGTTGGACGCGGGTGCCCTCGTCTACTCCGGCAGGGATGGTCACGGCGATCTGCCTCTCAAAGCTTTCGCGACCAGTGCCTCGGCAATGTGGGCAGGGCTCGCTGATAACCTTGCCTTCTCCCCGGCAGCGCGGGCAAGTGACGACATTGGTGAAGCGTCCGAAGATACTCTGTTGAACGCGTCGTGCCCGCCCTGTGCCGTTGCATTCGGTGCAATTTGCTGGCTGAGTGCCGGGCTTTGCCCCGCTACCTTTGCACTCGGAACAGTACTCGGTGCGGCGGATGCGGATTTCTTTCTCAGCCCCAAGGGCGGCCTCTTCAAAGCCTAACTTGAGCTCATAGCTTAAGTCGGCACCGCGCTGTGGGTTACGGCTCGTCTGGCCGCTCATGCCGCCGAAGAAAGATTCGAAGATCTCACCGAAACCGCCAAAGCCGAAGTCCTCAAAGCCGCCTGTGCCCCCGAAAGACGCTCCGCTTATTCCGGCATGGCCGAAGCGGTCATAGGCCGAGCGCTTTTCAGGGTCGCCCAGCACCTGATAGGCCTCGTTGATCTCCTTGAATTGATCCGCAGCCTTGGCGTCATGGTTTTTATCGGGATGGTACTGGAAAGCGAGCTTGCGGAACGCTTTCTTGATTTCTTCGTCACTGGCGTTCCGCCCCACCCCCAACACATCGTAATAATCTCGCTTGGCGTTCATGGTTGACTCTTTTTAGGTTTTAAGCTGTGAGTTTCGTATGGCAGACTGAGTACCTGGCTCGCCGCTCGTAGCTCACGGCCATGATTCAGATATAAGAGGGCCAGGAGTTCATCCCGGCCCTCTCGGTCGCATTATATCACACCCGTGGGAGCTGAGCTAAACCTCGCGGAACTCGCCCTCAACAGTGCCCTCGTCCGGGGGTTTCGGAGGTTCTTCTCCGCCGGAGGAACTGTCTTGGGGGCCTGCGCCGCCGGGCGGAGGGCTTTGCTGGTAGACCGCTGAGCCTATCTTTTGCATGGCCTCCGTAAGCTCTGAGCTTGCGCGCTTGATGGCCTCGGTGTCCGCCCCCTGCAGGGCACTTCGGACGGCACCGATCTTGCTTTCAACCTCGGTATTGAGGTCGGCGCCGACCTTGTCCTTGTTATCCCGTAGCATCTTCTCTGCCTGGTAGGCCATGGTGTCGGCATTGTTGCGCACTTCGGCTTCGTCCTTGCGACGGGCATCCTCAGAAGCGTGAGCCTCGGCCTCTTTCTGCATCTTGGCGACGTCTTCTTTGGAGAGGCCTGAGGAGGCAGTGATGGTGATCTTCTGTTCCTTGCCCGTGCCTTTGTCGCGTGCCCTGACCGACAGGATGCCGTTGGCATCAATGTCAAAGGCTACCTCAATCTGGGGCAGACCTCGGGGAGCGGGTAGGATGCCGTCTAGGATAAAGCGGCCTAAGGTACGGTTATCGGCGGCCATGGGGCGCTCACCCTGGAGGACATGGATTTCAACCGAGGGTTGGTTGTCGGCGGCAGTGGAGAATACTTGGCTCTTGGAGGTGGGGATGGTGGTGTTGCGCGTGATGAGCGGTGTAGCCACACCGCCTAGGGTTTCTATGCCCAAGGTAAGCGGCGTCACGTCCAATAACAAGACGTCCTTAACCTCACCCTTGAGGACGCCGGCTTGGATAGCGGCGCCGATGGCCACCACCTCGTCTGGGTTGACGCCTTTGTTGGGCTCCCTGCCGAAGAATTCTTTTACTTTCTGTTGCACGAGGGGCATACGGGTTTGGCCGCCTACCAGGACAACCTCATCGATCTTGGCGGCGGTAATACCTGCATCCTCCACGGCCCGACGGCAGGGCTCTAGGGTCTTATCCACCAGATCCATGACGAGCTGCTCAAGCTTGCTACGTGTGAGGTTGATAGTAAGATGCTTGGGGCCCGAGGCATCGGCGGTGATGAATGGCAGGTTGACCTCTGTCTGTTGCACGGTGGAAAGCTCAATCTTGGCCTTTTCGGCAGCTTCCTTGAGACGTTGCATGGCCATCTTGTCGTTGCGGAGGTCGATACCTTGATCCCGCTTGAATTCGTCGGCCAGCCAGTCCATGATGCGCTGGTCGAAGTCGTCCCCACCCAGATGGGTATCCCCGGCGGTGGATTTGACTTGGAAAGTACCATCTCCCAGTTCCAGGACGGAGATGTCAAAGGTGCCGCCGCCCAGATCGTAGACGGCCACCGTCTCCTCTTTCTTTTTATCCAAACCATAGGCCAGAGCGGCCGCCGTCGGCTCATTTATGATGCGTAGTACGTTGAGACCGGCAATCTGCCCGGCATCTTTGGTGGCCTGGCGCTGAGCGTCATTGAAGTAAGCAGGGACGGTGATAACGGCCTCGGTGACTGGCTCGCCCAAATATGCTTCGGCATCCGCTTTGAGTTTCTGGAGTATCATGGCCGAGATTTCGGGCGGGCTGTATTCCTTGTCACCCATTGCCACACGCACCTCGCTGTTGGAGCCGCGGGTCACTTTGTAAGGCCTGCGCTTGGCGTCCTCTTGCACCGAAAGCTCGCGTCCCGCCGGCTCGTCCCACTTGCGTCCCATAAAGCGCTTGATAAGAAAGACGGTATTTTCCGGGTTGACGATGGCCTGGCGGCGAGCTACCTGTCCCACTAGGCGCTCGCCCGTCTTGGAAATGGCTACGTACGAAGGGGTGAGATTGCCGCCCTCCGCTGAGGGGATGACTGCGGGCTCGCCGGCCTGCATGACGGCGATTTCGCTGAAAGTGGTGCCCAGGTCTATACCGACTGCTTTTGCCACTTGATGTTCCTCCTTACATATTTCATAGATTATTGTGTATTTCAGAAGCGTTGCCATGTTATGGCGTAGCTCATGATTTTAGATCACGCGATGATCTCTTGTGCCGGCTCGCTTGAGCCTACGGCCACCCGCGATGGCCGGAGCACGCGGTCCTTGAAGCGGTAGCCCTTGTCGTGCTCGGCAATGACCATACCCTCCGGTCCCGGCAGGCAAGCTACCGCTTCGTGCAGGGTGGGGTCGAAAGCAAGGCCCATGGCAGCTATCTCCTCTAGTCCTGCACCCTCCAAAACCCCCTTGAATTTGCGGGCGATGCCTTCCATACCTTGTACCCAGCCATCGCTCTTGAGATCAGGGGGGGCATGCTTCATGGCGCGGTCCAGATCATCCAGCACCAATAGGAGCTTTAGGATGAGGTCGCCCTCGGCGTATTTGATGGCCTCGGCCTTGTCCTGCTCTAGGCGGCGGCGGATGTTGGTAAAGTCGGCCTGCGCTCGCTGCCAGCTTATCAGGTAATCCTCGGCTCTTTGACGGGCGTCGTCGAGTTCTTTTGTTAGGGTAGCGACATCCATCAGGGACTCATCTCCCTCCGGTTGTTCGGTGTCACTGTACCTTTCTTCATCTTCTGACATATCTGATCCTAAGTTAAGTAGTTCTAAGGCCGGCCGCTGGGCGGCCGGACGAAATCTTTACGAGGTGTTCTGGCGAATCGATTGGGGGCTTGCCCCGTATAGATCGGCTACCAGCACGCTGATGAGCGAGGCGATATAGCCCAGCACGGAGATGGCGTGCTGGTAGGCCATACGGGTCGGTCCTACCACAGCCATCGTGCCCAGCGGTTCGTCTGGCAGGCCGTAGCTTGAGATGAGCAGGCTACACTCCTTGATGGCTTCGGCCTGATTCTCGCGACCGATAAAGACCTGCACGCAGGCATCCTTGCCAGTGTGCATCAATTCGATGAGCCTGCGTTCTTCCACCATGCTCATAAGGCCAGCTAAGCGTGCACTGTGGCTAAACTCTGGCTGTGATAAAAGGTAGTGCCAACCGTCCAGAAAAATCTCCCTGCCAGCGTGCTTATCCCCGGCCTCCATCATGCGGAGGATGCTTTGGGCTACGAGCTTTTCCGACTCAATGAGCTTGGCGGTGACTGTGCGCACTCGGGAGGTGGAGAGCCCCGTTAGTTTCTTATTGAGGCTGGCTGCAAGCTGCGACAGCCCCTCCTGGTTATGGGGCTCGTTGAGGCCAATGAGTTGTTGATGAACCTTGGCGCCCTCCAATACCAGCACAGCCAGGGCGAGCTGCGGCTGGAGCGAGACAAGCTCCGTATGCTTGAAGCGGGCTGCTGCCGGACGCGGAGCAGTTACCACGGCTACACTACGGGTCTGTCGGGCAAGCAGGGTGGCGGCTAGGTTGAGCCATTCCTCAAGCTTGTCTTCCACTTGGTGGAAGAGGTGGTTGATCAAAAACTGCTCTTCCAGTGGTAGCTGGGGTGGGGATAGGGTGCTGACATAATGACGGTATCCTTGGTCGGATGGGATGGAGCCCGCAGCGTAGTGTGGGCGCACGATGTAGCCCTCTTCTTCCAGGCGAGCGACATCGTTGCGTACGGTTGCCGAACTCACATCCAGGCCGCACTCCTCAAGGATGCTGACCGAGGACACCGGCAAGGCCCGTTCGATGTACTGGCGGACGATCGAACTAAGGATGGTTTCTTCCCTAGGTGTTAGCCTTGACATAATTCTCAAAAACTTGCCACAGGAATGTGCCATGACCTATTTTGCAGGTAACGCGTTAGCAGTCTATGCCATCGATTGCTAATAATGTAACATCCCCCTACCCTATTGTCAAGGGGTAGCATTATTTTCTGGGTGTTGGTTTTTAGACTTTTGGGCCACCATCGGTGCCTTGCGGAGATAGGCTTGTCCGAATCTGCTTGGGGGCTACGGAGCCGTAGCGACATAGCCGTTATCGGCCCACTATGCCGACTTATGCCTTGCCTTTGGCACCAATGTGCTGGTTCAATGACGGCTTGACATATAATAAATGCTAGGGGTTGGGTTGGGACACTGCCAGAACCACGCGCCCTTCCATTTTTTGGAAGTCCAAGATACTCTCAAAGTTATAGCCGGCCAGGCGGAGTTTATCCCTTCCGCCCTCATGCCGATCCACCAGGGCTATTACTTTTACCACCTTGCCGCCACATTCTTCAATAACGGCGATGGCTTTGAGGACTGACTCGCCAGTGGTGACTACATCTTCCACAACCGCTACCCGGTTGCCTTTATGGAGATATCCCTCCACCGGTTTCCGGGTGCCATGTTCCTTGGGGCTTTTCCTGACGATGAATGACGGAATCCCCCGGCCTTCCAAGTGACTTACCAAAGCGACGGCGGTGGCAATGGGAATGGCTCCTATCTCTGGTCCGCCGACGGCATCTATTTCCAAGCCGGCAAGCCTTTCGAGGATGGCCTGACCGATTAGGTAGGTGCCCGGGGCGGAGAGGGTGATCTTCTTGCCGTCCCAATAATGGTCGCTTTTAAGGCCAGAGGAGAGCGTAAAGTCGCCGTATAGTACGGCCCCTGTCTCCTCTGCCAGCTCTAGGATTCTACGGGAGTAGTCACTCATATTTTCAGCTTTCTTTGGAGTGATAATAAGATGGGTGCCAGGACGTCTAGGCCTTTTATTTCTTCTCGAAATAGCCCAGGGCGAGCTTGATTTTGTCCTCTACACTGAACTTTGTCTCATGTGGCACTGAGGCCACGGCGCGAGAGGCTTCGGTGGCCGAGTAGCCCAATGACATAAGGGCAGCGATCACATCATTGTCGCCCTGGTCCGAAGATGTCCCGCCTCCGGTCGCCCAGATAGCGACTTTGTCTTTAAGTTCCAGGATGAGCCTTCCTGCCAGCTTCTTACCCACGCCAGGCACGGAGGTGAGGAGCTCCATATTGCCCCCGGCGATGGCCGAGGCTAGCTCCTCGGCACTGAGGGCAGAGAGTAGGGTTAAGGCAAGCTTGGGACCGAAGCCTGATACGCCCTGAAGGAGTCGAAAGAGCTCTAGCTCCTCTTCTGCGCCGAAGCCGAAAAGCATAATGGCATCTTCGCGCACCACCATTTGGGTGAGGAGGTGCACTGGCGCCCCCGTGCTACCCAAAGCGGACAGGGTGGTGGTGGGCATGAATACCTGGAGGCCTACCCCTCCCACGATGATTACGGCGTGGTCAATGGCCACAGCCTCGATAATGCCTCTTATGCTAGCAATCATAATTAACCTTGGCAGGTGGTGGTTACTGCGCCCCCGCCTTGATTTCCTTTAGTTTGAGTTCGCGGGCATGGCAGATGGCAATGGCCAAGGCATCTGCGGCGTCAAACGGCTGGGGTGGCTCGGTCATTTCCAACAGGAGTCTGACCATGGTCTGCACCTGTTCTTTGGAGGAAGCACCGTAGTCGGCCACGTGGCGCTTTACGACTGCAGGCGGATACTCAGATACGGGGATGGCACACTGGGCGGCAGCTAAGATGGCCACTGCCTGTGCCTTGCCGATAGCGAGCGCTGAACGGGCATTCTCGCTTACAAAAGGAGTCTCAATGGCCAAGGCATCGGGCCGATATTGCGCGATGACCTTGCTCAACTCGTCGTACAGGTGGCAAAGGCGCTTGGGTAACTCTCCCCGACATTTGACGACCCCATATGTCAAAGCTGTCAGGGTGTCCTCTTGGTTGGACACTACGCCGTAGCCGAGTTGGATGGTGCCGGGGTCGACTCCTAAGATAATCATGATAATGGGTTTTACTTCGTCTGCGCTTCGTATTTTCCCATGACCTCGTCGGAGAAGTCTACATTGGAATCTACGTTCTGTACGTCATCCATCTCCTCTAGCTTGTCCAACAGCCGGAGCACCTGGAAAGCGGTGTGCTCGTCGAGGGTGCAGGTAGTCTTGGCGACCCGCCGCACCTCTGCCGAATCAATCTCCACCCCTTGACCCTCAATCTCCTTGCGCACTTTCTCCAGCTCGCCTGGTGCAGTATATACCTCAATGTAGTCGCCCTGAGGGGCAACATCTTCGGCGCCGGCATCGATGGCCTGCAAAGTAAGTTCATCAATCTCCCTGCCAGAGGCAGGGATGCTGATAATACCGCGTGTCTCGAACATCCAGGCCACGCTACCGTTCTCTCCCAAGTTGCCGCCGCCTCTGGTGAACGCGCTACGTAGCTCTTGCACGGCGCGGTTACGGTTGTCGGAGACAATATCCACCATGATGGCCGCCCCGCCTGCTCCATATCCCTCAAAAGTAGCCTCGGTCAGTTGGGAGCCTTCCAGAGCACCCTCGCCTTTTTGGATGGCACGCTGGATGTTTTCGCCCGGCATGCGGGCATCCTTGGCTTTTTGGATGGCCAGTCGCAGGCGGGCATTGCCCTCAGGATTGGCGCCGCCCGCCCGTGCGGCAATGATGATCTCGCGTGAGAGTTTGGTAAACAGCTGGCCGCGCTTTGCGTCAGCCACACCTTTCTGATGTTTAATTGAGTGCCACTTAGAGTGTCCGGACATATAGGAGGCTCCTTCCCGCCGCTGGGCGGCGCAGGGAATTTTTAAACAAGGGAGTATAGCACAAAAATATTAGCATGTTGCAGCTGCGAAGTGAATAGAGAAACGAGTTTTATTTTAAGCGCTAACAAGCTTGCATAATGGCAGGTAGTTGCTACTGCGAGCACTATATCAAGCCGGTGCAAACTCACCGCCGCTCCTCAAAGATTACTGGCGGGTGCCGCTACGCCGTGGGTTGCTTCTAGGACTCATCGTCTTCGTCGGCCGGGACTTCGGCTCCGCCGTCTCCGTTAGGTCCCATCTCCTCTTTGAATTTGTCAAAGAGGCGCGCGGCGCGCGGATAGCCGATGTTGAGCTTACGTTGAAGGAAAGAGGCTGAGATCTGCTGGTTGTGGTCATTGGCGAGTTTGCGCACCGTCTCCATTAAAGGGTCCTCCCCCGAGACATCTTTCTTGGCGGCACCCATGGCTATAATGTCCTCCATCTTGATTAGGGGGGTATCCTCTTTCTTCTGGCTATTCCAGAAATAGACCAATCGCTCCACTTCCGGGTCGGACACATAGCAACCCTGGAGGCGCTTGGGTTTGGCGGCGTCGGTGGGGGCAAAGAGCATATCGCCGTGCCCCAGAAGCTTTTCCGCCCCCACCATGTCTAGCACGGTGCGCGAATCTACCTGTGAGGTTACGGCGAAGCTGATGCGGGTGGGAAAGTTGGCTTTGATAAGGCCGGTGATCACATCTACGGAGGGGCGCTGAGTGGCTACCACCAGGTGAATGCCCACGGCGCGGGCGAGCTGTGCCAGACGGCATAGGATATGCTCTACCTCATCAAAGCCGGCCATCATGAGGTCGGCCAACTCGTCTATGACCAGCACGATGTTGGGCATCTTCTCTGCGCCGGCCTTGTCGCGGTTGAAACCCTCAATGTTGCGCGCCCCAGCGCTGGCAAGCTTCTTGTAGCGGTTGTCCATCTCGGCATTCAGCCAGCGCATGGCGGCGAGGGCTTTGTCGGTGTCCACGATGACGGGCGCGGCCAAGTGGGGCAAAGAGTTGAATGGCGTCAGTTCCACCCGTTTAGGATCAATGAGCACGAATTTGGTATCGAAAGGGCTGTTGTTCATGAGGAGGCAGCAGATAACGGCGTTAAGGCACACTGTCTTGCCCGAGCCGGTGGCTCCAGCGATAAGTAGATGAGGCATCTTGGCCAGGTCATCTGAGACGGCCTCGCCGCCCGCTCCTTTGCCGAGCGCCATGGCAAGCCTGGACTTGGATAGTATCTTCTGGAAGGCGTTGGTCTCAATCACGCTCCTGAGGCTGACGGTGGAATAAACTCGGTTGGGCACCTCCACTCCCACGATTGATTTGCCTGGCACCGGAGCTTCGATGCGGATGGTGGGTGCGGCGAGGGCTAGTGCCAGGTCGTTGGTAAGCGAGGTGATGCGCTCCACTTTGACACGAGTGCGTGCCACTTCTTCCTCACGGAAGACGGTATTGCCGTCGTTGTCTTTTTCGGCTACGCGTTTGGTCTTGATGTCCCAGCCCGGTTCAATGCCGAACTGTGTTACGGTGGGACCGATATTTATCTGTATTACCTTGCCAGAGACGCCGTAGCTAGCCAAGGCCTCCTCGATGATCTGGGCGCGCTGGGCGTTGTCAGCTTCGCTATATTCCATCTCTTTGGCTTTGTCCAGGATATCCAAGGGGGGCATCTTCCAGCCGTCCACGACAGAGGGCGAACCTGCTTCGCCGTATTTCCTCCAGATATCTTGGGCTACCTGCTTGTCCACCGCACGTGGGGTGGGGTTCTCAATAATGGGCATCTCGGTGCGTACTGGCTCTTTCGTTGGGTTGCTAATCTTGAAAGCCTCTTTATAGACCGGATATGCTGACACAGGCTTGGGTGGCGTTATAGGGGAACTCTCGCTTTTGGGCATCTCGGTGCGAGCCGGCTCTTTTGGTGCCGGGGCGCTAACTGGGAATACCTCATGGTATGCCGGCGTGTCTCTAGGCGGCGTTGCTACGGCATCCTCGCTGAATTGGGTGCTTTTGCCGAACGGTGGGAACCAAGACTTCTTTTCGGCGGGAGGTGCCCCGGTGATTACGCCTCCAGCATGAGGCTTGGGGGTTGCTGACATTGTGGTGGCAGGTTGGGTTACCACTGGGACGCGCTTTGGCATATAAGGTGAAACCTGGGTGCCTGTAGAGCTTGGTTTGGATGGTGATGGCCGGAATAGCCGGGCAAAGAATCTGCATATGGCTCGGATGGCTCGAAAGCTTGCGCCGGGTGCAATAAAGACGATGCCCAGCAGGATAAGGCCGATGACCCGCATGAGGCCCACCGCCAGGACGTCAGAGGTAATGGCGAGGCCGACTTCGCCGCCTAGTGAGAAGAGAGCTAGAACGCCCCAGGCGGCAAAGAACAAAGCGGTAGCACCCACAAAGACGTGCCATAGATGGAGTTTATAGCGCCGGGCGAAAGTGGCCAAGTGCCCCCGGAAAGCAATGGCGAGGAAGATAATGACTGCCAGGAGGATGAGGATAAACCCCCAGCCCAACAATCCATAAACCCCTTTGGCTAGGTTGTTTGCAGTATGGACAATATTAGGCCATTGCCAGAGGATGATGGCGAGTATGGCGACAACAAGCAGGAGGAAAAGGGTCCATTTAGAGAAAATAATGCGCTTTAAAGGATTGGAGCCGCCGCGAGCGGCGCTGACCCTTTTTGAGCCCATATTGACTTTGTTCTGGCTGTTGCTTTTTTTTGCGTCTGCCTTTTTACCCATGGTTCCTCTCCGGCTACAATATTAAAAGGCTACCTGATTATATCGCACTCTGTAAAGCTTTGTCTCCCGGCCGCATGACTGAACGTTGCGAGCAGACATTTGAAGCTAAGGTTTGTATCGGTATGGAGGGTGTAGCCACGATAGGGCGACATGGTGCCGGGCAGATAAGTGAATTGCCAAGAAAGCCAAAAACGCCTTTAAGCAGAGTACTAAAGCCCGAGGCCTAAGCACGGTGCTCGGGGTTGAGGCGGCAGCCCGCACTCATTTACCGCCCCTTCTTCCCCAAGAAGGAAAATAGCCTCCATTGCTTGCCTGCCAGCTCGTGCTTATATGAAGCCCCGAGGACTTCGGCTATGGCATCTCCAACTCTCGCCCCGTTATAAAGCACTTGGTATATGTGCTGGGTTATGGGCATCTCCAGTCTGAGCTTGCAGGCCTGATCCCAAACGGCAGAGGTAGTGGTGATGCCTTCTGCTACTCCATCCATGCCATGAGTGATATCGCTGAGCTTTTTACCTCGTGCTAGCTCAGCCCCAACGTAGTGGTTACGTGACAGGGGGGAAGCGCAGGTGGCGATGAGGTCACCCAGCCCAGCCAGCCCCGATAGGGTCAAGGGGTTGGCTCCCAGGGCGAGACTGAAAGCTGTCATTTCGGTGAGCCCGCGGGTGATAAAGGCAGCCTTGGCATTATCGCCGTAGCCCAACCCGTCGATCATGCCTGCCCCAAGAGCAATGATGTTCTTTAGGGTGCCGCCCAACTCTACACCGACTAAGTCATGGTTGGTATAGACAGTGAAATTGGGGGCTGTCAGGAGCTTTTGAGCTTTGCGGGCGACCTCTTCGTTGGTGGCGGTCACCACGGCAGCGGCGGGCAGTCCGCAGGCGATCTCCCGCGCTAGGTTGGGTCCAGAGAGGACGCAGATGTTCTTGCGGTAACTCTCCCCTATCTCATCTGCGATTACTTGGGACATGCGTTTATTTGATCCCATTTCCAGCCCCTTGGAGGCACTTATGATGAGGCGGAAGGATTTAAGGTGGTCTTTAAGGAGCCGCATGTTCTGGCGCATGGTTTGTGAGGGCACTGCTAGGATAACGGCGGACGAAAGCAGGGTGGCGTCTTTAAGCGAACTGGTGACCTCTAGGTTTGTTGGGAATACAATTCCTTCCAAAGCGGGCGAGGACGATCCCTTGGTACGCAACCTTTGGGCTTCACCCTCGCTACGTGCCCAGAGCTTGACGGCGTATTTATTGCGAGCGAGAAGCACGGCCAAAGTTATACCCCAAGAGGTAGTGCCGATAACGCCTATTTTGGCCATGCGTTTAACCTATTGCTAAGCTGGACTGCCAGAGTGAGCTTCCGCTTTTTGGTTTAACTTGCGCTCTCGACCATTGAAAAGGCGGATGATATTGTCATGGTGGACGATGGTGATAAGGACAGCCGCCGCCATGGCATACAGTAGGTATTCTAGCGGCGAACCATACAGAAAGGTGAGAGGGATGAGTAGGGCACAGATGCCTGCAATGCCGGACAGACTACCGAGGGAAGCGAATCCAGACAAACCGGCAACAATGATGAGGATCTCGCCGCCAAATAAGGCAGCTGCAGGGCAGATGGCGAACATAGTGCCGATAAAAGTGCCCACTCCGCGCCCTCCTTTGAAGCGGGAGAAGACAGGCCAGATGTGCCCCGCCACGGCGGCTATGGCAGCGATGGAGACGGCCCCTGGCTGCTCCAGGTGGTAAAGACCGACAGCGAGATAGCCCCCCCCAAAAATGAGTCTTCCCAATAACACGGCGGCAGTACCTTTAAGCACGTCCAAGATGGCTACGGTGACGAAGGCCCTGCGACCCATGGTACGCAATACATTAGTGCTACCGGTGCGCCCGCTACCATAGTTGCGGATATCCATATTGGCCTTAATACGGCCGAGAATAAGCCCAAAGGGGATGGAGCCTAATAGATAGCCGATAGAGGTTATCAAGAGAAGCCTGAGAAGCATCTATTTTTCACCCCGACTCTTGAAAACAAACCGGATAGGTGTTCCTTGGAAACCGAAGTGCTGCCTGAGGGAGTTTTCCAGGAAGCGCTGGTAGGAAAAATGCACCAACGTGGCGTCATTAACAAAAAAAACAAATGTCGGCGGGCTTATCTCTGCCTGTGTGACATACATAAACTTAAGGACACGGCCTTTCTTCATGGGTGGCATATGACGGGCTGTGGTCTGATTGATAACGCTGTTGAGCTTGGCGGTTGGCACGCGCTTGGTACGCTCGGCGAAGACTTTGAGCGCAGATGGGATAATCTCTGCCACGCCTTGTCCAGTCGCAGCTGAGGTATACACAACTGGGGAATGGCTAAAGAATTTAAACCGGTTGTGCACGAACTGGGTGAGCTCTTCTTTTTGCAAATCTGCCACCAGGTCCTGTTTGTTGATTACGATTATTGCCCCTCTGTACGCTTGCTGGATGTAGCCAGCGATATGGAGATCCTGTTCGGTAACGGGCTCGGTGGCATCCAATACTAGCAGGGCAACATCAGCCCGCGCTATGGCTCTGAGACTGCGCTCGACACTATAACGATCAACGCCGATACCCACGCGCCCGCGCTTCTTGATACCGGCAGTGTCGATAAGTATAACATGACGTCCTTCGAAGTCAAGAGGCGTGTCTATGGCATCCCGCGTGGTACCTGGCAGGGGACTGACAACCACTCTCTCCTCGCCTAGCAGGGCATTAAGCAGGGCAGACTTGCCCACGTTGGGTCTGCCTATGATGGCAAGCTGTGGAGTATCTTGAATCATGGGGGCGTCGGGCGTGACCTCTGGCAAAAGGGCGACAATGGCATCAAGCAGATCGCCGATGCCGCGTCCGTGATAAGCGCTCACGGTTATAGGGTCGCCCAGCCCCAGACGATAAAACTCAGCTGCATTCTGCGCGAGCTTCTCGTTATCGGCTTTGTTGACTACGAGTAACACGGGTTTTTTGGTTGGCCTGAGGATGGAGGCTACCTCGGTGTCGATTGGCAGCAACCCGTTCTGGGCATCCACTATGAAGAGGATGATATCTGCTTCTGTGATGGCCAAGGTTATCTGGCCGTTTATCTCCTGTGCAAGAGTGGCTTCGGGTGTAAGCTCTAGTCCCCCAGTGTCGGTCAGCGTGAATTCCCGACCTAGACTTTCCACCTCGGCCTTGAGACGATCACGCGTGGTGCCTGGAAGATCCTCTACAATGGCGAGGCGTCGTCCAGTAAGCCGGTTAAACAGGGTGGACTTGCCCACGTTTTGGCGGCCGATGATGGCCACGATCGGCTTACGACGGACGACCTGAGGCACCGATGATGCTGCTGGGTTTAACTTAGACATAATGGTTAGAAAATGCGATGGGCGGATAAATTTTGCAAAGAGCCATAACTCAACATAAAATGCCGAACCAGTATTGGCTGCACCTCGTTTGTTGCCTGACTATCAAGGGGTCAAGGCAGCTCCAGTAGATTATGGGTGCTTGAACCGTTGTTCGGCACTTATCGTTGGCTGGCTACCTCCGCGCCTCCTAGCATATGGGCTAGCACCGCCTTTTGTACATAGAGGCGATTTTCCGCTTGGTCTAGCACTACTGAGGCTGGGCCGTCGATGACCTCAGGTGCGACTTCTTCACCGCGGTGGGCAGGCAAGCAGTGCATAAAGATGGCGTTTGGAGCAGCCTCGGCCATGAGCGCAGGTGTTATCCGGAAACCGGAAAAAACCTGTAGGCGCTGAGGATACTCCTCCTCCTGACCCATGCTCACCCAGGTATCGGTGTAGACTACGTCGGCATCACTTATCGCTAGGTGGGGGTCGGCGGTGGTCATGATGGCTCCGCCGCTGTCTTCGGCATACTCACTGGCCAACTCAATTGTCTCCTCATCTAGGGTGTAGGTTGTGGGTGTAGCCAGGCGGATGTCCATGCCCATTAGGGCCCCGGCGAGCAGTAGACTACGGGCTACGTTGTTGCCATCGCCGATGTAGGCTAGGCGGATATCCTTCAGGGTTTCCTTGTGGTCAGACATGGTCAGGAGGTCGGCCAGTGCCTGGCAAGGGTGCTCGAAGTCGGAGAGGGCATTAATGACGGGCGCGTCGGAATAGCGAGCAAGCTCTAGCAACGTTTCCTGGGCAAAAGTGCGTACCGCAAGCACATCGGCATAGCGAGAGAGCACGCTGGCAATATCCTTGGCCGACTCACGCTTGCCTAGCCCTACTTCGGCGGGCGAAAGATAGATACAGGTGCCACCGAGCTGCCTCATAGCCAGTTCAAAGCTCATGCGCGTTCGTAGCGACGGCTTTTCAAAAACGAGGGCCAGGGTCTTCCCTGTCAGGATATCCACCCAACCGTCAGCGCGGAGCTCCACGGCATCGGCCAGCAATAGGTGGATATCAATACTCGAAAGGTCACTGATAGAGAGCAGGTCTTTGTGCTTCATCTCCCTGTCCTGAATAGAACTGGCATCAGTATAACACGAAAAAGGTGGAGTCAACAGGGAATGCATGCCCCTCCGTGCTGGAGGCGCTTATTTTATGATATGGTATAACCTGACTTTTGCAGTTACGAATAACAAAAACACGCCTGAGGGTTCTGTCAGTCAGGCGTGTTTTGGAGTATCTCGTTTTGATAATAGTCGTTGGGATAAACAGCTATTTTTTGGTAGCCCCTAATATTTTCCTGATATC
>WRNP01000015.1 GCA_009776515.1 Dehalococcoidia bacterium | reverse complement strand
CGGGATGGATCACGTATGCGCAAGCGTTATGATACGCCCCAGACTCCATACAGAAGAGTGCTTCAGGCAGAAACCATACCAAATGAAGTAAAGGACAATCTTAAGGCTCAATATGCCACTTTGAACCCAGCTCAGCTGAAACGTGATATGATAAAGCTGTCAGAGAAGCTATCGAAACTGAGTATTAAATCATAACAACAGGAGGAGGAAGTACACTGTTTCGGTGCTATTCTATTATGATAATTCGATACGCATTGAGTCATAATAAACAGCACCGAAAAGTGTATCGTTGCGTCAAAATAGAATAGTACCGAAAATCCCTCTCTGGGTACCATATTTCAGAGAATGATTGAACAATAGAAAAAGCAACAATGCCTACTGGGAATGGAATCATCGCCAGGAATAAAAGCCACCTACTTCTGAATACCGATAAGATAGCCGAAGAAGAGAAGCTGGACGGATACTACTGCTTGATAACCAGCGAGCTTGATGATAAAAAGCCCATTGTGACTACGGAAAAGATATAGCTTCCAAGCTTGATTCCCAGTTGTTCGAGGAAAGAACGTACGATACGGGGAAGATTACCGTAATGTGACGGAAACACCAACCCAATCTTCTCTTATTCGCCACCCACAGCTTCGGTCGGGGCTTCCGCTTTCATCGGATAGAGCGAGATGCCGGTTCCGGAGAACCAAAACATTACCGACATTTTCAGCACCAGTTCAGTTGGGGGACAACCTACACCTGCACCAGCACAGGTAAGATCATGGGCCGGCGCTTTGTCTGATCATAGAAGTATTTATCTAAAGCATTCTTAGTCTCATTCTCCACATAACCCCGCTCAACAGAATGTGTCCGCCGATTGCTCAACGTCTGGGTCAAGAGATCGCGTGCACCCTCTACCATCTCCCGGCTCTCATCCATATCGATGAAGCCCCGGGAGACAATCTCTGGTCGCCCCACCAGTTTGCCTGTCTGTTTGTTAAGGGCAACAATGGCCACCACAATGCCATCACGCGAGAGCATCCGGCGGCTCCTGAGTACCATGCCGTCCACATCCCCTACCGAGAGTCCATCCACATAAACATTGCCGGTGGTCACCTTGCCGGCAATCCGCCCGCCCTCTTGATCTATCTCAAGCACCTCGCCGTCTTCCATAACGAAAGTACGCTCCGGCGGCACGCCTACCGACTGGGCCAGCAAGGCATGCTGGGTAAGATGGCGGTATTCGCCATGGATAGGCAGGAAAAAGCGCGGTCTAACCAATCCCTGCAAAAGCTTCAGCTCCTCCTGGCTGCCATGGCCATGCACATGCGCCCTACTGCGCTCACCGTAAAAAACCTGTGCCCCTTGCTTGAAAATGGCATCCACGGTGCGGTTCACCAGCGACTCGTTACCGGGGATGGGCGAAGCCGAGAAGACAATGGTGTCGGTAGGATGCAATCTGATGAGCTTGTGCCCGCCGCTGGCGATGCGCACCAGCCCCGAGGTAGGCTCGCCCTGGCTACCAGTGGTTAAGACCACCGTTTTCTCGCGCGGCGTGCGGGCCAACTCGTCGTTATTACCCAATACCCCCGGCGGTATTTTGAGATACCCCAGCTCCGAGGCAATGCGGGCGTTCTCCGTCATGCTGCGCCCCACGATAAAAACCCGGCGGCGGTATTTTACGCTCGCGTCCACCACCTGCTGTATGCGCGATATGAGCGAGGCAAAGGTGGTAACCAGCACTCGGCCCTTTGCCC
This sequence comes from Dehalococcoidia bacterium, assembly GCA_009776515.1. Taxonomy (GTDB): domain Bacteria; phylum Chloroflexota; class Dehalococcoidia; order Dehalococcoidales; family UBA1222; genus WRNP01. The sequence continues at coordinate 19,932 of WRNP01000015.1, read as the reverse complement.
CGCCAATGATATTGCCCAGCGCCTCCCCTACCACACTTTCAGAGGGCGTGTATCCCGGCACCTCGGCATAGGTGGAGTCGGCCATGAGTAGCAACACCCCCTGCGCCCCGAGTTGCGCCAATTTGCCCAGGTCTGTCGTCACCCCGGCCACCGGCGTGTAGTCCAGCTTAAAATCTCCCGTGTGTACCAGGGTGCCGAGGGGAGTGTGGATGATCAGCCCCACCGAATCCGGAATGGAGTGGTTAACCGGGAAAAACTCAATACGAAAGGCACCTAGGGTTATCTTGCCATGTACCCCCAGGGCGTGTACCTTGGATTCCGAGACCTTTCTTTCCTTCAGTTTGACAGAAATGAGGCCCTTGGCCAGGCGCGTGCAATAGACCGGTACGTTTAACTGGGGGAGCACATATGGTAGCGCCCCGATGTGATCTTCGTGGGCATGAGTGACGACAATGCCGCGCACCTTATCCTGGTTTTCCAACAGAAAGCTGATATCTGGGATAACCAAATCAATGCCCAGCATCTCCTCATCAGGAAACATGAGACCGCAGTCGATGACGATGATGTCACTCCGATACTGAATGGCCAGCATGTTCTTGCCAATCTCACCGAATCCCCCCAGGGGAATGATTTTTAGTTTATCTTTAACCATTAATGCCAACTACCTTACATTTAGAACTCGGATTATAACTCAGGCCAGTCCCGCCGATGCCGGCGTAACGGCCGTATTTTATTCCTGCCCACTAGAACAGAGGCAACTGCTTCGCCGCCGCCACAGAGGCCTCAGCGGGGGCTTCTCCTGCATTAGCCTGCAGTAGCGCCGGAATCTTCTGCATATCTTTCATGATGGTATCGCGCAGACTCTGCTGATGGAGAGCCGCTGCCGGATGGTACATAGCAAAATAGATGACACCATCCTTTGTAACCGAGGCACCATGAATCTGACTGATGGTCTTGCCCGGAAAAAAGCGCGCCATAGAATAGCGCCCCAGGGTAACAATCATTTTCGGATGAATAATTTCAAGCTGACGGTCAAGCCAGGCCTTGCAGTTATTTATCTCCACCGGAAGCGGGTCTCGATTGCCTGGCGGGCGCGTCTTGATGATATTGGTAATGTAGACATCGGGGCGCTGAAGCCCAATGGAAGCCAGCAGCTCACTCAGAAATTGTCCTGCCTGACCAACAAAAGGCCGACCCTGTTGATCTTCATGGTAACCCGGAGCCTCACCGATAAACATGATCTCGGCATTGTCCGGCCCCTCGCCTGGTACCGCGCGGGTGCGGCTACGAGAGATTTCGCACTTTTGGCAGTTGCAGATTTCCTGACAAAGCTCAGCTAGAGCCGACATGATTTCCTTAAGACTGATAATAACTTATGGCCATGATAACATCCGCCTATATGTAAAGTCAATTTATAGTTCGTGAAGTACCAACGAGAGCATTGGCTCCGTTCTTTACCGCTGAAAACCAAAGGCTCCGCCAAGAGCTAGAGAGCTACCCAAGAGAAGAATTGTTCGCTACGAACCGTTGTCACGCAAACAGTCGAGTGGTTATTACCAAATCTTTCGGGTTGATACTGTTCAGTTTGGGGCAATGTACCCAACTGCCAAAATGCGCCTGCCGTTGCTCTATCAATTATACACTGGACATAGCATTACCTAGATTAGCCAAATTTAGGCACACACCAGTCCAATGTATGAGTGTCTCGCCTACACTACGAGCTTTAGCTCAGAACGAAGGCGACGCGGCGAGCAGTAATACGCTGAAAAACGACGTCGGGGGAGCGGATGACGAAAATCTTGATGCAGAATCAGTGGCAGAACACCTGATTATTTTCGAACGGTTGTTCACCACGGATAACCAACCCCCTTTTTCCACAGGAAGCCACTCTTCTGTTCGGGCAAAACAGGCTGTGAAGCAGCGTTTCTCCGACCCCTCTCTTGGCTGCACTTTACTGAAAGTGACACCAGAAAGTTTGCCTGGAGACTTGGCAAACCTCAGCTTCTTGTTCGAGGCACTGCGCTAGAGGGATTTGAAAATCTATGGGGGATCATGTAGGGGGCACACTCTACCATTACCGAGATTATCTGGGGCACAAGATCAAGGCGATAATTGTGCTGCCCAATAGCGAATGGTGCGTTTTTGAAACCAAGTTGGGCGCAAACCAAATCGACAACGCTACGGATAACTTGTTAACAATCCAATGCGAGCTTGAGGCCAGCCCATCAGGAAAACCGCCCGTCGTCCATGGAGTAATATGCGGAATGTCAAACGCAACTTACCTGCGCCCCGATAGAGTCTTTGTCGTACCGATCACGGCATTCAAACACTGAAGCGCAGGCAATGGACTGATACGATGGAATAACCTAACATGACTAACTTTGTTTTCTGTTGTTTTTGGAAACTATCCTGGTGATAAAAACTACCAGCGCGATAGCGCACAAGAACAAGAAGAATATCAATGCCCAGCGCAATAATCCAAGCGAGGTTTCGGCCCGGGTAAAAGTAACCGTTACGGTGCACTCGCCTACTTTTTTATCCCAGGAGAGTAATCCCACTTCCATGCTTTCAATTTCGATGGTTAGGTCGTTTATGGCTTTTTGTATGCTCAACACTTCATCTACAGAGACAGCCTTTTCCATCAAGGCATAATACTGATCAAGCGCCGCTTGTCTTGATTTCAGCCTTAGCTGCGTATCAGCATAGGACTGGGTAACATCATCTGTGGATGTTCTTAAATTTACAATCTCTGTATGACTGTCAATAACATCTAACAACGCATCAAGTTTTTCGGGGACTATTTTAAAGACCGCACTAATCGTGTATTGTTCATCACGCTTAGTCATGTTTTGGCTGGATTCATAGCCATCGTTTTGCTTAAGCCAAGATAAGATCGTTTGATATGTTTCCAATACATCGTCCGTTGAGCAGGTTACATCGGCATTTTTGATAACCTTGCGCTCCTCCAATGTTCCTATATCCTTTGTTAGAGCCCCGGCCTCTGGTGCAACGGCAATATATTCCCAATCCCTGAACGTATTATTTGCCGTACCAGCGGAACAAGCGCACATTAGCAAAGCCATGACTGACAATACGCCAGAAATTAATGCCGCCATCTTTCTCATAGTGCCCTCCTTATCGGAAGTTGCTCTCGGACTATTATTCTGACATTCTAGCATAGCCTGCTTTCCTGACAAAGACTCCCTGCATCAAATGCACTCGCAATAATTTGACAAACAATTCAGGCACAATACCTTGCTTTTTCAGGCCTAGTACTACGTAACACCTAATGCTTTACAATACTTGGTAGGTACTGCATCCAGATTCATATGTAAGTCATTAACTGTTACTGGCTACTAGTTTTTCTGCCGCTCCTAGTATCAATGGCAGAAGACTTCCCGCTGATACAGCGTATTTGCTTGCCAAATCGCTAGCTCTGTTGCCCCCGCTACTTGAAATCTATATACTAGGACCCAGATTCCCTTGGAGGTACTTATGCCCGAAGAAACAGCTTGTCTCGGCAAGAAAATCGCGTCTGGTCCGGCGGAGATAATAGACTACGGCACGGTCATCTCCTTTGCCGGGAACCCCATCTCACTGCATTACAGCGACCTCAATATCAACATTATCTTCGATTTCAAGTCCGATGAGCAGAACCGCGAGACCTATGTGGACAGTAGCATAGCTGAGCCCTCCACTCTTAGGCTAACGCTCTACAACTTCGACGATAGTTTCGGAGCTGGCACCAACAAGCCCATGAAGATCGGCAAATATGAAGGCCGGCGGCTGTACCTTCAACTTCTGGTCTATTCTCTAAAAGGAAGCGCCGACAAGACGCTCCACTACACCATCTATCGAGGGGAGGAGGTGTCCAACGAATGAGCCCTCGGAAACTGCCCTCCCGCAAGGGCGCGATCATTGAATTGGATGATGAAGATCTAGAAGGCGAAATCATCATCCACAAGAACCTGACACAAGATTTACTCGTGACCACCGAGGACAAGATGAAGCTGGCCCTCATTGAATACCGCGACGTGCTGATCTCGCGCGACGAATGGGTAAGCGCCGGCGCACTCGTCTTCTCTTTCATGTCGCCGTTGTTGATCGCCAATTTCCGTGATGCTGGCCCTTTTACCGCCGAAACTTGGCGGACTATCTATTTCTTTTTCCTAGCTTTGGCAAGCTACCGCTTCGTAACAGTCTTTATCAAGATGACCCGGAACAGGCACAAATCGAAGATAGGCTACATGATAAACAAAATGAAGCAGGCACACACCAGTAAAGAAGAACCGGCTTAGCGCCGATTTCCAACAAAATACAAACCCCCTTTCCAAATTCATGGAAGGGGGTTTGGTTACCCTCTTGATGGCAACATCTAGACATTAAACAAGTAATTGATTATATCCCCGTCCTGTACCACGTAGGTCTTGCCCTCTAGGCGAAGAATACCGCGCCGCTTGGCTTCGGCCAGACTTCCGGAATCAATCAGGTCTTGGTAGCTTACAACTTCAGCGCGAATGAAGCCCCGCTCAATATCGGAGTGTACTTTGCTCGCCGCTTTTTGGGCAACCGTACCGCGTGCAATTGGCCATGCACGTACCTCATCTTCGCCCGCAGTGAGGAAAGAGATGAGTCCAAGTAGCTCATATGATGCTTGGATGACGCGCGCCAGGCCCGTCTGGGCAAGGCCGTACTCAGCCAAAAATTCCTTGACCGACCCTTCATCTAAGCCGGATAACTCCATCTCCAGCTTGCCACACATAGCAACAATGCGATGATTGGGCCGGGCAAAACGGGTGCTAAGCTCAATCTCCATCGCCTGTGCCCGAGGCAGGTCCTCTTCGCCAATATTGACCAAGGTGATGATCGGCTTAGCGGAGAGGAACTGATAGCCTGAAATCATCTTCTGCTCTTCATCGCCCAAGGACTGATCACGAATGGGAGTATCATTTTCCAATTCGCCCCTGATACGGAAGAGGAGCTCGCGCTCGCGTTCAAGCTTGGAGCGCTCATCGGCCTTGGCCCCTTTCAACGAAGAGCCGATACGATCAAAGCGGCGCTCAATTATGGCCAGATCGGAGAAAGCCAGCTCCAGATCTATCTCGCCTATATCGCGCGCCACATCAACACCGCCAGAGGGGTGAGGCACAATCGCATCATCATAGGCACGGATAACGGAGAGCACGGCGTCCACTGTCGCCAGCTGCGTCAGGAGCGCTCCACCCCCCTTTTCGCTGGCCATGGCCTTGACCGAAGCACCAAGATCGAGGTATTTGATTTCGGAAAGGACAGTCTTTTGGGGACGGAACATGTCCGTAAGCACCGCCAAGCGTTCATCAGGCACCTTGGCGATACCAATATTAGCTATACCACCACCGAAGCCCCCTGTGGCCGCTTTGCCGCGGGTGAGGGCATTAAAGATAGTGGTGCGCCCAGTTCCAGGCAAACCAACGATACCAATGCCTACACTCATAAATTCTATCAGACTTTCATTTAAGCCCAACACGCAAGCCACTCATCCACAGCAGCGGCGAGAGCAGATTGAGCCAATGGGACGTCTATTTTATCAGCTTTTCCGCCTGCTGAAGAGCCAGCTTGCGCTCGTCTACCTTAAGCTTCTCACTAGATACCAGATCCAAGAGTGCCAATAGGGCCTCATGTGTGCCAATCCGCCCCATAGATTTGATGGCATCTTTGCGGATGTTGGCGGCGAGATCCATGTCGGTGGCAATATCGCTCAGTTTCCTGAGCTCGGTGAGTACGGGTTCTGTCATGGATGTCTCCTTAAAGTGTTCAATATTTTTACCATCTTTCCCGCAGAAAAGAGTGCGGATACCGACCTCATTTTACTATGGGCATCCCACGAGCGCAAACGTCGCCCTAGTTCCGCACGACGGCCACCACCGTCCGAACACTCCTCACCACCACCGTAGCCGCGATGACCGCCACCGCAATGACAATGCCCAGCCGCACCCAAAACGCGACTAGCGTCGCTGGGGCCGGCAGGGGGCTAAAGTCAAAGGGAAAAATGGAGAAAAGCGAGCCCAAGACGATGATGGCAAAGACATCCAGGATGATGTGCACCGTCTCTCGCACTAACCGACCGCCAGAAGCTGTGATCATGATAATGTGGCCGACAATGGTAAGCACTATCGCCACGTTGACCATCGGCAACCAGGAGTGCCAGGCGAAGGTCACCAGCCTCTGTCTGACCCAAACACCTTCCACCAGCGAATAATAGGCGATGTACTCGTAAGCAATGTTGAGCAGAACAAGCATCACTAGGCTACCAATGATAGCAAAGACTGATTCTGCAATGTCTTTGGAGCGTGAACGACGAGGGGCGGGCGCTGTGTTGAGTATCACTCTTTGCTCCGCCTTGGCTTTGGTCGCTTCCTTGGAGACTCCAGGGCTTACCGCCTTAAGCAGCGCCTCAGCCAACTCAGCAGCTACTGGCAGGCGGTAGAGTTCATTCCGATAAGCCATGGTCATGAGTACCAGCCACAAAACGACGCTCAGAATACCGCTGGCCGCAGCTAAAAAGACGCCCGCCACCGGTATGGGGCGTAAAATGATCCCCAGCAACATCAACGCGCCGAATGTAATGATGGACTGGGCAGCGTGAAAGCGGACGAACCTATTCTTCTGGTCCAGCACCAAAAATATGATACCGGTTACCCACATCCCTAGATAGCACAGCAATCCGACAAGGTTAGATGAGAAGCCAAAAGTCCCGCTGCCATCTTGTCTGGACGTTTCCTCAGCTTCTCGGCGAGCCCTCTCTTCTTCGTAAATTCGTGCTCTTTCCTCAAGCGTCAGGTCCATTTTCATCCTCCTGGTAATATAAACGCCCAGAAATTATAGGGTGGTTCTCCCCGGCTTACAACCATGACGTGCCCGCACCACGCCTGATCCCCAACCAGCGAGTACCGTTGCCCCATACCGCACTTACCCCATCCACCCCCTGTTTCCTCCTCACCAAGTGTGTGTTAAAATGTCTGGGGACAGAAGATTGATTTATATCCTCTACGGCACAGACGATTATTCCATATACGAAGCCTTGGCATCCCTCAAAAAGGGTCTGGGCGATCCCGAAACCCTCGCCAACAATACCACTCGCCTGGATGGTAGCCGTATCTCCCCCGCCGTGCTCCAAGCTAATGTGGAGGCTTTTCCTTTTTTTGGCGATAAAAGACTGATCATCGTAGACGGACTACTCAGCCGTTGTGAAGCCAAGACTAAAAGCAGCCCCTCCAAAAAAACCAGTAAAAACCCCGAGAGCGACCTGGATGCCTTTGCCACCGTGTTAAGATCGGCTCCGCCCACCACTATCACCGTGCTTATAGACAGTGTGCTCAAAAAAACCAATCCCCTCTTAAAAGCCGTGGCTGATAAGGCGGAAATTAGGGAATATCTGCCACTGGTTCTGCCCAAACTCCCAGACTGGATAAAGAAGCGCACCTCCCAAACGGGAACCACCATCTCGGACGAGGCGGCGGAAGGACTAGCCCGTCTGGTAGGTCCAAATCTGTGGATTCTGTCCTCAGAACTGGAAAAGCTCAGCCTATATGCGCTGGGGCGGCGCATTGAAGCAGCAGACGTCGGCACAGCGGTGGCCGCCTCACGCGAGGTGGGCATCTTTGAGCTGGTGGATGCCATCATGAGCGGCCGCAGCACCCCGGCCCTGCAGCTATTACAGGGCTTTTTGCGAGACGGCCAGGCCCCGAGCTATATCCTTTTCATGCTAGCCCGCCAGTTGCGGCTCCTGGTGCGAGTCAAGAGTATGCTGGCCAGTGGTCGAAGCGAGGGATTTATCCAGGACAAGCTAAAACTATATGGATTTGCCCTTAACCGAACCATCGACCAAGCAGCACGCTTCAGCCTACCGCGCCTCAAAGCCTTTTACCGCCACCTGTTGGAAACCGACCTAACCATCAAGACCTCCCGTTATGACGAGGACCTAGCCGTAAGCCTGCTGGTCGCAGAGGCCTGTAGTGGCTAAATTGAAAGCAAGCTTTGTATTTCAGCCAGAAGGAGGCTGCCCATGTCCATAACAAAAGCAGTTATCCCAGCCGCAGGCTGGGGCACCAGACTACTTCCGGTTACAAAAACCCAACCCAAGGAAATGCTGCCCGTTGGAGGCAAACCACTGATTCAGTTTGCCGTCGAAGAGGCCGCCGAAGCAGGTATAACGGACATCACCATCATTATCTCACCCAACCGCCAGGCCATCATTGATTATTTCGCCCCTGCTCCAGACTTGGCCGCCGTCCTGACCCGCAAGAACGAGCTCGGTCTGCTTAACGACCTAGCACGCCTGGAAGACCTGGCCAATCTTACCTATATCATCCAGGAAGAGCCCCTCGGCTTGGGACATGCCGTCGCACTAGCCCACGCCACCATAGGTGACGAACCCTTCGCCGTCATCCTGCCGGATGATCTCATTGACCACCACGAATCGGGCCTGCGCCAGATGCTGCCGATATTTATCGAATACCGCACCAGTGTCATTGCCGTGGAAACGGTTGACGCTCAAGCAACGCGCAAATACGGCATCATCCGCCCAGAGCGAGTAAGCGAGCGCATCTACAAGGTGGATGAGCTGGTAGAAAAGCCGAGCCCGGAGGCTGCCCCTTCGACACTCGGTATCGTGGGACGCTATCTCATCACCCCCGCTATATTTGAGGCCCTAGCACGCACCACCCCCGACAGCCGCGGCGAAATCCAACTTACCGATGCCCTCACCGTACTCCTCACGCAACAGGATATCTATGCCTTGGAGCTCCAGGGTACCCGCTACGACACCGGAGAACCCCTCGGCTGGCTTGAGGCCCAGGTAGCTTACGGACTCAAACATCCGGAGGCGGGGGAGCGCTTCCGCCATCGATTGCGCCGGTTGATATAGGATCAGCCATAAATCAACATGGTGGCAGCCTGTACCATGTCTGTCACCTTGCCATTGATCCTCTTAGAGTATAATGTAAGCCAGGCCGCCGGCTCGGTTATCGTTCGGGCCCCACCGGATATGAGGATGCCCTGCCAACCCACCTGCAGGCCGGATGCCTAATAGCCACAATTGATTACTAATTTGGGAGCAATTATGATAAGTGAAATGGTTCACGTGGGCTTCGGCAATATCCTGGCCATGAACCGGGTTATCGCAATCTCCGTCCCCGACTCAGCCCCCACTAAGCGCGCTATCCAGGAGGTCCGCAGCAAAGGCACCCTCATTGATATGACCAATGGGCGCCGTACGAAAGCAGTGGTCTTCTTGGACAGCGGTCACGTGGTGCTGGCAGCGCTCGCCCCGGAGACCATCATCGGGCGCCTAGGTGGCGGTCGTGGTCAGAAACCCGAGCTTGAAGATGCAGTTGACTGATCTCAACCCACAGCCCCTAATCTTAATCCTCTCCGGCCCCTCCGGCGCAGGCAAAGACTTTGTGCTCGGTGGTCTCAAGGCACAGCCGATAGCTGGCACCCTCGCCTTTATCGTAACGAACACCACGCGCCCCAAAAGAGCAGATGAGGCGCAAGATGTCAACTATCATTTTGTTTCCCAGGCCGAGTTCCAGAGAATGATCGCGGCGAGCGAGCTTTTAGAATACGCCAATGTCTACGGCAACTGGTACGGCGTGCCAAAAGCACCGATTAGAGCAGCCCTCACTATGGGACATAACGCGATCATAAAAGTAGATGTACAAGGGGCCCGGACCATCAGGCAAGTGCTCCCTCAAGCAGTGTTGGTCTTCTTGTCGCCCCCCTCGCTCAGTCAGTTAGACGAGCGTCTGCGGAGGCGCAATACCGAGTTACCGGCCGATCTCGCCTGCCGCTTAAAAACCGCCGAGACCGAGATGACGGAAAGAAGCGATTTTGACTATGTCATCATCAACGAAAACGACCGGGCTGATCTAGCGGTAGCCGAACTGGAAGCTATCATTACTGCGGAGAGACTCCGCGCAAGCGCGCGGGAGTACCTTCTCTGAGCTGAGTTAGGTCCACCCCAATTGCTTGAATAACCAGGTAAAAACAAAGCCCAGTACCCCACAAACTGGGAAAGTTATAAGCCAGGTAGCTACGATATTGCCAGCTACTGACCAGCGCACGGCGGAAAGGCGCCGCGTAGCCCCCACGCCCATGATGGACGAGGTTATGGTGTGGGTAGTGGAAAGAGGGATACCAAACGACGAGGCTGCCAGAATCGCCCCCGCCGCTGAGGCCTCGGCGGCAAAGCCACTCACCGGCTCCAGTCGGGTAAGCTTGACTCCCATGGTGCGAATGATGCGCCAGCCACCAAAAGCTGTGCCCGTTGCCATAATACTGCCGCAGAGCAACATCACCCACACCGGCACGTGAAACTCGGAGGCCACTCCACCCAACATCAGGCTCAGAGCAAAAACCCCCATAAACTTCTGCCCATCGTTAGAGCCGTGGCTGAAAGCCATCAGCGCCGCCGATAGTATCTGCAACTTGCTAAAACTGTTGCGGACGGTATTGAGGCGAACGCGCCGGAGTATCCAGTACAGCGCAGTCATCACGGTGACGCTCAGAACAAAGCCAATAACAGTGGAAAACACCAATCCCAGCAGGACCTTTTGCCAGCCCTCCCACAGGAGTACCGAGGGACCAGCGGACGCTAGCCCCGCTCCTGTCAGTCCGGCGATAAGCTCGTGGCTTTCGCTGGTAGGGATCCCAAAATACCAGGCAACCGTACTCCAGATAACGACGGTCAGCATGGCAGCGGCCACCACCGAGAGCGAAATGGTCTCAGGACGCACGATATCCTGACCGATGGTTGCAGCCACCGCTGTACCCGTGATCAGAACCCCCAGGAAATTGAGGCTGGCAGCCATGCCCACCGCAGCGAGAGGGGAAAGAACCCGAGTGGCCACCACAGTCGCAATGGCATTGGGGCTGTCGGTCCAGCCGTTGACAAACTCTGCCGCCAGCACCAAAAGTAGCACCGGTATAAGCACCGGCAAGCCATCAGGCATTCTTCAGAGCGATCCCTTCCAAAACGTTGGCCACATCTTCAGCACGGTCGGTGGCAATCTCCATATGCTCGTAGATCTCGCGCCACTTGATGATATAAGCCGTGTCTTTGGTATCCTCGAAAAGCTCACCCAACGCCTGGCGGCTTATCCGATCAGCTTTGTTCTCCAGGCGATTGAGCTCAACACAAGAAGCAAACACTTTGGTTAGATCCTTGCGACGGCGGAGCAAAGGTAGAGCCTTAGCAATCTCACCCGCCGCCTCACGGATAACAGCCGCCAACTCCTGCGACCTTTCGGTGGGGCGCGTAATGCGGTAGATAAACATGGCATCAGCAGCCGCATGGACAAAATCTGCCACGTCATCCAAGGTATGGGCTAGGATGGAGATGTCCTCCCGATCAAAGGGAGTAACGAAGCTCTTGTGCAACAGGGCTGCGATTTCGTGAGTGACAGCGTCCCCAGCGCGCTCCAGGTCGGTGATCAGCTGCACCTTAGCCTCGATATTCGTCCAGTTCTCCAGCAGATCTACTAAGGCATCCGCAATCTTGACTAGATTGTTTCCCGCCTGAGTGAACAGCTCAAAGAACTTATCTTCCTGAGGAATAAAGCTCAGTCTCATGATGGCGACTCCTCAAACCGCATGAGTTTATTTTAACAACCACCTCGTTGTCAATACACCCCTTGCCAATTGATAGGGCAATCACTTCCGAAAACGCGTGCCCATTGTGCCCAAGTGCGGTACAAGAGTAAGTAATGATACATCATACTCCAAAAGGAGGGAATTGCCCTGCCGATTTGTCTGACGTGTTGCTATGGTTTGCCCGGTAGCCTAAAAACGCTTATCAGGCGATGTTGTATAATCCTACTAAGGAGATTGTCATGACTATTCCTCCGGACCTCAGCCGCTTTGATTCGCTTGTGGACATCATCGCCCATCTCCGAGGGCCACAAGGTTGCCCCTGGGATCGTCAGCAGACCCACCGCAGCCTCCGAGAACACCTCTTAGAAGAAGCATACGAGGTGCTTGAAGCCCTCGATGAGGAAATCCCGAAAAAGCTCTGTGCTGAGTTGGGGGATCTCCTCATGCAAATCGTCATGAATGCCCGCCTGGCAGAGGAGAACGGTAATTTCACCATGAACGATGTGACCGCAGGAATCAACCGCAAACTCATCTCGCGCCACCCCCATGTCTTCGGCGAGGCCGCAGTGTCAGGGGCAGAGGCTTTAACCGCTGAAAGTGTGCTGATACGCTGGGAGGAACTCAAGAAGAAAGAGCGCTACGGCCAGGGTGGCATGCTAGACAGCGTACCGCGGGCGTTGCCTGCCTTAGCCTACAGCCAGTCGGTACAGGAGCGTGTAGCCCGAGTGGGCTTCGATTGGCCCGATGATGCCGGCATATTGGAAAAGCTTGCCGAAGAGCTGGCTGAATTTAAGACCGCCGCCACCCCAGCCGAGAGAGCAGCTGAGTTCGGCGACCTCATTTTTACCCTGGCTAACTACGCTCGCCGCCAGAACATAGATCTTGAGGCAGCCCTCAGGGAGGCTAACGCCAAGTTCTACCGCCGTTTTTCGCGCCTGGAGGAGCTTGCCCGCACCCGCGGGCACGAGCTCGGCAGGCTTACCCTTGATGAAATGAATCAGCTTTGGGACGAGGTGAAAACAGGCGAGCCGGGGTGACTCCGCCACCAACCGAGACTGCGACCCAAATTGACACCGCTCGCGGCGATGGGCTAGTATTATTTGCGCCCCAGACGGATCAGCTACTCCAAATTTAAATCCAAGCATGTTCCAGCCTGCAACCTTTATCGTTTTTTAAGAGGAAATATGTTCCCAGAGCCAGAAAAGGCTACGTTTGATATCGTCATCAACGGCCGGGCGGTAACAGCCGACTCGAGCATGAGTGTGCTGGAGGCAGCTGAGGCCTGTGGCATATATATACCCACTCTCTGCCATCACCCCCTGCTTGCCCCGGCCGGATCATGTCGGCTCTGTGTGGTGGAAGTGGAAGGCCTGAGGGGGCTACTCGGTGCCTGCACCCTACCCTCTGAGCCGGGAATGATTGTCCGCACCGAGACACCGCGCATACAAGAGTTCCGGCGTGCTACCCTGGAAAGTATCATCCGCATGCATCCTCGCGACTGCCTCATCTGCCCTGAGAATCTGCGCTGCGAGCTGCAGACGGTGGTAAGCCATGTCCAACCCGCCCCCGTGCCTTTCGTCCCCGGCCCACCTCAACTAAAAGAGGTGGGGCTGTTCTTCGCACGCGACTACAATCTCTGCATCAAATGCGGACGCTGCATCCGTGCCTGTCAGGAGATGCGCGGCAACCGAGCGCTCTATTTCCTGCACGACGAGTGCGGTCTTCACGTGGGCACTCCCCTTGGCGCGTCCATGGACAACGCCGCCTGTGAGTCCTGTGGGGCTTGCGTTGATGTCTGCCCCACTGGAGCGCTTCGCTCTAATGATCAGGCAGGACTCCCAGAGCGCACCATTAAAACCATCTGCCCATACTGCGCCGTGGGTTGTCAACTCAAGCTAGAGATAAAAAACGGGCGCGTCATGCAGTCATGGCCAGACCACGACGGCCCCGCCAACCACGGCCAGGCTTGCGTAAAAGGACACTTCGGCATCGCCCAGTTCGTCCACAGCCCAGAACGGCTGAGCAAACCCCTCATTCGTCAGCAAGGCGAGCTACGGGAGGCTTCCTGGGACGAAGCTTTGGACTTCATCGCCATCCGCCTCAAGAGCTACCTCCCCGAAGAGACCGCGGTGGTGAGTTCTGCCCGTTGTACCAACGAAGAGAATTATCTCCTGCAAAAGCTGGCACGAGTGGCCCTCGGCACCAACAGCGTGGACCACTGTGCCCGTCTGTGACATGCCCCAACGGTGGAGGGTCTCTCCGCCACGTTCGGCTCCGGGGCCATGACCAACCACATCCGCGACCTTGAGAAGGCGCGTTGTATTGTGGCCATCGGCACCAACACCACCGAAGCCCACCCCGTCATCGCAGCGTCCTTAAAACAGGTGGTGCGTCAGGGGGCAAAACTCATCGTCATCAACCCCCGGCGCATCCCTTTGGCGGAGTTCGCCCATATCTGGCTCAGGCCACGTCCCGGCACCAATGTTGCCCTCCTAATGGGTATGGCACGAGTGATTCTGGACGAAGGCATGCAGGATACGGCTTTCATCGATGAGCGGTGCGAGAATTTCGAGCCGTTCCGCGCCTCTCTAGCTGCTTACGACACAACTACAGTCGCCAGCATAACAGGGGTACCGGCTGAGGATATCAAAAGGGCAGCTCATCTCTATGCCGGCACACGTCCGGCGACCATTCTCTACGCCATGGGTGTTGCCGAGCATAGCCGTGGCACCGATGGCGTTATGGCTGTAGCCAATTTGGCCATGCTCACAGGCAACATCGGCCGGCCGGGGGCGGGGGTTAATCCTCTCCGAGGCCAAAACAACGTACAGGGTGCCTGTGACATGGGCTGCCTGCCAGACGTTTATCCCGGCTATCAGCGGGTAAGCGACCCGGCGGCTAGAGCAAAATTCGAAAGCGCCTGGGGACGTTCGCTCCCACTCACCCCTGGTCTTACCCTGACGCAGATGATGAATATGGCCCATCAAGGGCATCTCAAAGCCATCTACCTGGTAGGCGAGAATCCGGTTCTGTCAGAACCTGATCAGGAACACACCTTAGCCGCCCTGGGGCACCTGGACCTCCTGGTGGTACAGGATATCTTCCTCACCGAAACCGCCCGGCTGGCACAGGCAGTGCTGCCTGCGGCCAGCTTCGCCGAAAAGGACGGCACCTTCACTAACACCGAAAGGCGCGTGCAGCGTGTTAGAGCAGCCGTGCCGCCGCCGGGCGAGGCTCTCCCTGACTGGCAAATTGTCTGCGCACTGGCCAAAAAACTGGGGGCACCGGGTTTCGATTTCCGCCATCCGAGCGAGGTCTTGAGTGAAATAAGCCGCCTGACTCCCATCTACGGCGGCTTAAGTTTCGACTGCCTGGAAAACGACAGCAGGCAGTGGCCGTGCCCCTCCTCAGAGCACCCCGGCACACCCATCCTGCACACCAAAGATTTCAGCCGCGGCCGGGGCAACTTCGTAGCCCTCTCCTACGTTCCTCCAGCAGAGGCCCCGGATGAGGCCTATCCTTTGATTCTCACCACGGGACGCAACCTTTACCAGTACCACACCGGAACCATGACGCGCAAAGTGGGTGCTCTCAATCAGCGCTTTGGCGAAGAGAAGCTGGAGATAAACCCCGCCGATGCCATTCCCCTGAGCATTGCCGAAGACGACTGGGTCAGGGTCAGTTCACGCCGGGGCGAAGTGCGCGTGCGCGCCAGGCTTTCCGACATCAACCCTCCGGGCTTAGTCTATCTCAATTTCCACTTTGCCGAGGTTCCGACTAACGCCCTCACCGGAGCCGCCTATGACCCCCAAACCGGTACGCCGGATTATAAGGTTACAGCCGTGAAGGTGGAGAAGATTGCCTGATTCTGCATTTGTTATGTTTAAAATACTCGCCAAAGAAGCCATTTCGCCCACGGTCAATCTCTTCCGGATAGAGGCTCCGTCAGTGGCTCGCGCGGCCCGCCCAGGCCAGTTTGTCATGCTCATGACCGATGAGCAGGGCGAGCGCATCCCGCTCACCATTGCCAACTGGGACGAAGCCGAGGGCAGTATCTCGCTTGTTGTCTCCAGCGTCGGCCACACCACGCTTAAGCTTGCTACCATGCAGCCCGGGGATACCTTAGCCCACGTGGTCGGCCCCCTCGGCAAGAGCACCGAGATCGGTAACTTCGGTAAGGTAGCCTGCGTCGCCACGGGCTATGGCATGCTCACCATCGTGCCGCCGGCCAAAGCCCTCAAGGCAGCGGGCAGCCGGGTCTTTTCCGTCATCTCGGCTCCGTCCAAAAGTGAACTACTGCAACCGGAGCGCCTGGGCGAAGTGAGTGAGCGGCTGATCGTCACGACCGCTGACGGCTCCGCAGGCCGGTCGGGCTGGGTCATTGAGCCGCTTAAAGAATTGCTCGTCAGCGAGGGGATAGACCGCGTCATGGCCATAGGCTCTCTCTGTATGATGAAGCTCGTCAGCGAAGCCAGCCGCGGCCTAAAGACAACGGTGAGCCTGAACCCCATCATGGTTGACGGCACGGGTATGTGCGGGGCCTGCCGCGTATCTTTGGCGGGCACACCTCGCTTCGCCTGCGTGGACGGACCGGAGTTTGACGCTCACGAGGTGGATTGGGATCTCCTTATGGCCCGCCGCTGCTCATACCCTATGGAGGCTGCTTGCGGCGAAAGCGCTTATCGATGCCGGAGTTGCGCCCAGTGGTAGAGACAGAAATAGTGATAATTCAGACCGGGCACAGCTTTCATTGCCCGAAAGTCGAGATTAAGCTATGGCCGAACTAAACCTTAGCCGTGTAGAGATGCCCCGGCAGGATCCCCTCATCAGGTCCCAAAACTTCTTGGAGGTGGCCTTAGGTTACAGTGCGACAGAAGCTCTGTCCGAAGCCGCCCGTTGCATCCAGTGCCCTAAGCATCCCTGCACTGGGGGATGTCCTGTAGGGGTGGACATCCCAGACTTTATTAAGGCGCTCCGCGAACTTGACTTAGCAAGCTCGTCCCGCATCTTAAAGAACAAGAACAAGCTGCCCGGCATCTGCGGCCGAGTCTGCCCTCAGGAGACTCAGTGCGAACAGTCCTGCGTACTCGCCCGCCGCGGTGCCCCCGTGGCCATAGGGAGGCTGGAAAGATACGTCGCTGACTGGGAACGCCGCCAAGATGCCCTAGAATTGCCGCTGAGATTACCGCCGACCGGCCAGAAGGTGGCTGTGGTGGGCTCCGGCCCAGCCGGCCTCACCTGCGCTGCCGACCTCGCCGTCGCCGGGCATGCAGTTACCGTCTTCGAGGCCCTGCATGTTCCTGGCGGGGTGCTTATGTATGGCATTCCCGAGTTCCGGCTGCCCAAAGCCATTGTTCGTCACGAGGTGGACTCCATAATGGCTCTGGGAGTCGAGGTTAGGCTAGATTGGGTAGTAGGCAATATCCTAGCCGTAGACAAGCTTTTTGCGCTTGGTTACCAGGCCGTCTTCCTGGGCACGGGCGCAGGACTGCCCATGTTTATGAACGTGCCGGGAGAGATCTTTTCTGGCATCTACTCCGCCAACGAGTTCCTGACACGCGTTAACCTCATGCACGCCGGCGAGCCGGGCTATGACACCCCTCTACCTATGGGCAGTCAAGTTGCGGTCATCGGCGGCGGTAACGTTGCCATGGATGCCGCCCGCTGTGCCCTGCGTGCCGGAGCCGAGCGCGTGTTCATCGTCTATCGCCGCACCAAGGCCGAAGCCCCTGCCCGTGCCGAGGAGCTGGAAAACGCCGAGGAGGAAGGGGTAGTCTTTTGCGGCCTCACCAACCCCGTCCGCTTCCTGGCCAACGCCCGTGGCTGGGTCACGGCTATGGAATGCCTGAAGATGGAACTGGGGGAGCCGGATGCTAAGGGCCGACGCCGCCCCATCCCTAAGCCCGGCTCAAATTTCATCATGGATGTAGATACGGTGGTCATCGCCCTGGGCACGACTCCCAACCCCCTGGTTCCGGCCACCACCCCGGGCTTGGACATTCACCCTGAGGGCACCATCATCGTGGATAAGGAGGGACACACCACCAAACCCGGTGTCTGGGCCGGGGGAGATGCCGCTACCGGTGCAGCGACCGTAATTTCCGCCATGGGGGCCGGCCGCACAGCCGCATCGTCCATCAACGCCTATCTCAAAGATCCCAGCGATTGGCCTGCCATCGATCAAACAGGCTGAGCCCCTATAGCCTCAGAGACAGATGCTCTCTCATAGCCCCACCGGATCTACGTCAACCACCCAGTTGACAGGCAGTTCCAGGCTGCGCAAGACCTCCGTTGGATTGTTCCCTTTAAGCATCAACTGCCAAAGGTAACGTCCGCGCACACGCGGTACAAAGGCCGGGGCAGGTCCGCTTACCGATATGGAGAAACCCCGCGCCCTTATCTCGGTGCCAAGCTTTCTTTTCAGGCTTTCGGCTTCCCTCAGGCAAACTGCGTCGTTCGTGTGGACAAAGGTGAGGCGCACCAGCCGGCCATAAGGTGGATTGCCCAGCGCCAGGCGAAGCTCTATTTCGCATCGGTAGAAACCGCCATAATCATGTATGGCAGCAGCTCGGACGGCATAATGATCCGGGGCATAGGTTTGAATGACCACTCGCCCGGGACGGCTTCCCCGCCCCGCTCGCCCCGCGACTTGGGACAGAATCTGAAAAGTGCGCTCGCCGGCACGGAAATCCGGTAGCCCCATGGCCGTATCAGCGCTCACCACCCCCACAAGGGTAACCTGTGGCAAGTCCAATCCCTTGGCCACTAACTGGGTGCCGACAAGCACATCCGCCTCATGGCGGCGCACACGCGCCAGTATTCCAGCGTGGGCATCCTTGCCGCGGGCGGCATCCGAGTCCCAGCGGAGGAGGCGTGCCTCGGGAAACAAAGATGCAGCCTCCTCCATCACCTTCTGTGTACCCAACCCTAGGAAGCGGATGCGCCGGCTGTCGCAGACCGGGCACTTCTCCGGCACCGATTTCCTTATACCGCACTGGTGACAGACCAAGGCCCCTTCCGCACCGTGGTAGCTTAGGGCTACGCTGCAACTCCGGCACCCCACAGTATGTCCGCACGCCCGGCATTGGACGATGACAGCACTGCCACGACGGTTAAAGAATAGGATAATCTGATCCCCCACAAGCAGCGCCCGGCGCATGCTATCCTGTAGCGCCAAGCTGAAGATGCTACGATTGCCCGCCTTGAGCTCGGCACGCAAATCCACCACCTGGACGGCAGGCAGAGCGGCCCCGGGGTGAGGCGTGAGGCGCTCGGGGAGCTCTAGCAAACGGTAAACCCCGGTCTTGGCTAGATGGTAACTCTCTACATCTGGAGTGGCGCTGCCCAGCACCACCGCAGCCCCGCTAACCGCTGCAAGTTTAAGGGATACCGTGCGGGCATGATAGCGAGGAGCGTGATCGCTCTGTTTATAAGCCCACTCGTGCTCTTCGTCTACCACGATGAGTCCCAGTCGAGGCAGAGGAGCAAATAAGGCGCTCCGAGCACCCACCACCACGTCAAAGATTCCGTTTTTAATATCCCACCAGGTATCGTGCTGTTCGCCAAGCGAAAGCCCGCTGTGGAGGACAGCTGTCCTCCCCGGAAAGCGAGCCGCGAAGCGCTCTGCAGTTTGAGGGGTAAGAGCAATCTCTGGCACGAGCACAATCCCTTGTTTTCCCAGACGCACCGCCTGGGCCAAAGCCTGAAGATAGACCTCGGTCTTACCGGCTCCGGTCACTCCATGCAAAAGGAAAACTTCGGGCCGAGCGGCGATTAAGCTGTCGCCTACTGCAGCAATGGCCTGCTGTTGAGCGGGGGTAGGCTTGTAAGGCGGGACAGACTCCATATCCTGGAGAACGGAGGAACGGCGCCTGACGACGCGTGTCTCCGTCACGACGGCCCCTATTGCCCTCACGTCCATCACGAGCTCACGCGTAAAGCCCGCCGCTTTAAGTTGCGCCAAGGGTACGGCCTCGGGCTGTTTTCTAAGATACGCCAGGAGAGCTTCCCGACGAGGAGAGCGCCGGGATACAGGCACGTCGTGCGACACGGGGGGCAGGCCTACATAGAGCTCAACCTTAGGCCGCACGCGGGGAGGAGCCATCTCAAAGGTCCGTACTGCATAACCGCACCTCAAGAGACCAGCCATGGCCCGCTCCGCCGCACCTTTGCCTAGGGCATCTTTCAGCACCTTAAGGGGGAGGCTGCCTTTTTTTTCGAGTAGATGAGCGGCCTCCCGAGCCTCGGCACTAAGCCCTGCGTCAAGGCAGGCAGTGCCTTTCGTGAGGGACAGGCGGGGGG
>WRNP01000014.1 GCA_009776515.1 Dehalococcoidia bacterium | reverse complement strand
AGGCGCCATTAACCTAACGGGTGGCTATTGAAGTATCGGGGAAAGTGGGCTAAACTGGATGAAACTTGAAGGGCAATTTACAGAAACTTTAGGACACAACCGATATTTTTTTTGCGAAAGGTTCAAAATGAAAGGTAAAGCATATATTTTTGTTGTTTTGCTCATTGCTTTCATAGTGTCATTTTTTAGCACGATTTCGTGCAGCGGCTCTCCGTCATTTGCAAATCCTCCTGTGGAGATAGTCAAAATCGCTTGGCGACTAGGGCAAGCCATGGATAACTCTCCTTGGATTTTTCTAGATGTAACTTTAAAGAATACTGGCAACAGAGATATCAAGAGAATGAGTTATTTGTGTGAATACTACAGAGCATATCGTATGACCAATGGCGAGTTAAGCATTGGAGGGCCGGCACCTGCCATGGGAGATTTATTAGAGGATGGCAATGTTTTAAAAGTTGGAGAAACTGATATTTTTAGAATACCAATACTTAGTTTGGGTATACTTGATAATAAGTATGTGGTTGAACAAATACTATCATCTTTTTTTTGTATTCATTGGATCGACTATACTGGCTTTGGTAGTTGGGGAATCAAGACAATCAAATACTACATGTTTAGAGAACTGCACCCCGATGCCTTTATCACGGAGCTTGCCGATTGGAGTTATTTGTGGACTAACGAATAACGAGCATCGCGGATCAGTTGCAAAATATCTATGAGCGAGAATATTTTCTTCTGAGCGATTGGAAAGGCTGCTTGTCGGGATAGCCCAGAAAACCATGGGGTCCTTTTTGTCCTGAACACAGCAATATATCGGCCGTTCTTTGCGGTCTTGGTAAATGCCGCTTAGTTTGGCAATCAGAGATATGTATTCGTCAGTGATTTTGTATAATCCGGTTGGTTTCATAGCTTTATTGTCCATAAAAGAAAAACTCCCTGCCTCGCGGTAAGGAGTCTTTCTTCAAACCGCTTACTTATCACGCCACACGGTAGACGTATTCACTGGGCATTTCTGCCCCGTGTCATTATTATGCGCTATTCCATTGGCAAGTCAAGGCGGGCGGATGGCGCTATTTACTTTTCGAGAGGCGTAAAGTACAGTATCAATAGGTGCCTGCAGAGGCGCTTGCAGGGGAGGCAATGATAAACAGCTTGTATGCCGCCTTTTGCATGGGTTGTAATGGTAGTCCCTATCATGCCGTTTTACTTTATCTGGACCATTGGTTGTCAGATGAACCGTGCCGAGTCTGAACGGCTCGCAGGTGCCCTTGTGCGTCAAGGCTATGCGCCGGCGACAGTTGCCGATGCTGCCGATTTGATTATCCTCAATACCTGTGTGGTGCGTGGCCATGCGGAGGACAAGGTGCTTAACAAGCTAGCTAACATGAGGACTCTCAAGCACAAACATCCGAAAATGCGTCTTGCTGTCACCGGCTGCTTTGTGACGGAAGACACAGCTGCCCTTGTGGCGCGCTTCCCTTTTGTGGACTACTTTTTTCCGGCGGGGGTGGTGCCAGACTGGGTATCACTCGGGAGCCAGGCGTTGATAGAGAGGCCAGGGATTTGTGCCTATGTCCCTATTATCCATGGTTGCGATAACTTTTGTACCTATTGCATCGTACCTTACCGTCGCGGGAGAGAAAAAAGCCGTTCCTTGGCGGACATTGTACAAGAGGTTAGGAAGTTGGTCGAGGGCGGCACGCGTGAGGTCACCCTTCTGGGGCAGAATGTGGACTCCTATGGGCACGACCTGCCGGGTCGGTCAGATTTAGCAAATCTTTTGGCCGAACTGGCAGACCTTCCCGACCTATGGCGCTTACGCTTTCTTACCAACCATCCAAAAGACATGAACACCCGCCTTATCCAGGCCATGGCCAGTTTGGAGAAGGTCTGCCAGAGCGTAAATTTGCCCGTTCAGGCGGGTGACGATGACATTTTGAAAGCCATGCATCGGGGCTATTCAGTGGCGCATTACCGTGCCTTGGTGGCGGCATTGAGAAATAGCATGCCGGAGGTGGTTATCACCACTGATGTTATCGTTGGCTTTCCTGGTGAAACAGAGGCGCAGTTTAAGAATACGGCCGAGCTTCTAAAGGACCTAAGATTTGCGTCGGTACATGTGGCCACCTACTCGCCTCGCGCGGGAACTGTGGCGGCCAGATTGCCCGATGACGTTGCGCCAGAGATTAAAAAAGAGAGGCTGAGCTTTATTGAGCAGCAGCAGCAGGCCATTGCCGGCGAGTTAAATGCTGCCTTGCTCGGCATGGAGATTGAGGTATTGGTGGAGGGTCGGCAGGGTGGCAAGTGGTGGGGGCGGGGGGAAAATGATAAACTAGTATTCTTCACCGGCGGCGAGCACCTTAGCGGTCGGCTGGTGGTTGTCAGGATAGACCAGGCAGGCCCTTGGTCGTTGCAGGGGAAGATGGGGCAGATAGTAAAATAGATACGGTGAGCCGTATGTATAAAGCAGAGGAGGTTACATGGATAACAACACCCTTATCATGTTGGGTTTTCTGGCTCTCATGTTCGTGGTCTTTTATTTTCTCATCATCCGTCCGCAGCGGAAGCGCCAACAGGACCACCAGGCGGTGCTGTCGGCACTTAAACCAGGGGATCAGATCGTCACTATTGGCGGTATCTACGGCGAAATCGATAGCATGACGGATGAAAACTTAGTCATCAAGGTAGAAACCGGCACGCTCCGTATCGCACGTCAGGCGGTGGCTTACAAACAAGGCGAACCCAGCAAATAACTGGTTGCGCTCATTAGCCTTATTCTTGAAAACCAGCCTCCAATGAGATATCGCCCCATTGGAGGCTGGTTTATCTCTCGTTCACCCCCTTGCCCACTCTTGGGTAGTTTGGTCAAGTGATACATAGAAGCATGGCACTCTTACTGCTGCTTGGCGTTACATGATCGAGAGACGCTTTGAGTGAGTGGTGGCGTTCATTGTTGCACTGATATCCTTGGGGGTGGGGTACGGGGAAGAATGCTCTTTCATGCCCGACGGCGGTGCACATCAGGTGCGTGGCTATCTGGGCAAGGGCGTCTATTGACGATGTTGCCTTACGCGGACTTTGTCATACATAATCAGAAAATCTTGAGTGGACGCAACAATGATGTCACCGCGGCTCACTTCAGCTTTTGCTTATACTCAATCAGCGTAGTCGCATTGGCCAGCTGTGACTCGCTGGATAGCTCTAAAATAAGCGGGATCAGCTTGCCTATAGCCGGCTCACGGGCAATCTTCTGTTTGATGACCCGTGATACCGGTAGCGCCTGTATACCGTCGCGGGTTTTCTCCGTAAAGTACAGGCTGATACGAAAGAACCCGTCCCAAATCGAAAGCCAGAACACAGTTTTCCTGAAAGTGCCCTTTGCCAGCCATGCCTTGGTGTCGTTGTAGTAGCGCCACCCGAGGTCTATCTTCTTTTCCGGCAGACTGTCGACAAATTTTTGATAGACGTGGTAGCTACCCTTAAGCGCGTCGGCAATCCTCTGCTCCGATGGAGGGATCTCCGGTTCACAAAGTAAGGGCCTATCGCTCATATTGCTGTTCCCTGGTCATATAATTAACGGCCTCTTTCGCTTTGAGTTTTATACAGCGGCAACTAATCTGACTATCCTACTCGCGACGGAGAATGGTCATGAGGCAACGTTGGCAGAACTCAAGCTTAATAATTGGTATTGGGAAAAGCGGCAAGGTTGCGACAAAAGCCTTACGAGTGCAAATAGTACGCTGCTTTCCCGATGGCAACTAGCCAAGAGCAGGAATCAGGTACTTCGCACATAAAATATCCCTGCTTCTCGTAACCGCATTAAGCTTTATCATTGCCATTTTGCTTAGATGAGAAAAGGGCAATGCAGATCACAACAGGGACAATGCCCGAGCAGACTAATACGGGAATAGAAGCTGTTTCTGGGTTAAGTATCGTGTTTACGACTAAGACCATGGTTGATATGGATGCAATTGCTAGGCATATGGTAAGTATCTTTCTAGTCTTCGACATAACTTAGCCCCCCTTGGTTGTAAAATCGTGGATTTGCCTAAGTAATCCCTTGCCAGAGCCGTTGTGTCTTGGTTTTTAAGCGCTCCAGGCTGGTATCGGTGCTTATCACTTGGGAAGCATGCCTGATCTGCTCTCGGACGGGTAGCTGTGCATGGATGCGTGCCAGCACCGATGAATAGGACATATCGTATTTCTGGTTAAGGCGTCGGAAAATGGCCTCGCGTGGGGCGGTGGTCACCCATACTTCGTCCACCAAGGGTACCCAACCGGCCTCAATCAGGAGTGGGGCCTCGACTATTACCACGGGTGTGTGGCGTCGGCGGTGTTCCGCGAGCAGGACTTTCAGCTGTCGTGTGACGAGGGGATGGACGGCAGTATTGAGTTTAATCCGGGCGGCTTCGTCAGCAAATATGATATCTGCAAGCTTGCGTCGGTCGAGATGGCAATTGACATCCACCATGGCAGATCCGAAAAGGCTGACCACTTGCTGGAAGCCGCTGCCTCCCGGCAAATAGAGCTGATGGACGATCTGGTCGGCATCTACGATGACGGCTCCCATATCCTTCAAAAAGCCAGCTATTGTACTCTTGCCGCTACCGAATATGCCTGTCAGGCCAATGACTTTCACGTTGAGTAGTCTAACTGGCATGGAAGTAGCCGTCAAGCCAAGGGCTATGCTTGGGCAACAAACAAAAATTACTCAATAGGGATTGTGTTATCATTATTGCAGATGGAAGTAAACGTACTTTTTGATGCTGGCTTGGAGGGTGTAGCCAACAAGGTTTGGCTATGTGCCGTCGCAGAGGCCGTGCTTGTTGCCGAGGGTCAACCAGATGCCGAACTTGGCATCGTGATCACCGGACAGGCTAAAATCCGGGAGCTCAACAAGCTTTATCGGGGCAAAGACCAGCCGACTGATGTTCTGGCTTTCGCTATGAGGGATAACCCGAGTGATATTTTTTTCCCCGCTTCGGAAGATGCTCTTGACCACTTGGGGGAGGTAATCATCTCGGCGGAGCAGGCAGCCATCCAAGCTGGGCGGCACCGCCATTCAGTGGAGCGCGAGATCGCAATTTTGCTGGTGCATGGCGTGTTGCATCTCATTGGCTACGACCACAGCGAGCTGGAGGAGGAAAAGGTGATGAATGATCGGGCACAGGCCATCCTGAAACATCTGTCTAGGAGGGCACCATGAATGTTTTGGGATTTTCTGGCAGTACTCGCCGTGGCAGCAATACCGATATTCTGTTAGCAGAGGTGCTGAAAGGGGCGACCTCCAGGGGTGCCGAGACAAAGACTGTTGTTGTCCCAAGTCTCCACATTGTGGCTTGCCAGAACTGTGACGCTTGCCTGTCCACCGGGGCTTGCCCTTTTGGTGACGACATGGTCCGTATCTATCGGGATTTAGCTTGGGCAGATCGCATTGTGCTCGCGGCTCCTTTGCACTTTATGGGGCTACCATCACAAACCAAGGCCCTAGTCGACCGAACCCAGGCACTATGGGTGAAAAAATATCTCTTAAGAAAACCCCCGCTGGGTGACGACCGTCTGCGGTGCGGCCTGTTCGTATCGGTAGGGGGGCGCACCGGGGAGCGCCTTTTTGAGGGAGCCTTGGCGACTGTTCGAGCCTTTTTTGCCAGCCTGGATGCCAAGTATGTCGGCATGGTCGCTTACGCAGGGGTTGAGAAGCGGGCGGAGATACTCACGCGCCCAGAGGCTTTGCAAGAAGCTTTCGTTGCCGGAGAGAGCCTGGTCGGCGATATGATATCTCCTTAGAAGTGGCTTTCAAGAATGGAGCCTTCCTCGGCATCCTGTGCCTTTGAACGGGACCTTATTGCTTGAGCGGTAGCTACTTGGATTGGATGCAAAGGGGTGGAACCGAGGTGCGTGCCCTTAGGGTCGTGCGCAGCCAATGAGTGTTGCCACTTCCCCCACATCCTCGCGCTTCAGATAGTCTGCGATGCCGTCAATAATACTGATGGCTGAAGCTGGGTCTAAGAAAGTGGCGGTACCGACCTCAACTGCTGTTGCCCCGGCCATAATAAACTCCAGGGCGTCATCAGCCGTCATAATCCCCCCCCCGCCCACGATGGGTATGTCTACTGCGCTTGCCACAGCGTAGACCAAGGCCAGTGCCACCGGCTTTATGGCCGGTCCCGATAGTCCTCCCGTGACATTGCCCAGTAGTGGGCGGCGCTTTTTGATATCAATGGTGAGCCCTTTAAAGGTGTTGATGAGCGAAATGGCATCTGCCCCGGCCTGAGCAACGGCTTGAGCGATGTTCACGATATCTGCTGTGCTGGGCGAGAGCTTGACCATGATGGGTAGGGCGGTGGCTACCCTGACGGCATTAGTGACGGCTGCCGCCGAGGCTGCATCTGCCCCGAATTCCAAACATCCCCCAGCGACATTCGGGCAGCTGATGTTTATCTCAAGCCCGGCCACTCCCGGCACGCCATCGAGGCGCGAAGCGAGTTCGGTGTATGCCGCCACACTTTCGCCGGCGATATTAACAATCACCGGTACTTGCCATTGTGCCCACATAGGAGCCTTGTCTCTGATTAGCGCCTCTACCCCCGGATTCTGGAGCCCGATGGCGTTAAGCATCCCCTGGGGCGTTTCGGCCAAGCGGGGTTGGGGGTTGCCGGCGCGCGGTTTAAGAGTGGTGCCTTTACAGATAATAGCCCCCAGGCGCTGAATGTCTACGATGGATGCCAGCTCGTCCCCATAGCCGAAAGTGCCGGAGGCGGTCAGCACAGGGTTGGCGAGCTTAAGGCCACAGCGGGGGGCTAAATTGACAGCGAGGCCGGGCGTATTTTCCAAGGCGAGGTCATTATAGCTTTATGCGGGGCAGGCGACAAGAAAGAAATGGATGCCACTATTTTCCCTTGGTGCCAACACCCCATTGGGAGGGATATAGCTACTGGGGTTAAAGTTGTCATTAGATGCCGTAAGTCTTGGTTAACGCCAGATAGACAACTCTGTTATAATGGGGCTCTATTTTTTCGGTGTGAGGTGCCTAATGTTGCTGAAAGAGATCCTTCGCATTCTTGAAGGAGATGCCCGTCAAACGCCTAAGCAAATCGCCGCTATGTCTGGGGCGACGGCGGATGAGGTTACCCGCCTTATCCGTCAAGCTGAGGAAGATGGCACCATCATCAAGTACCGCACGCTCATTGATTGGGAGAAGGTGGGCGATGAGCACGTTTGGGCGCTCATTGAAGTTAAGGTCACCCCTCAGCGCACGGTGGGCTTTGATGCCATTGCCGAGCGCATCTATCGTTTTGATGAAGCCCGTACGGTCTATCTCGTGTCCGGGGCATATGAGTTGGCAGTGCTGGTGAGTGCTCGCAATATGCGTGAGGTGGCGGACTTCGTAACCCAAAAACTGGCCGCCATTGAGGGAGTGGCGGGCACTACTTCGCACTTTTTACTAAAACGTTATAAAGAAGACGGAGTCATTCTCGCTGGCGGTGCAGGCGAGTCTCGGCAAGCCGTAGTCCTATAGGAGACATTGTGAGCCCGGCAAGAAATACCACGAGTGTACACCGTATCTCACAGCGGACGCAGGCTCTGCAACCATCAGGCATCCGAAAGTTTTTCGATCTCCTGTCTTCCATTGATGGGGTCATTTCCTTGGGGGTGGGTGAGCCGGACTATGCTACGCCTTGGCGCCTGCGCGAGGTGGCCATAAAGTCACTTGAGCAGGGCAAGACGATGTACACCTCAAATCTGGGCACGCCTGAGCTGCGCCAGGCCATCGCCGGTTATCTAGATAAAGCGTATGGCTTGAATTATGACCCTGCGACGGAGGTTCTGATTACCGTGGGGGTAAGCGAGGCCATGGATTTGGCCATGCGCGCCGTTATCGATCCGGGTGATGAGGTCATCATGCCTGCCCCATGTTACGTGGCGTATCCTGCAGTGGTGGCGCTTTCGGGCGGAATGCCCGTCGTCGTACCGACCACTGCCGAACATGATTTTGAGATTGAGCCCTCGGATATCGGGAACAAGATTACCCGTAACACCCGGGCGGTCTTTATTGGCTACCCTGCCAATCCTACAGGGGCGGTCATGCCGCGCCACAAACTCCTTGGCATTGCCCAGCTTGCCGAGCGTTATAATCTCCTCGTCGTTTCCGACGAGATCTATGCCCGCTTAAGTTACGGCGATTCGCACACCTGCTTTGCCTCTCTGCCCGGCATGCGGGAACACACCCTTCTTCTTGGCGGCTTCTCCAAAGCCTATGCCATGACGGGCTGGCGCGTAGGCTATGCCGCCGGTCCCCGCGAGATCATCGCGGCGATGACTAAGATTCATCAATACACCACCATGTGTGCCCCGACAATGTCTCAGGTGGCTGCTTTAGAGGCTATCAAAGCGGGCGAGGACAGTGTGCTGGAGATGGTGTCCGATTACAACCGTCGCCGTCTGCTGATGGTAAACGGGCTTCGCGAGATCGGCCTCGACTGCTTTGAGCCGAAAGGGGCGTTCTACGCCTTTCCTTGTATAAGCTCTACGGGCATGACCTCCGAGGAGTTTGCCGAAAAGCTTCTCCAGGAAGAGAGGGTTGCTGTGGTACCTGGCACGGCTTTCGGCGAGTGCGGCGAGGGTTATGTGCGCTGCTGCTATGCTACGTCAGTGCCGGATTTGGAAGAGGCTCTCATACGCATGAAGCGTTTTGTGGCAAAATGTCGTAAGTAGCCAGGTCATGGCCACGCTTAGCCCAAACAGGGCAAAGCGTAAAATCGGGAGCCTTTACCAGCGATTGTAATGCACCTTTTCGTCCTGGGGCTTTACCCGCGGGGCCTTTTCCTCGGCCGGATGGCCGAGGGCTATGAGCGAGAGGGGCATGATGGTCTCAGGGAGACCCAATAGCTTTTGCATGGGTTGGGTGCGCGCTTCGCGCGGGTAAAGGCCCAGCCAGACCGCTCCCAAACCCATGGCGTGAGCGGCGAGCAGGATATTCTGGGAGACAGCAGAGCAATCCTGCTGCCAGTAGCGGGAGGTTTCTGGATCGCCACAGACTAGGATGGCGAGAGGTGCTTCTCTCAGCATGGCGGCGTGCCGGTGGAAGCTCGGGATTTCGTCCAGAATTTTGTGGTCATCGATGACCACAAGGTGCCATGGCTGGAAGTCGCAGGCAGATGGGGCGCACATGCCAGCCTCCAGAAGCTTCTGGATGGTTTCTTGGGGGACCTGCTCTTCCGTGTAGCGGCGGATGCTGCGGCGGGTGAGAATGGCTTCTAGTGTTTCCATAAATACCTCCTGTATGACATAACGGGATAAGATATCACCCCAATATTTAAAGAATCAAACAGGTGCTTGGCAAACTGTGTCTAAACCAGCCCCATTCTCTGTTTTACTTCGGTTAGGGTGGAGCGGGCGATAATCTTCGCTTGCTCAGCTCCATGTTGCAGGATGCGCTCAATGTTTTCTGGATGGGCGGCGAGCTCAGTGCGACGCGCGCGGAGTGGTGCGAGTTCGGTGTTGATAGCCTCGGCGAGGGATCGTTTGCATTCCACACAACCGATTTTGGCTTCGCGACACTCATCCGCGATGAACGCTGACCGTTGGTTGTTGAAGTGGCCCTGGAGCTTGTAGACATTGCAGACCTCAGGATGTCCCGAGTCGCCCCTCAGCTTACGCGCGGGGTCAGTCACGGCTGACATGACTTTTTTAGCCGTCTCCTCGGCGGTGGCAGCCAGTTCAATATGGTTATTAAGTGACTTGCTCATCTTATCACGCCCGTCAAGGCCGACTACCATTGGATAGTTGGTAAGCTTGGCCTGCGGCTCGGCGAAAGTGGGACCGAAGTGTTCGTTGAAGCGGCGTACGATCTCGCGGGTAAGTTCAAGGTGGGGTAGTTGATCCTCGCCGACTGGCACGACCTCCGCCTTGTAGATTAGGATATCCGAGGCCATGAGCACGGGGTAGCCTACCAAGCCATAGTTTACGTTATGAGGGTGCATCTTGACCTTTTCCTTGAAGGTCGGCACGCGCAGGAGCCAGGAGAGGGGGGTCACCATGCCGAGCAGGGTGAATAACTCGGTCACCTCCGGCACGTGAGACTGGGCAAAAATAATGCTCCGTGTGGGATCAAGGCCGGCGGCAAGGAGGTCAAGCAGCACTTCACATACGTTATCCTTGAGCTTGCCTGTTTCTTCCAGAGTGGTCAGAGCATGGAGGTCAACGACGGCGTAGACGCATTCATATTCGTCTTGCAGGGCGACGTAATTTTTCACCGCTCCCAGGTAATTGCCGAGGTGCAACCGTCCGGTGGGGCGGACACCGGAAAAAACATGCTTCTTCATACCTCTCCTTAAGTTGTGGCATGAGTGTAGCATAAGGCTGTGTGCGCGGGCAATTTCAGATGGCTGATCCCTTGACGCACTGTCGCCTATTGCCTACAATACGTCCATTCTTTTTACTGGGGGCTACGATGCAGATCGCCGCTAAAATCGAACAGGCGCGCTTAGATGTCTTTGCCTGGCACCGCTCGGCTAGTATACCGCTTAAGGTTGTCTTGGCTGTGGTAATGGCTGCCTCAATTGGCCTACTTGCCCAGATCCGCCTGAGTCTGCCTTTTACCCCCGTTCCTGTTACCGGACAGACTTTAGCCGTACTTCTGGTAGCAATTATGGTGGGTAGAAAGTGGGGTGGCATCAGTGTGGGCATCTATGGCACACTTGGCCTAGTGGGGATACCGTGGCTAACCGGTGGCGTGGCGGGCTTAGGGGCTACTACGGGTTACCTGGCGGGCTTTGTACTTGCGGCTTTGTTCGTCGGATATATGACTGATAGTCGCAAGGTGCGTAGCTTCCACGGCCTCCTTGCCGTCATGGCGGCCGCCTCTTTGCTGGTCTATATACCGGGCATTTTATGGCTTGGGGGTTGGTTGGGGTTGGTGTTGCACAAGCCGGCAGCAATTGGTCCGGTGTTGAGCATGGGGGCTTGGCCTTTCATTGCGGGCGACATTTTGAAAGCGACCTTGGCGGCAGGCGCAGCTTGGCTTCTCCTGCCCAAAACACATTATGCCCCCCGGGCGGAGACGATTCTGCCACTTCGGGACCGCTAAGGGCTACCTGCTTTAATCCGGCGCAGGGCCGAGGTCGCGCTCGGCATTGTAGAGCAGGTCTTCCCAGCTTTCTGGCAGGACAATCTCCAAGTTTTGGTGGGGTGTCCAGCTTGGGATGACGCAAGAACGCGATGGGTGGTCACCGCCGGCAACCACTAGGTGGATGTTCTCTGGGTTAGTGCACAGGCGGAATTTCTGCAAGAGATCGGAGCCCATATCAGCCCCACTTTCTTCGATTGCGCGACGTATCCCCGTGCGATCGATGACCTCTCCCAGCAAATACCACAGCCGTTCGGCGGCCGTCGTTTTGATGGACTCCTTGCTGTAGCCGTTGGCTACCATATCTCCTGCGATCGCTGAGTTCATGAGCCACATTAGGCTGCTGCCTGCTACGTCGCGTGGTACTCCGGAAGAGGGGATGGATTTTACGGTACTGGCGAAGCGGTCAAAACTCTCGATTAGTTCAATTTCATGGCTTGGCTCGTTACCCGCGCCGCGGTGGGTAAAGTCGCGGATAGCCCCGCCTCGCGAGATGCCGTAGGTTACACTGTTCGTCCCCGATGGACGCCGATAACGCTCCTCGGCGTAGCTGGGCCAGGCGGGCGGTAAGCCCGCCTCATTTTCGGCAAAACAAATACCGGGGCGCATATATCCGTACTGGGCAATGGTGCCACCGCCGGCTACCAGCCCACCCGCACCTTGGTGTACCAACCAAAGACAGCGCTTGATGGCACTGCCGGCCGGATAATTGGGGTCAGGGCCAAAGAGGCCGAAGCCAGAACTTAACCTTATCTCTTTTGCGATGGGACCGCTTACTAAGGTGATCGGGTAGGCTGACATTGAACTGGAGAGAGTGGTGTCTTGTTGGGCTATGATGATCTCACAGGCAGCAATGGCCACCGGCATGTACTCTGGGCGCCCGCCGGCCATGGCCATACAGGCAGCCAGTACTTCATAGGTTAGAACGCCCCGTTTAGGGGATACCTTGCCATCATTTCCAATGGGGTCATTGAGTTGCTTTCCCGCTGGCACACCGGTCATCATCCACTGGATGGCCTCTTGTGTCGCCGGATTGACAGGGAGTCCGTCACCCCAATTACGGCTCAACATGGTGTTTTGGAGGTTGCGGTAGGCCTCGGGATAGGTTTTGCCGGTGATGGTGATTGGTGCGTGGGTAATCATCTGTCCCGCGGTATAAGTGAGCTCCGGTTGCCAAATAGTGAGGCAGCTTATAATGTCACTCATTTTTGGTCCGATGAAACCGGGAACATCCGAATCTGGATGTTGGAAAAGATCCATTGGAAAAGTCACCCAAGGCACCTCGGGCGGCAACCCTTGGCCCATAAAAGCATTCCTGCAGGCGGTCATCAGCTCTGGGCGCTGGATGACCACGGTGGCGATACCCAGTTTTTCGAGTCTTCCTGCGGCGCCGCCGCAGGCTGAAGCACAGGTGCCTCAGGCTGCGTTGCCGAGGATGCAGGCATCGGCCCCCGCTTCTTTTACCGCTTGCGCTACT
This sequence comes from Dehalococcoidia bacterium, assembly GCA_009776515.1. GTDB lineage: Bacteria > Chloroflexota > Dehalococcoidia > Dehalococcoidales > UBA1222 > WRNP01. The sequence continues at coordinate 9,426 of WRNP01000014.1, read as the reverse complement.
CCATCGTCATCAATTCCCAGGCCCATGACAAACTCGGTCTGAGGGATGATGTTCACGCTGGGGTAGAGGGACTTTAGCTGTTCAAAGATGTAAGGGAAAGTGCGGTGAGTTTGCCACTTGGTGGGGTCGGCAGCCAGTCCGGCCACTCTTTTGCCGTTCAGGTCTCCCAAGCGTGCGGCAAAGACCGAGACTATCTCATGGGCTCCGCTGACGTCATAGACGGTGATCTCAGCTGTGGGGCTGGGCTCGGTCGCGAGGGTGCCTGCGGGGCAGGATGTGGCCAGCGCCGTGCTGCCCAGAGCAACACCTCCGACCAGGAGGCCGGCATCTTTTAGAAAATCACGGCGGGATATCCCGCCGGTTGAGGCTTTATCTTTTTTGTTCATACTTACCTCTAGTACAAGCTATCGCTTGATCGCCTATTCAGCATTCTAAGTATTATTGAAATATTAAACTGTCAAAAATCTGTGGCTATCTGGGTCAGGGAGTCGCATGCCTGGTAGCCACATCTTTTGTTGCGCTGCTGGCTGCCGGTCCCATGGTCTTATAGCCTGAGTTCGCCCCCAATGTCTCGCCAGTAATAGATGCCTTTCCATAGGATTTTGACGTTATCGTAGCCGAGAAGTTTTAGCCTGTTGGCAGCGAGAGCAGATTCGCCGTCGTCAAAACAGTCGCAGTAGGTGATAATCAAGCGGTCTTTGGGGAGCTTGGCGAGCTCGGTGGAAGACTCGTCTCGCGGCTCGTTGGGTATGTTACGGGCACCGGGGATATAGCCGGCGAGATAGCTGTCGTGCGAGCGCACATCCACTAAGACGTAGGGCTCCCTATTATCGTATATGACCTTGAACTCCTCTGCCGTGATGCGCGGCAGGTCCGGGGAAGCAAAGCCCTGGGACTCAAGCTCCGAGGGCGAGGGGGGTTTGGGGGCGCCGCTGTTGCTGCCGCCATCGCCGTTACACCCCATAATTACAAGCAATCCTATTAGCAGACAAGCTATCAGTTTACTTTTCAAGGCAATTTCCTTTCGCGGCATGCCGCAATAAAAGAGATGCAATCTCTTTTATTGTAGCCTTTCTCGACCCTTTCAATCAATGTGGCATGGTGCTCCGGTAAGCTCGGCCAGGCGGGCCGTGACCTCGCCCACAGTCTCGTCATCGGTTGAGGTGCCGGCGGTGATGCCGATGCTATCTTTGCCATTGAGCCAGGCGGGGTCTATCTCGGAGGCGGTCTCGATGAGGTGCGTCTCGGCGATGGCGGCGCAGAGTTCGTAGAGGTGCTTGGTGTTGGCGCTGCTCCGTCCGCCGATAACAAGCACGAGTTCGGAGCTTTGTGCGAGACTCAGGGTCTCAGCTTGGCGGGCGCGGGTCTCGTGACAGATGGTATCTATGATGCGCATCTCCGCATCTTTGGCAAAGGCTAGTTCCAATACATCCCTGGCGAAACGGTTAAAATCTGATGGTATTTGGGTGGTTTGGGACAGTAGCCCCACACGGCGGGGAATCTTCGGCAGTTGGCCTAGGTCGCTGGCAATAAGTGTCGCCAAGCCCTGCCCTTTCGCCCAGCCCAAGATGCCTTTGACTTCTGGATGATTGACATCGCCGTAGACCACGACATAGAAGCCGTCTGCGGCAAGCTTTTTAGCGGCGGATTGCGCCCGCCTCACAAAAGCACAGGTGGTATCAATAGCACTTAGCCCGCGCTTCTTGATGGTATCGCTGACAGCGGGGCTTGCGCCATGGGCGCTGATAACCACGGCCTCTCCGCGGATGAGCGCCAGATCGTCCACAATAGTGACACCCAATTTGCCGAGCTTTTGCATAACCTGTCGGTTGTGCACGATAGCCCCAAGTGTCTCAATGCTGCCGCGCTCATGGGCGGCTTCGGTGATGATGTCGATGGCACGCCGTACGCCGGTGCAAAAACCAAGACTTGCGGCTTTCCTGATGTGGACTGGCAAGGCTATCAATCCTCCTTGTAATTACTCCGATACGCTATCGGGGGTTTTGGCAATTGCCGCATGAACATCTTGGGATGGCGGAGCGTTGACTCTTGTAAGTTTACCATTTGAGTAGGGCAGGGCGAAAGATGTTTGGGCGCAGATTCAGATCTGATTCTGGCAACCTGCTCTCGGAATAGACCGATCGGGGTTCGTTCTGGAAAAACCAAAGACCAAGGGGGTTTTATCCGAAACTTTAAGGAATTTGGCCATATACTCAATCACTTGGGGATGTCGCAGGGTGGGTGGGGGTGATTGACTTAGCGGTTTGGGGGTGATATAGTACATATGTGCTAACAAGAGGAACTGGCGCCGACGACAAACTCCGAATCTTGGCAGCAGCAGCTCGCTTTGATGTGTGCGGGAGCGGGGCTCTTGAGACCAAGCCAGGCGATCTGCCTCTCCATTTTATCCATCGTGCGGCGCTACCAGACGGCGGATGCACTTCGTTGTTCAAAGTCCTTATGACGAATACCTGCGTGAACGACTGTGTTTACTGTGTAAGTGCTGCTTCTCGCAACGTGCGCCGATCCGCTTTCAAACCTGAAGAATTGGCGCGCACTTTTTTGGAGTTCAATCGTCGCCATTTGGCCGAAGGGCTTTTTCTGAGCTCCGGCATCGCCGAATGCCCTGATTGTGCCATGGAGGGCATTATCAAGACGGTGGAGATCCTGCGTCACAAGCTGGGTTTCAAGGGTTACATCCATGCCAAGATGTTGCCCGGGGCCTCTTCCGATCGCATTGAAGCAGTCTGTGCTTTGGCAAGCAGAGTGTCGGTCAACATTGAGGCACCCACGGCTGCGCATCTTAAGCGCCTCTCCTCTCGAAAAAATCTCCTGGATGGCATTTTGGCTCCCATGCGGCAGGCGCAAGGCTTGCAAATATCGCACCCGCAGCTTATCCCTGCTGGCCAAACCACCCAATTTGTGGTGGGGGCGGCGGGTGAGAAAGATAGTGATATCCTGAATACCTCTGCGAATCTCTACCAAGATATCGGGCTGAGGCGCATCTATTTTAGCGCCTATCGGCCCATTCTAGGCTCGGCTCTTGAGGGGGTACCAGCGGCTTCGCCTTGGCGGCAGCATCGGCTTTATCAGGCTGACTGGCTACTCAGGATCTACGGCTTTTCTCTACACGAGGTCTCGCTGGCGTTGGATAGAGGGGGCAATTTGCCGCTTAAAACCAACCCCAAGCTCGCCATTGCCCGCGCTCGTCCTTGGCTCTTTCCGGTAGACCTAAATAGTGCGAGCTATGAAGAATTGTTGCGCGTGCCGGGTATCGGTCCGCTTGCGGCTAAGCGCCTGGTTGAGATGCGTCGCCTCCGGGCCGTCTCCTCAGTAGATCAGCTGAAGAAGCTCCGCATCCGCTATCGTGAGGCGATGCCCTATATTTGGTTTAAGGGGCTGTTGCCTTTTGAAAGACAGCTCAGCTTTTTACCGGAACTGGAGGACAACGAATATTGTGAGCCGAGGTATGCCAAATACGAATAGTTCACAACATGCCGGGCGTAAGGCTTCGTTGGCTTCGGGGAGAATTAGACACCCAGCTGGAAGCCCCCACAAGTTATGGGCAAACGACATCTCGGAGTTGTGTTAAGACACTCTAAAAATTAGCTGCGCTGCCTCAAAGGCCTCAGGCAGTGGCCACAAATACATATGCGGATTATCCCTGTAGTCTGACAGGATGTCGTGGGCTTTCTTTCATCATGAAAGAAAGCCATAATTGCTCAGCAGTTAAACGATCCCTCTAGCCAGCTGTCATAGTAGCTTACAAATAAATTTGGTGAGGGGCTGATCATCTCCAGCCGCCCTGGGCTGATTTTGGCATAGACTGGTGTCAGTATCCCGACAAAAGGAGAAAGCTTCGACAGGCATTCCAAAGGTCGCGGCACAGCCCAAAGAATCCACGGCGCATATGGTGCGAAACTCTCTCCCGTCGGCTAGCCGTGCTCGGTGTCTGGTTCCTGGGATGGACAGAGGGTATAGATAGCAGATTTCTCCCTCATTATTGCTGCCGATAATCGATTTGATACCTAAGTCTGCTGACAGCCAAAAAGTGCGGATTGTCATGGTTACCAGATGCTAGCTCGGTAAAACGTGATGCTTAAAGTGTTGCTATTTCGCGCATAAGGGCTGGGACAAAATCGCTTTTCTCAATCACAGCAATACGTTGCCCATGGCGGAAGAGGATGGCCTTTTCCTTGCCGCAGGCTAGACCTACATCGGCGTCTTTGGCCTCACCCGGACCGTTCACTGCACAGCCCATCACCGCAACCCGTATTGGTTGTGACACCTTTTTTAACGCCTGAGAGACCTCCTCTGCGATGGCTAGGACATCCACCTCGGCCCGCCCGCATTGGGGACAGCTTACCAACACCGGGCCTCTCTCCCTAAGACCTAAACTCTTAAGTATCTCATATCCGGCTATGACTTCTTCCTGGGGATGGGTGGTCAGCGAGACCCGAATGGTATCGCCTAAACCAAGGTGCAACAGTGTACCAATGCCTACTGCCGAGCGGATGATGCCCGTGGCGGGGAGGCCTGCCTCTGTAATGCCCAAATGTAGCGGATAAGGGGTCATCTCTGCGATTAAGCGGTACGCCTCAATAGTGGCAGGCACATCAAAGGCCTTGAGTGAGATCTTGATGAGGTCAAAATCCAGCCCTTCCAAAATCTTGATATGACCTAGAGCTGCAGCGACCATGCGCTCTGCAAGGCTGTGTTTGGCCTCCGTGGTGGGAGGCAGGCTTCCGGCGTTCACTCCGATGCGGATGGGCACATTGCGCTCTTTGGATGATCTCACTATGGTTGCCACCTGATCCTGGTCGGCTATATTGCCAGGATTGAGGCGCAGCCCATCCACGCCTGCTGTCAGCGCCGTGAGTGCCAGACGGTGGTCGAAATGGATATCGGCAATGAGAGGGATACCGATGCCTTTTTTTATAGCTCCCAGGGCCTCGGCAGCCTCCTGGTCCGGAACGGCTACTCGTATAAGCTCACAGCCGCTTTCCTCAAGCTCTCTTATCTGCTGCACCGTAGCCTTCACATCGCGGGTATCGGTCATGGTCATAGATTGCACCACTACGGGAGCTCCGCCTCCTACGATGACGCCGCCGATACGGATGGCCTTCGAGAGACGCCGGGAACTCATGGTATGACGCTCCCCCCGTTTATAAGGCGTACGATGTCCTGATAGGTGATGAGCAGGGCAAGCCCGATGAGCAGGGCAAAACCGATGAAGTGGATGAGGCCCTCCGTGCGCGGCGAAATGCGCTTTCCGCCCCTTAATCCCTCAATGATTATGAAGACGATACGCCCGCCGTCCAAAGCAGGTAATGGCAAGAGGTTGATGATGGCAAGGTTTAGGCTCAGGAAAGCAGCGAATTGGAGCAAGATGCTGAAGCCAGCCCGGGTGGCCTCGCCTGTGAGTTGGGCGATGCCCACCGGTCCGGTTAGAGAGAGTCCACTTGTATCGGAGGAGAAAAGGCCGAAGATAGCATTTTTAAAAGCAACAAAAGTGTCGAATGTTTGCTTTATGCCCAGTGGGATCGCCCGCCAGAACGGCTCAGTCTTTCTCTCGGTGAGCATGCGGCTTTGGATCCCCATGGCCCCCTCGCCCTTGGGTGGGTCGGGGCGGGGTATTAGATGGACCGTGGTGTCCTCTCCGGAGGCTTTTTGGATCTTAAGGGCGATCTCCTTGCCTAAGTTATCGTTGACGATCTGGCTGATGTCCTCGAAGGTGTGGATTTCCTTCCCGTCGATTACGAGGATGATGTCGCCCGGCTCTAGTCCGGCTGTGGCGGCAGGTGAGGCAGGGGCAACCTCGCCCACGGCGATCTGGCCCGTGGCGACGTCGTGTGGCACCATAAAGGCGATGGCGAAGAGCAAAAAGGGTAATACGGCGTTAACGAGCGCTCCACTTGCTAAGACGAAGACGCGGGTGCGACGATTCTTAGAGGCGAGCGAATGCGGAGCGCTTGGGTCCTCCTCGCCGGATAGTTTGTTAAAGCCGCCGAAAGGCAGGAGGTTGATGGAGTAAAGGGTTTCGCCGTATCGTTTGCCCCAAAGGCGCGGCGGGTAGCCGATGCCGAACTCCTCTACCCTGACCTTGGAGAGCTTAGCGGCAAAAAAGTGTCCGAGCTCATGCGATAAGATGATGCCGGTAAAGACCAGGATAAACGCAATTGCGGTAATCAATAGTAAGATCTCTCTTTCTTGGCGGTTTCTCCTACAGTCTCCTTTGCCCAATGAACTGCCGCCATGACATCGGTGATGAGGGGGTGAGTGGTGGGCTTATGGGCCATAAGGGCACCTTCAATGGCGGAGGCAATGTCTGTAAAGCCTATCTCTCTTGCAAGGAAGAGCTCCACGGCGCGCTCGCCTGCTGCACAGAGGACGGCGGGGTAGGTGCTGCCACTTTTGCCGGCCTCTATAGCTAAGGCCAGACAAGGGAAACGGGTATGATCCGGAGGCTCAAAGTCCAGCCGTCCGGTCTTGACCAGATCAAGCCGGGGCAGGGCAAGGTTATCCCAGCGTTCGGGATAACTTAAGGCATATTGGATGGGGAGGCGCATATTTGGTTGGGAGAGCTGAGCCTTGAGCGAGCCGTCGCCAAATTCCACCAACGAATGGACGATGCTCTGCGGATGGACAACTACCTCAATCTTTTCGAAGGGCAGGCGGAAGAGATGGTGTGCCTCGATAATCTCGAGACCCTTATTCAGAAGAGTGGCGGAATCCACTGTCACCTTGTGCCCCATACTCCAGGAAGGGTGCCGTAGGGCATCCTCAATACTTACGGTGGCAAGCTCGGCCGGGCTGAATGTGCGGAAAGGCCCCCCTGAGGCGGTGAGGATGAGACGGGTGGGTGGGGTGCTTTCACCAGCCAGGCACTGCCAAATAGCGCTGTGCTCACTGTCCACGGGTCTTATGGTAGCCCCAGTCCGTTCGGCCTCAGCAATGATGATATCTCCGGCGCTGACGAGCGACTCTTTGTTGGCCAAAGCGATGACCTTGCCTGCGCTGACCGCAGCCATCACGCTCGTCAAGGCGGCTTCGCCGGGGATGGCGATGACCACGATATCCACCTCTGGGTGGGTGGCTATCTCTTCGGGGCTGAGGCGCTGAGTGCTGGGGGAGGTAAAGCTGTCTGGGGCTGAGACCAAGAGCGGGCCGAACTCTGCTATCTGTTGGGCAAGAAGCGACGTATTCCGCCCGGCGGCTAGACCTACCACTGAGAGTCGGTCAGGGAATTTGCGGATAATGTCTAAAGTCTGGGTGCCGATGGAGCCGGTTGAGCCCAGGACGGCCAGTCTTTTTACCATTGCTTTATTAATATAGCGGAAACAGACTGGTACAGCCAGTAGGCCCGGGAATGGTGGCTAAAAAAGGAAATCAAGCCGCCTTAGTTGAGGATGGCGGAGAAACAGGCTGCCCGATTTACAAAGAATGTGCTTATGATCTGCTTGATTTGATCGGTTTCGGAGATCTTAGCCGTGAAACTGATAACCCAAGGAGAGAAAAGGCGTTAAGCATTAAATGTGCCTCTTTGCGCTACCTTCATGCTGGCAGCGCGGTGGAAACCGTATTTTTTTGCAGATTCCTCTCCTATCTTCCGCACCCTTTCGGTGTACTGCTCCAGTGTCATATCTTTTGTTTCCAAATATACTTTTTGACGCCTCATAAGCGGGGGCCTTCTCGTTGGCATCTCCATTTTCTTACTACAACTCCAGCATTATATTCCTACTAACATAGCGGAAACATACCGGAACAGCCGGTAAGCTTGAGCATCGCGCCTTGAAAAGTGGCTTAACCGCCTTGGCTGAGGGCGACGTAAAAATAAACTGTCAAGCCCGCGAAGATTATGCTGTCGATCCTGTCTAAAAAGCCACCGTGACCAGGGAGAGCCCGACTTGAATCTTTAGCGTTGGTATTGCGCTTAAAGAGTGATTCCACCAAATCCCCGATTTGGCCGAAAACGCTTACCACTGCCGCCAGTGCGGCCAGGCCGATATAACTCACGGGAAGCTTCAGCCACGATTGCAGGATGAACGAAGCCAGCATCGCTCCCATCACACCGCCTGCGGCACCTTCCCAAGTCTTGCGTGGGCTGATGATGGGGGCCAGACGGTGTCGACCGAGGGCGCGCCCGACAAAATAGGCGGTACTGTCGGAGACAAAGGTGGTAAACAGGGCAAAGATTACCCATTCGCGTCCATAATCCAGGCCTCTAAGGGCAATGTAGGGGCTTACGAGCCAGCCCAGATACATGATGCCGGCTAGCGTCCAGGCCCAGTTTGCAAAAGCAGCGTCTTTATCACGTTGGAACATGAGCCAGACCAGAGGAATTACAACTGCCAAGGCGAGCACCAGGCGGCTTGAATCCGGCAGATCAATAAGCGGCTGGACGATGAGCAGGAAAGCGAGGGCCAGGCCGGGATAGGTTAAAGGGCGGCACTTGCCGGCGGCACAGATGATGCGGTAGAACTCATAGAGCGCTCCCAGTGCCCAGATGGCCATAAACACAGCGAACCAAGGTATCGGTGTCTGGGGAAACCAGACGGCGGCCCAGACGACGGGCACTAGTAACACCGAAGTGGTGACGCGCTTTAGCAGCATCTGCTTTACAGGCCCCCAAAGCGTCTTTTGCGATGGGCAAAATCAGCCAGCGCCCTGTCAACTTCAGTGCTATCGAAATCGGGCCAGAGGACGGGTGTGGCGTAATATTCGGCGTAGGCAGATTGCCAGAGTAAGAAGTTCGAGATGCGCATTTCGCCTGCGGTGCGCACCAGAAGATCAACATCGGGCAGTTCAGAGGTGTCAAGATGGGCGTTTATAAGCGCTTCATTTACGTCCTCGGTTTTTACCCCGGCGGCGACGAGTCGCCTGAGGGCATCGGTCAGTTCCTGCCGGCCTCCGTAGTTTAGGGCGATTGATAAGTTAAGGCCGGTGTTAACACTGGTAAGTTCCACTGCTTCGGCAATGTCGTTGACGATTTTGGCATCTAGCCCCTCGGTGCGACCGAGGTGGCGGATACGCACATTGTTCTCGTGGAGGGCGCGGGCCTCTTTCTTGATGGACTGGGCCATGAGGCGAAAGAGTCCCCGGATCTCGTCAGCAGGGCGCCGCCAGTTTTCGGTGGAGAAGGCGTACAATGTGACATAAGGTATCCCCCGCTTGCCAAGGTGGCGAGCTAGGCCGCGGATCGTTTCCATGCCGGCACGATGGCCTTCCAGGCGTGGCAGTCCGCGCGCCAGCGCCCAACGACCATTGCCGTCCATTATGAAAGCAACGTGACGGGGGAGGGGTGGGGCTTCAGTCATACTTGGCTATTGTATCACATTGCGCATCAAGGGTAGGGGGCCACCGTGTACCGAACGGTATGCACAACGGTGTATGTATGGACCGGCTGCCCCTTAGTTGGGCAGCCGG
>WRNP01000013.1 GCA_009776515.1 Dehalococcoidia bacterium | reverse complement strand
GAGAAGCTACCACTGATGATGTGGCCCGAGTCTATATGATGGCCTATGAGGAGGGCCTAAAGGGCATCACCATTTATCGTGATGGCAGCCGTGCAGGCCAGGTGCTGACAGCTGGCACGGCTACACCCAAGCCCGCCGAGGTCCAAAGAACGGTCGCCCCCACCCCCCGCCGTCGCTCTCGGGTGACCAACGGGGCTACCGAAAGGGTGACCACTGGCTGCGGCTATATTTATGTAACCGTAAACTCAGATGATGCCGGCATCTGTGAAGTCTTCTCCCATCTCGGCAAGACTGGCGGCTGCGCCGCCGCTCAACTCGAATCAACCTGTCGCCTGATTTCACTGGCGCTGCGCTCCGGCGTTGATATCACCGCCGTAGTCAAACAACTTAAGGGTATACGTTGCCCCTCCATTGCCTGGGAAGACGGCAAGTCCATTCTTTCCTGCGCCGATGCCATCGCCGGGGTATTAGAACGTCAAGCAGGTCTTATCCAGAGCGGCGAGGACGACAAGCCCACCCCAGATTTCGGGCTGGTGAAGAATGTGGCCGGCCAATGCCCAGAGTGCACCAGTCTCCTAGCCTATGAAGAGGGGTGCCTAAAGTGCCCGGGTTGCGGCTATACTAAGTGCTGATGAGAGGTAGGAGACCCACATAAGCCCCCTGCCAGCCATCATGGCTCTCCTGCTTTTCGGCAACTGCCAAGGCCAGGTTGGAGCTTCTTTTGGTTGACAAAAGCCATCCTCACACATTACTATACTGGAACCACTTGGGTTTTCCTCTGTCTGCGCCTAGCCGGTCAACAGACCTAAGATATCTTCCCGCGTCTAATCAGGCGTGCTCAGAGCGCCAGGCTGGCAACCAGTTACAGCGCACCAGCACCACCTAATCGGGTTGCAATTGAGGCTAAAAAGCAATGCGTATAGAAAGTATCCGCCAGGCCGAGCACTTGGGCTCGGTGAAGATCCACGGTGTACGCCGTATCCTGGAATTGGACTCCGGGTCGCGCCAGGGTGCCTCCGGCAAAAGCGGCAGTGAAGCCCAAAGAATCGACAAGGGTGACATCGCCGCCATTGAGGGCAAGATGGCCATCGTCCTGCCCGTTAAGAGCGAGGACCCCAAGGTCTTCGAGGGTGTGCTCGCGGGCGTGCCCCACGACTGCTTGCCCATTATAGTCTCCAACAGTCAACGTGGGGAGATAGATCACTTTAAGAGCGAGCAGGATATCCTAGAGCGCTTCTGCCAAGCTACCCAGCGGCAAGCCATCATCGTGCACCAGCGTGACCCCTTCCTCGCCCGGGCTATCGAATGCGCCGGCTACCCCGAGATCCTGGATGAAGACGGCTTCATCCGCCACGGCAAGAGCGAGGGTATGCTGACAGGTCTCTTCCTGGCTGCCATGATGGGCAAGGAATACATCGGCTACATCGATACCGATAACTTCATACCCGGGGCGGTGTGGGAGTACGTCAAACACTACGCCATCGGTTTTTACCTTTCGACATCACCTTATACCATGGTCCGCATCCTGTGGCGCTACAAACCTAAGATGCTGGGCGAGCTGTATTTTAAGAAGTGGGGTCGGGTCTCGGAGCTGACCAATAAGCACCTCAACCACTTCCTTTCCACCAAAGGTCGCTTTGAGACCGAGATCATCAAGACAGCTAATGCCGGCGAGCATGCCATGAGCATAGACCTGGCCATGCGGCTCAACTACGCCTCAGGCTATGCCATCGAGACCCAAGAGCTGATCTCCATTCTGGAGCAATTCGGCGGACTTCTGCCAATCGCGGATAGGACTATCGCCGAAAAAGGGGTTGATATCATCCAAACCGAAACCATCAACCCCCATCTGCATGAGGAGAGGGAAGACAGCGAACACCTCTATCGCGATATGCTTATCCCCTCCCTTTCGGTCATCTACCACAGCCAAGCTTGCGAGGAGTCCACCCGCGAGCTTATCCGGAACCAGATCGCTGAGATTGAGGGGCTTAAGCTCGAGGAAGATGTCCCCCAAGTCACCCTGCTACCCCCGCCGCAAAAGGCCGATCTCGCGCGATTCGCAGGAGAGTTGGCCGACCAATTAAACGACATCTCGATCCCACACGGCTGGATGATGGCCGAAAAGCAAACCATCCACGGGACAAGCAGTGCAGCGCACAAAGTGGTCTATACCGATCTCGACGGCACGCTTCTGCATCCCGTAAGCAATTCCTACGCACCGGCCCTTACCGCCCTGCGCCAATTGCAGGAGCGGCAAATTCCCGTGATTTTCTGCTCGGCCAAGACACATGCTGAACAGACAGAGCTGCGCCGCGAGCTTGAAGTTAAAGACCCTTTTATCGTGGAAAACGGCGGGGCGATCTTCGTCCCCAAGGACTACTTCCGCCTCCCTTTCACCTATACTAAAGCCAACCAAGTCGAATATGTCATTGAGCTGGGCGCTCTATATGACGACATAAAGCAACGCCTTAAGCTAGTGGCGGAGAGTGGGCCAGGGCGTTTTACCACATTCGGCGACATGAGCATTGAAGAGATAGCGCAAGTGAGCGGCTTAAACCTTAGGATGGCGCAGTTGGCCAAAGAGCGCGAGTACAGCGAGACGGTGGTCATGCAGGGCGACAAACGCGAGACCGAGTCCGTTCTGGATGCCATCACCAAGCAGGGGCTGTCATGGGTCTTCGGAGGTCGGTTCTATGAAGTAAGCCTTGGGGCCGATAAGGGCAAGGCCGTCAAGATCTTAAATGAGCTTTACCGGATGAACTACGGACAAATCGTCACCTACGGCCTCGGTGATGGGCAAAACGACGCCCCACTGTTGGCCGCAGTTCACCATGCGCTCCTTGTCCAAAACGCCGATAAGCGCTGGAGTAACCTTAAGGTAAAAGACCCTATCAAGGTTAAAGACATCGGGCCTAGCGGCTGGAGCCGGGCTGTCTCGGAGTGGGTGCTAAAGAGTCCCTAGACGCCCCGATCGGCTTTTGCGTTATAATAAAGAGCGGTACCCAGATAATGAGGAGGCGCTATGATAGCTGGTATCAAAAAGGGCTTTTCTTATATCAAAAAGGGCTTTATCGGGTATATCTTTCTGCTGGTGCTGGGCATTGCCTGCATCGCCACCGGAGCCTCCGCTTTTGGCATTAATGTACCGTCTGCAATTTTCAGCATCCTGGTGGGGTTGGCTCTTCTGGGCATAGGCGTCGTTATGGCTCGAAGGAAAGACTGAGCCCCCTATTCCCCCAAGAATTAATCCAGCAGCTCGCGTTCCTCACGCCTTCTTACCTCTAGCGCTTTGAGCCACTCGGCCTTGATGGCGTTTTCCAAATCCCAGGCCTCACCGCTATGTTCCGGCGGCAATCTAAGTTGCTTTAAAAGCCAAGCAATGGCCTGGTTAAGTTCATCCGCGGTTACATCGGCCAAGGTGCGCCCTGCCGGGGGAAGAGGAGAGGGAGTTTCGTTATGTCCAGTCAACCGCGCCTGACAGTTTTCAACCGGCACGATCTCCACCCCACCCGCGCCGGTGCCCATCAGGTAGACAGCCAAATCCCGCTGGCCGTCCCCAGACTCGCGCAAAGAAGCGAGGCACTGCGCGCAGATCTTCAAAGGCTGGGCCATATGCCCCCTATTCTATCACACCCACCCGCTTCGGTTTTCTGGTATTTACAGAGAATACATCACGCCAATGAATGCGGGTACCGACCCAGGCAGATCAAGAGCGTATAGGAACAAACGGCAGGAGGCTCCATTGCCCAAAATAGGACAATGCCGGTATAATCACTGGCCTGGACTTATGAAAAAGAGGGGGCGGTATCTTGGAAAAGCTAATCAAAAACATTGAACACTGCATGGCGCTTCCCTTGGCAGACCAGGTGGCCTTCCTGCCCGGACAAATCATCAGCAAGACGCTGGCACAGAACAACCACCACAGCCTGACGCTGTTTGCCTTTGCAAAAGATGAGGAGATCAGTTCCCATGAGTCCTCCGGTGATGCTTTGGCAATGATACTCGATGGCACCGCCAGGATCACCATCGGTAGCAAGGAGTATACGCTTTGCCCCGGGGAAGCAATCGTAATGCCGGCCAAAATACCCCATGCCATTTATGCTACCGAACGGTTTAAAATGCTGCTAACAGTCTTATTTCCTGAAAACGAAAGGCCGTAAGGCCACTCCCGGGCGCGCTTAGCCAAACCTTGAGCTTGTTAAGCGTTGGGGTTATTGCTAATCTCAAATTGTTTTTGCCAACCCCTCCCTTTGCCCGCTATAATCCTCAGATTATGTCCAAGACTGACCTCATCCTTTTGCACGCACCGCATGTTTATGATTTCCGTAAAGTGCCGCAACTATATGGGCCGGTGAGCGACCTTGTGCTGTCCACCCCCATTTTTGAAATGTATCCCGTGGGGCTGTCCAGTATCTCGGAATACTTGGAGAATAACGGCTTTCGCACGCGTATTGTCAATATTGCTTGGCGCATGCTGCGCGACGGGCGCTTTGATGCCGAGGCTTTTATTCAGAAGCTGGAGGCGCCGGTATTCGGCATAGATTTGCACTGGATGGTGCACGCCCATGGCTCTATTGAAATCGCCAAAATTGTTAAGAAGTATCATCCGCATGCCAAAGTTATCTTCGGCGGCTATTCTTCCTCCCGTTTTTATAAAGAGCTCATTCAATACCCTGAAGTCGATTTTGTCATGCGCGGCGACTCCACTGAAGAACCCCTCCGACAGTTCATGCAGGTTTTTCAGAATAACAGCGAATTTGCCTCCGTGCCTAACCTCGTCTGGAAGGATCCCTCCGGACAGATCCAAGAAAATGAGTTTAGCTATGTGCCAACGGATATCAGCCATGTGATGGGAAATCACTACGGCACGGTGGTGCGTCAAGTACTGCGCTACCGTGATTTTGCCTCGGTGATTCCGTTTAAAGGCTGGCTTAAATATCCGGTGACAGCGGTGTTTACCGGTCGCGGCTGTAAGTACAACTGCATATTCTGCAGCGGCGCCCGCGAGGCTATGCCTATTTTTGCCAACCGCAAGAAACCGGCCTATCGTAATGCTGATGGCATTTTTCAAGACATCAAAAATATCTCCGGCATTACACGCGGGCCTATTCTGCTGGTGGGCGACATCCGCGAGGATGGCGACGAGCGTGCCTATAGGCTTCTCAGCTTGATAAAAGAGCATCGAGTGAAAAACACCCTTATGTTTGAAGCATTCAATCCTCTGCCTCCAGCATTCATCCGAGAGATGGCACAGGCTACTCCCGGCTTCTCACTGGATATGTCACCCGAATCACATGATCCTGAAGTACGCCAAGTATCACTAGGGCGCGACTTCAGCAATGAAGCAATGGAAGAGATGATGCAGGCAGCCCTGGAAAATGGTGCCAGCCGGGTGGAAATATTCTTCATGATTGGTTTACACAAACAGGATACCCAATCGGTGCTGAGTACCATTGATTACTGTGAATATCTACTGCAAAGATTTAAGGCCGACAAACGTCTGTTCCTGTTCATGGGGCATCAGGCGCCCTTTATGGCTCCCGGCAGTTTAGCTTTTGAGTACCCGGAACGCTACGGTTTCAAGCTGCTTTATAAGACGCTGGAAGAGCACCGCCAGGCACTTACCATGCCCAGCTGGAAGTTCAGCCTTAATTATGAGACGCTGTGGCTTTCGCGTGATGAGATTACGGATGTGACCTACGAATCGATCGCCCGACTTACTAAGCTTAAGGCTAAATATGGGCAGATACCGCAGGCGCTGGCCGATCGCCAGATTGAGCGCATTGAACGCGCCAAGGTGCTCGAAGCTAAAATCGAGGAGTTGCTGAAGAGCGGTAAGCAGGATGAAATCGCTACCCTGCGCCCCGAAATGAATGCCATCAACGGCTTTACGGCCTCCGAGCGCTTAGAACTGGAAATACCTATGGGCAGCGTGATGCGCCTGCGTTATTTCTCCGCCTTGCGCAATTTGCTCTTCGGTCGCCGCCAGAAGAAAGCAATATAGTCTATTTGCCAGTGCATATTAAAGCCTACCGCATGCGGGTGTAAACTCAAAGCGATTCACTGGGGGCAGAGGCGTCCGCCAAGGCACCTCCTGACATATTCTATACAGATGCAAAACCCCTGCGCGCAACCTCATCCTTAGCTTTACAAATGAATATCACCACGTTATACTGCCCGCAACATCAAAGACGACCGAGAAGGGAGCGCTCGTGGCCGTACGCATCGTCACCGACAGCATGTGCGACCTGCCGCCGGAGACTATAAAAGAACTGGGTATCATCATCGTGCCAATGCACCTCCTCTTCGGCACCAAGTCCTACCGGGACGGCGTAGATATCAGCACCGACGAGTTCTACCAGAAGTTGCTATATGAGCCCGTTTATCCCACTACCGCTCAGCCTGTCCCCCAAGACTTCCTCGCCGCTTTCAGCCGGCTTTCCGAGGCTGAAACCGATGGCATCATCTGCATCCATGTCTCGGCCAAGCTCACCGGCGCTGTCAACTCCGCCGAGCAGGCTAAAAAGAACACGCCCCTCAAAGTGCCAATAGCAATATTCGACTCCCAGTCGCTATCCCTAGGCTTAGGCCTGATAGTCCGTACCGCCGCCCTCATGGCTAAAGCCGGTAAAACTTTCACGGAGATCACCGGGGCAGTACACCAAATGATAACCCATACCAAAGTCCTCATCATGTTCGATACCCTCGAGTACCTGGCCAAGGGAGGTCGCATCGGCAAGGCCAAATCGCTGTTGGGAGCCATCATCAATATCAAGCCCTTGATCGCACTCAAAGACGGTGAGTTTGTGCCCTCAGGCCAGGTGCGAAGCTACGCCAAAGCCAAGGAAAGACTGCTGGAATTCGCTAACAGTTCCACAGAAGTAGCGGAAGTCTATGTCGCTTACAGCACCACCCCCGAAGAAGCTCAGGGGCTAGTTGGCCGCATCACAGCCTGCCCTCCGGAGAACATCCGTGTCGGCCGCGTTGGTCCGGTTATCGCCGCTCACGGCGGGCCAGGCTTGCTGGGCTTAGCCGTGCGCCATAAGAGCCAGCCCCCAGACTAGGCTATTGGGGCAAGCCGCAACTTACGGCAGGGCGCCATGCTTCGTTGGGGCACCACCCAACTCCCCCATCGGCTTCCCGGCTTGGACGAGTATTCTATTCCACCACATGCAAATCCCCACGATAAATATTAGTATACCTGAGCCGATAAGTAGCCATTCGATTTTAACCAGATCGGCCAACGGCCCAAACACTAGCATGCCCAGCGGCATCATGATGCTCGTTATCATACCCATCACTCCAAACACCCGTCCCAAAAAGTCCTCCTCGACCTTCTGCTGAAGCAAAACCATCGCCGGGGTATTAAAAACCGGCATTGAAACACCCAAAATTGCCATAAAAACGAGGTAGAGCCAAAAAAACGGCGTCACCCCCAGGGCAAAGGTAAAAGCCCCCATGATCAGGCCAGCGAAAGCCAATGAGCGCGCCTTGTTCTTAAAGCCGCCCCAAGAGGCCATGGCAAGGCCACCCATGAGCATGCCGACAGAAAAGGCAACCTCAATAGCAGCCAAGCGCCAAACGTCATCGCCAAAATTGCGGGCGACCTGAAGCGGCGGCAAGAACGCCACGGGCGCGGCCAGAAAGAAAAAGAGAGCCCCGAACAGGAATAAGACGCGCACGAACGCGTGCCGATGTATGTATCTTAAGCCGCCCAGCATGTCGGTGAAATAGCCCGTAGCCTGCTTGCCCAAGGCCTTGGCATGGGTGGGTACACGCAAGAAGAGCAGGATGGCTATAGCCACCGCCGCCGTGAAAACGTCGATAAAGAATATGGCCTCAATGGCCGCCACCGTGAGGAGGGCTCCGGCCAACATGGGCGAGACCAGCGTCACCAACGACTGGAGACTGCCATTGGTGGCATTGATTCTCGTAAGTTTGGCGGCAGGGACAAGCTGAGGCAATATGGCGCTCACCGCCGGCATCTGGACACCGCTCCCAAGGGCACGGATGGCCGAGATCACAAAGAGTAACCAGATTGCATCGTACCCCATGAGGAATAGCCCCGCCAAGCCAAGCGTTGCCACGGCGATTAGCGCATCAGCCATGACAATGAGATGCTTGCGGTTATAGCGGTCAGCCCACACCCCGGCAAACGGGGAGATGAGAAAGGTGGGCAAGAAGCCGCACAGGATGGCCGCGGTCATCATTGCCCCCGATTTGGTTTCCAGGGTGATATGCCAAGTGATGGCATACTGCACCAATGCCGAGCCGAAAAGCGAAATGGTCTGACTGGAGAGAAATAAGACGGCCTTGCGCTTCCAGTCAGGCGACATCTCCAGCAGGCCGGTGGGGTTATGGCAGTCTTTATCCTGCATCTAAATAGTTGTCGTCATCAAAAATAAACCCCGCATCTTGCAAAGCTTTGTCGCCCCGTCGAAACAGCTATAGGGCAAACCCAACGGCACAAGCTACCGCGTAATCACGAGTATGCGAGAGGCTCACGTCCAGAGTGGTAATCCCCAATTCTGCCGCCCTTACCTGGGCCTTTCCGTATAAGGAAAGCTGGGGTTTGCCATCAGGGGCAGAGAGGACTTCTATCTCCGTCAGTCTGATACCGCCGCCACCCAAGGCTTTGATTACCGCCTCTTTGGCAGAGAAACGCGCCGCCAGTGACGGCAATTTATGGCGATAGGACGCAATTTCTGTCGGGGTGTAGACGCGCTCTAAGAACGCTTCACCGCGCGCGGCGATGGCTTCGTCAATACGGCTGATTTCCACGATATCCACCCCCACATACTGCACAGCCTTATTGTAGCGCGAGATGAGCGTATATGCCAACTGGCACCGCTCAAGGCAGAGGCCGCAGTGCGGCGGTGGGACATCTTTTAACGCACTCCAGGCAATCACTGCAAGCAGCAACCAACTCAGCCTGGCTGGCAAAGATAGCTACCCGGCTTAAGCCGCCGCGGCCAACCACCGTGAGTAATTTCTTATGCGCAATCTCATCACAAGCGCGTACGCACTTTTGACAGAGGATGCAGTAGTCCCGCCCCAGAACAAAACAGGGCGTGAACTCAGCCCCCTGCCCAGGTGTCCCCGTGCGGCGCAGGTTACGCCTCACATCCCCGATATACGCTGCCGCCGTCTGGAGCGCGCAGTGCTGGTTTTTGGCACAGCTAAGGCAGTCCAAGGGATGTTCCGTGAGGAGAATCTCCAGCATATCCCGCCGCACCTGATCCAGTTCAGCCCCGGTGGTGGTCACTACCATGCCATCCGCCACCTGCGTTGTGCAAGCGGCCGGGAAACCCCGTGCGCCTCGGACAGCCACCAGGCACAGACGACACCCGCCATGCGGCTTAAGATCGGGGTCATGGCAGAGGTGAGGGATATAGATGCCATGCTCTAGGGCGGTCTCCAGCAGGCTGGCCCCGGCGGCGGCCTCAATCTCGCGCCCATCAATACAGAGGGATATCTTAGGCATCTTCCCTCACAGCTCTTCCAGCAATCTTTCCTACCGCGCTAAAACGCATCGGGCAGGCTTTCAAGCACTGCCCGCAACGGGTACATTTGGCTTGATTAATGACGTGTTTTACCCCCCTCCCCCCACTTATGGCCTCAGAAGGACACACTCGCAGACAGACCCCGCAGCCGGCGCATTTCTCAGTCGTAATCTCAAAATGCACCAAGGCCGAGCAGACCAGGCTCGGACAGCGCCCATCCAAGTGCGCCTCATATTCCTCACGAAAGTATTTCAAAGTGGTCAACAGAGGGTTTGGGGCACTCTGCCCCAGCCCGCAGAGGGCACCCTTCCGCACTGACTGTGCCAAATGCGCCAGGACTTCCAAATCCGTCGCCTTTCCATTACCCGCCACGATATCATCCAAAACAGATCGCATCTGGCGCGTCCCAAGCCGACAGGGAGTGCATTTCCCGCAGGACTCAGCCTCGGTGAAAGTCAAGAAATAGCGGGCGATATCCACCATGCAGCTACGCTCGTCCATAACCACCATGCTGCCTGAACCCATGATGGAGCCGGCCTGGGCCAAGGACTCATAGTCTACCGGTAACGCCAGGAGTGAGGCCGGCAAGCAGCCACCTGATGGTCCGCCCGTCTGAACGGCCTTGACACTCCGATCGCCTGGAATGCCACCGCCAATGGTGTAGATGATGTCACTTAGAGCCGTGCCCAGCGGCACTTCAATCAGCCCCGTATGCCTCACATCGCCTGCAAGCGAGAGGGTCTTGGTGCCCTTGCTCTGCTCAGTGCCATATTCGCGAAAGGCCTCCGCCCCTGCCGCTAAGATGTAGGCCGCCTGCGCCCAAGTCTCTACGTTGTTGATATTGGTGGGCTTTCCCCACAAACCGGATGAGGCTGGAAAAGGCGGACGGGTGCGCGGCAAGCCACGGTAGCCCTCCATAGAAGCAATGAGGGCAGTCTCCTCACCGCAGACAAAAGCCCCAGCCCCGCGCACCAGTTTGATGTCAAAGTCCAGACCTGTCCCCAAAATATCTCGACCAAGCAGTCCGCTATCCCTCATTTGCTCAAGGGCAATCTCCAACCGCCGCGTCGCCAAAGGATATTCCTCCCGCACATAGATATAACCGCGATCGGCACCGATAGCATACGCTCCGACGAGCATTCCCTCCAGTACCGCATGAGGATCGCTCTCCAGCAAAGCGCGATTCATAAAAGCCCCCGGATCGCCCTCGTCAGCATTGCAGATCAGGTGTTTGGGTGCCCCCTCGGCCTCACGGCAGAGCCGCCACTTCCAGGCGGTTGGAAAGCCAGCCCCACCACGTCCCCGCAACCCAGCTTGTTCAATCTCGCAGATTACTTCGTCGGGAGACAGGCTAAGTGCCCGCTCCAAGCCCCGATATCCCCCACGGGCGAGATAATGGCGAATGTTCTCAGGGTCAATGATGCCCGCATTGCGCAGGGCACGGCGCTTCTGTGGCCCCAACATGGCAGTTGTGTCCAAGGCAGGCAGACCGTCATAGCCACCACCCCATACCCCAAGAGCCAGATCCGGACGCAGAAGACCATTCACCAAATAGTCTGCTATTAATTCAGAGGCCTTCTCCGGAGTCAGGCTGTGATAGGTGATGCGAGGCGAACCGGGTTTTATGATATCCACCAGCGGCTCGCGCCAGCACTCACCTAAGCATCCTGTGCGATGAATGGTAGCGCTTATCCCAAGTTCAACAAGTTTCTCTTCAATGGCCCGCCGCACCCGACCCGCACCCGCCGCCTCACCACAGGTAGACGTTCCGATAAAGATCTGCGGCAAGCTGGGATGTACCACCGCTTCCCACTCGGCCTCAGCCTGCTGCCGAAGTATGTTAAGGCTCATTCTCTCCCTTCAAAAGCTCGCCGACCCCCGCAGGCTCTACGCGCCCTGAGACACGCCCGTCCACGACCACCACCGGGGCCAGCGCGCAGGAGCCGAAACAGGCCTCGGTTTCCAAGGAGTAGGCACCGTCCGGGGTGGTCTCCCCGGCCTTGATCCCCAACTTTTTCTCAAGCTCAGCGAGCACCTCGCCCGCCCCTTTCACATGGCAGGCAGTGCCGCGGCATACCTTGAGGCATTGCTTGCCAATGGGCTTTAACCTAAAAGAGGCATAAAAAGTGGCTACTCCGTGAACCTCACTTTCAGACAGTCCGAGGTAAGCCGCCACCTGCGCCATGGACGCCGGCGAAAGATAACCCTCTGCCTCTTGCACAACGTGCAAGATGGGGATAAGATTATCCCGGGACGGGGTAAAGCGGGTGAGTAGGGCGCTAAGCGCAGTTTCTGGTGTGTCCAAATGAAACTCACTCTTGGGAGACTTAGAGGATTAATTATAGACACGGCAAGCGTACCGGTCAAACACATGCATAATCAGCCGGTTGCTACTAGAGACTGACCGAGTCTAAGAATATGTCGGTATTTGAACCGAATGCGGCAATTCTTCAGCAAACCCAATTCATTACGTCAGTACAGATAGCATAAATCAGACGATCGGAAGTAGCTTACAAGGGGAAGGTACGAGCGTTGGAATGAAGCACTCCCCGTAGCAAGATTACAAGGTATGGATCCGATCGGTAATCAAAATCCTAAAGTCGGGACAATGGGCACCAAACAATCGTTATAATGTATCCTGCGATGGCTTAGAGTTTATGGTTGCCGATGCCGTAAACCGCCAAAAGGACTTATGTGGCCCAGAGAGTCCGCTGGCCGAATAATGGAGATGCCGTGACGGAGATAAAGTACCAATTTTTATTCAATAATGCGCCAGTGCCCTTATGGGAAGAAGATGTATCAAGATTAGTCCGATATTTTAGCAAGTTACGGGCTAAGGGGGTTGCAGACTTAAGACACTACTTTGAAGAATACCCTGACGAGATAGGGCGCTGTGCCCAAATGATCATTCACCGGAAAGTAAATCAGGCCGCTTTGCGATTATGGGGGGCCGAATCTATAGACGATTTCCTAATGAGTAAACCTGTTTGGCGAAAACCCCCAATGGCTAATTACATCAAAGAGAATATCATTTCACTATTCAATGGTTGTTCGCGTTTCAGCCGTGAAGAATGTTCGGTGAATTTACTAGGGAAAACAATTTACTACCACGGTAATAATGTAGTGTTGACGATTCCCAACAGAAAGCGCACCTATCTTATCGGCTCATCTTATGATCTGACAGATCTCAAACTTGCTGAACAGAAGCTCCAAGATTACAACAACTACCTTGAAGAGATAATTGAAAAACGCACCGCTAGGCTTGAAAAAGAAATCCAGTGGCGCAAAAGGGCGGAGATCAAAGCCAAAAACCATTACCTGTCGGAGCAGAAAGCCCGATTGGAACTTGAAACACAGATACGACTGAGGACAGATTTCTTTAGAGCTTTAGTGCATGAACTTAAGACACCTTTGACAGCAATGATGGGAGCCAGTGAAGCCCTATCACTTAAAATGGCAGAGGGGGTTGATCAACGGCTTGCTAAGAATATAAACGAAGGAGCTAAACAACTTGACAAGCGCATCAACGAGTTAATGGATATAGCTCGCGGTGAAATCGGAGTTCTGACAATTAACAAAATCCCCACCGACATTAAAGCGCTACTGGAAAGTATTGTTGAGGACTTTGCCATACTCGCTAGATTAAAAAGAGCATCAATTAAGGTCGCCATAGCCACGAATATTCCTGAAATAGCAGCTGATCCGGGACGCCTTAAGCAAATAATACAGAATCTGATCTGTAATGCCATTGAGCACTCCCCTACGGGCGTCAATATATACATTCAAGCAAGGAAACTGGTGAAAAACATTGAGTTCGTTATCAGGGATTCAGGTCCAGGTTTAACAAAGAATGCAAAAAAACATCTGTTTCAGATGTATTATATTCAAAGAACTGAGGCTAACATGGAGAAGCTTTCTGGATTAGGTATAGGCCTAGCATTATGTAAGATCCTCGTCGAATTACACGGGGGCAAAATTCTAGCTGAGAGCGAACTTGGAAAAGGATGTGTTTTCAAGTTCACTCTTCCCATAAAATAAATCCATATCCAGCGAGGAAGATATGCAGTTTCTCATAGTCGATGATGACGAGAATACGCTCGATTACATCGCCAACGCCTTTGAGGTCGCCTGGCCAGAGGTGCGGGTTTTAACTGCCAGCCTAGGAGTGGAAAGCCTAAAGATACTACGCGAAAAAGCGCCAGATGCGATTCTATTAGATTTAGGGCTTCCCGATATTAGCGGGTTCGATGTTATTAAAAATATTCGGTTGACCTCTAATTCGCCCATCATGGTGATTACGGCACGAGAGGAAGATTCTAGCATTGTCAAAGCCTTGAGTCTGGGAGCAGATGAATATTTGGTTAAGCCCTTTGGCCAATTGGCGTTAATAGCCCGCGTCAAAGCACTGGTAAGACGTTGCGCCGACGAAATCCAAGAGCCTGTAATAGCGTATCGTACACTTTCATTGAACTCGTCTACGAATGAGTTGCACTATAATGAAACGAGGATATGTTTAACCAACTCAGAAAAGCAACTTCTGTATGAATTGATTATAGCGAGAGGACGTACGGTAACAAACCGCGATCTTGCTGAGCGAATTTATGGAACGAACATGCGAACAACTCTTCACACGGAGAGAGATTCGCATGACGCTATAAAAGCTTATGTTTATCGGCTACGGAGAAAGATTGAAGTGGATTACCATAATCCTCGCGTTATATTGAATAGACCAGGTATCGGTTACTTTTTGTCGCCCAATTTATAATCTCCCACCCGTGCTTTGATCCGGAAAACCACAACAGTCACCAACCTGTGACCACTCTGTCACCTTTTTGCTTCTGAATTTCACGTTATCGTTCCTTATTTTCATAGAATTTCTCCCCCTGGGAATGCTAGAGTTCTTAGGATTGCTCTCAACCATGAAAAGGGTCGTCAAATTAATAATCGGAGAGAACGATGAACATCGACAAAAAAGAGCTAAATTCAGAGTCAATATCAAGAAGAAAATTTCTGAGAGATAGCGGCTTGATTTTAGGCGGGGCAGGTCTAAGTTCTATATTAATGGCGAATGCTTGCGACAGTGGAACCAACACAGCGACAGTGACACAGCCCATCACTATAACTGTAGCTGACCCAAACACAGTTGGAAAGAAAACAACAACCATTGCAGTGACCATAAACAATCAGCCTTATATAGCCGAGATAAAAACAAGCAGTACTTTACAGGATTTTCTACGTGAACAAGTCGGGCTTTTATCTCCAAAAGACATGTGCTATGGCTATGGTGCTTGTGGTTCCTGTAGTGTCATCATGAATGCCAGGCCCGTATTATCTTGTATGGTGCTAGCGGCAGAGTGTGATGGCGCAAACATAATCACCGCAGAAGAAATTGCGGCATCCAATCCTGTTCTCGTTGATGCATACATCGCAAACCACTGCATGCAATGCGGGTATTGCACCCCGGGCTTTTTAGTCACTTCCCAAGCCCTCCTAAATAGGATTCCCAAGCCGTCGGAAAAAGACATCAGGGAGGCGCTTGGCGGAAATATATGCCGTTGCGCGACTTACTCACAACATATCAAGGCCATCCTTGAAATTACCGCCGGAAAATAAAAGAGGAGCATCTGATGACTACATACTATGGAATAAAAGATGGAGAAGAATACAAGCCGTGGTTGTGGAGCCTCTCATCCGCTCAATATGCTGGCAAGCACGGCCTCACCCGCCGTGATGGCTTAGCAAAATGTAACGGGACAGCCGTTTATGCCAGGGACTTCCAAATGGCCGGCGCTCTTTGTGCCAAAAGCATGGAGGCGCCATATGCACATGCTAAGATTCTTTCAATGGACACTGCCCGCGCAGCAACTGTGCCCGGAGTGCGAAAAATTATAAAGTACGATGATCCCCCGATTGGGGTAGCCAGCTTCGATGGCCAGCGTTATCCCGGAGCTTTGCCGACACTGCCTTCAGAAAATTGGTGGGCTGGCGAGATTTGCGGAGCCATAGTAGTTGCCGATAACGAGATGGCATGTGACGAAGCGCTGAAGATATTGTACCAAGACACCGAGTGGGAAAAACTGCCCTTTCATCTAGACTGTGAACGGGCGCTGGCAAGTGATGCGGCGGTCATATACCCCGATTTACTCAAAAACAATATATATGACGAAGAGATAGAGGAGTATGGAGATGTCGACTCAGCTCTTCAGTCTTCCCCTAATACCATAGATGTAGTCATAAGACAAACTGCTGATTCTGCAGCCGTCGTGCAGGGAGCTTGCGACTTCGTCAAGTATCTGCATGACGATGAAATAGAATACTGGGGCAACCATGAGACACATTTTTTATTCACCTCTTACACCCCCGTATTTTTGCCCTGGATTAAGCGCGTGACGGGACACGGCTTCGTCAATGCTGGCGTGTTCGGACACGTTTGGGGAGGACTAGCCAATCATTTAATGGCAGCCAGGGCTGCCAAGGAGACCAATGGCAGACCAGTAAAGCACCTGTTTGACAGCGCTTTTTATTGGCTAGGAGATGAGGTTGGAACTTACAAAGCAACTATAGGTTATAAAGACAACGGCGAAGTAACCGCCGTTAAATACCATCACATAAACACGGGGGCCCTTGCAGACCAACTCACTCAAATTCGACAATCTTGCAAGTGCGAGAATATTTATTCAAAGAAAACTTTCCCATGCCAGAACTTGGGTGCATATCACTGTTATCGCCATGGAGCTAACATGGTCCTTACTCATGTTGAGACATTCAATCAAGTTGCAAATGAGCTAAAGATGGATCCGACCCAAGTTGCTTTAATTAACGATGGTAGCCTTGGACACGATATGGCATGGATAACCGAAAATATCAAAAAGGTTCAAGGGTTTGATGCCTCCCGAGACAGCCTCAAAGAATGTCTGGCTATAGGCAAGGAGGCTATCGGATGGGATACGAAGTGGCACCAGCCGGGCATTAAGAAGTTGGAGAATGGTAGCTATCATGGAATTGGGTTTGTATGGTCCCACACCTGGTATCATCGCCCTAACGACTCCAACGAACCGGATGATTTGAAAAACCGCCTGCCATGGGGACCATTGGGTTTGGCCGTTGATGCCTTTGGAAAAGTTATTGTTCTGGGTGACAACGTCGAACAGGGCGTCAACCGAGATACCACATATGCATCTATCATAGCAGACGAAATGGGCATGAAACTAGAAGATGTTGCGTTCAAGTTCGCTAATGAACCAGCTGAACAGCGAACTCCTTTTGATTTTCATAGTCATGCCGATTCCCGCGGCATGACAACCAATTCGACTATGTTGGGTAGGCTAGGGAAAAAAGCCAAGGACATGGTGTTAAGTTTTGCAATGCAACCAAGAGTGATTGCTGGAGGATGGGGAGGGATAACCCCCGGGAATTATCCGCCGCTATTCCCAAATAAACAACCCGAGGAGCTTGATATCAAGGATTCCGTAATATACGAGATTGCCAATCCTGCAAATCAAGCGACTGTGGCAGACCTTGCTGCAGTTTTTCATACAAAGATGTTTGTATGGGATATGGTGCCAGATATAGATCCTGAGTTGCAAACCTTCAGCATGGGGAGACAGTGCCATTTTATGGAAGTCGAGGTTGACCCTGAAACCGGGAAAGTCAAAGTAGAAAAATTAGTTATCGTCAACGATGCCGGGAGACTAATCAGCCCAGAAACATACGCTGGGCAACAATACGGCGGTGCTTATATGGGCTTCGGGAGGTCGACCTTTGAGGAGGTAATTTTTGACCCCACAGATGGAGTGAGGCTGAATGATGATCTTATCAGCTATCCCGTTCCTGTCATGAACGACATAGAGGGACCCATTGTTTGCCACCAAATCGAAACCGGCCTCGGTTATGCGGCTTATGGGATGATTGGTGTAGGTGAAAACATTGGGGCCTGTGTAGCCAACCTATCTAGGTACGCGGTACACAATGCTATCGGAAAATGGGTCGACCTCTGTACAAGTCCAAAGAAAATTTTAGAAGCCCTCGGGAAAGGATAGAAAATGTCTAATTTACTAAGAGAGTTCAACCATGTTAACGCAAAATCACTTGACGAAGCGGTTGGCTTGCTCTCGGAAACAGGGGCACAAGCTATTGCGGGGGGAACAGATTTACTGGGAACAATGAAACTTTATATATTAAGGGATTACC
This sequence comes from Dehalococcoidia bacterium, assembly GCA_009776515.1. GTDB lineage: Bacteria > Chloroflexota > Dehalococcoidia > Dehalococcoidales > UBA1222 > WRNP01. The sequence goes on along the minus strand of WRNP01000013.1, from coordinate 6,915 downwards.
CGCGACTGATCGTCAACCTCAAGACTATTGCACCAAGCTTGGACTATATTACTGATCAAGACGGAGTGCTGAAGATTGGTGCCCTAACCAAGCTTGGAGATATTGCGAAAAGCGATGTTGTCAACAAAAAGTGGAGTGCCCTATCTCAGGCCGCACAAAAAACAGCATCCCCTCATATCAGAGAAATGGGTACAATTGGCGGGAATATATGTCAATTGCCGCGCTGTCTGTACTTCCGAAAAAAATGGAATCGGTTCGATTGCGCTCGCAAGGGCGGCAACGCCTGCTACGCATTGAGTGGCGAAAATCGGTACCATAGTATTTTTGGTGCAGTCAAATCATGTGTAGATGTCAACCCCTCTGATCTTGCACCTGCGCTAGTGGCCCTTAATGCGAGCGTCGTGACAACAAAACGCACAATCCACTGTGAGCAATTTTGGGATGTTGCGATACCCAATACAACAGTTTTAGCTCCAGATGAACTCGTTAAAGAAATACAAATTCCGGCACCCAGCAGTGGAGCCAAAAGTACGTTCATAAAGTTTGCCCTGCGCTCATCAATTGATTTCCCGATTGTAAACTGTGCCGCGCTGATCGGAGGAGATGCCGCCCGTATCTGTTTAAACGCTGTTTACAATAAACCATATCGCGCCACTAAGGCAGAGGACCAGGTAAAAGGTAAAGCAATTGACGATACGGTGGCAGAATTGTCCGGCAATGCCAGTGTTCAAGATGCAATTGCGCTACCATTCAACAAATGGAAAATCCAAATAGCTAAAACGATGGTCGCGCGAGCGGTACTCGCCTGTAAATAGCGCCTGTATTGAACAAAAGTGGATTCTAGGGATGGTTTACCCTCGTCTTTCCACACCATCGTACATACCGTTTGGTACTACCAAGGCGCTGATAGCTACCGATAGTAATCCAGAGCTTGATATCAACAAGCGCAATTTGATATTAATCCGCCACCTATATCATATGTTTTTAGTGCCTAGTTTTGCATAATATTTCGGCGATGATTCCGAAAATTCCTGACGATTATTCCCGAAAAAAATACTTGACGAAACACAGCAGTAAAACCAAAGTCCTACATGGCGGCTTAATAGTTCAAAAAATTTAGATCGTGGCGGGAGCGATGATTTCACAACTGTGGCTTGCTGAGTATGACATTCTCAAAAAATTCATTTCAGAGCATCCTGAGATAGAGATTGCTGTTAACAAAACCAGAATACCAGACAATGCTCGGAGTGAATTCTATCTTCATTTTATTCAGGTCATTTCCAGTTTTGTGAATAACACGGCAATGGCATTAGTAAGAAAGAGTACTGCCCTAAGCGAGCACTACCAGGCTCTAGCAAAAGAGATTTCCGCTTCGTATGGGCTGCATATATCAAGCAGCCCTGCAGTTTTCAGATTTCTGAGGGATCCACTTATTGAAATTATTAACAGTGAGTCTGATCTGATGTTTGATCTGCTCAAAACAAAGATCAGTGTTGATATTTTTGCCGAGTTGGCCTCAAGGAAGCTATCTGAAGTTGAGCAATCGCTGTTTATTGATAGCTACCAGCAATGGATCGCCCTTTCGCTTTTAAAATTGCTTGATTGTCAGAAATCATTGCAAGTGGTACCAGGCAGCCTATCACGATACGGAGTACATAAATCCAGATTGAGTACGGGCAATGTTCCTTTGCCAAAGGAATCAAGAGAGATTTTGTTCAACTATGAATCGGCCGTCAAGTTTGTTGTTCCAGATTTCATAATATATTCTAGGCGAATAAATAAATATGTTTCTTTTAGTAATAAGATAATAAGGGCGCTATTGAAATCAAACAGCCTCCCTGCTAAAAGACAGTGGCTGAGCTTGCCTCCGATTGAAAGGATCCCCAGATACCACCAGATGTATTTATATATTGATGATAAACCGGAGGATCTGCGCATCGTGGCAGACTCTCACAATATATGTAGGCCGGATATGATCCTTGAATTCGCAAGAGAAAGCGAACTGAAAGAAAAATTATCCGAGGCAAAGCTTCAAAACGGCAGACTAAAGCCGATCTTGGGAACTATTATAATTCGCATGGAAGATGCGTCAGGGGAATTATATTCAAATGAAAGTGGCGTCAGTATAATTTCTGTTGGTTTTGATTTAAGCAGGCTCCAACCTGTATGCAAGGCTCTAAAGGAATTCGATGCACGTTAACTGGATCGCCATGAGCATGCCGACAGCCCCTCCCTGGATATTCGCCATAGTGGCCTAGGTATTGCAACTGCCACTAGAATCCAACTGATCGCGAGAAAAGCATTGACCCCGCATGTACCCCTCTCGTCACCACGAGAATCTTGTCAGTGATCCTCATTTACTTATTTCTGTTTTTTAATTGTTAATACAGATGCATATAAGTTTTTGCCGCCAACCTGAGGCCTAGCAAACGGCCAAGTCCCCCTTGCAGATCTGCTACAGCGTTAGTCCAGCCGCTAGTTAACTATGAGGGCCAGGAGCCTATATCCAATGGGTGCTGTGTGTGAACCCAAGTCAACACCAAGCTGATTTCCTCTTATTCAGATCTTTATGTTATTATTAAAGCTACTTTTGACGGAGCCGCCACCACGGGACCTCCCATAGCCCCGCTGCTCCCAGCTAGAGAGCACATATGCCAAAAACCATTGCCGAAAAGATACTGTGTCAAAAACTCGGACGCGACGTAAGCGCGGGTGAGATTGTGGTCAGCCCTGTGGATCTGGCTTTTGCTCAGGACACCACCGGCCCCCTCACTGTGCGCGAGTACCGCGGGAGTGGCTTTAAAAAGCTAGCCAACAAGTACAAGACAGTGCTTTTCCTGGATCACGCCGCCCCATCCCCACAGGCCCAGCTCGCTACAGACCACATCCTATTAAGGGATTTCGCTGCCGAGACGGGCTGCGTTCTTTCTGATGTGGGCCGTGGTGTCTGCCACCAAATCGTAGCTGAGCAGATGGCACGCCCGGGCGATGTCATCGTGGGGGCCGACTCGCACACCGTCACCGCCGGGGCGCTGGGGGCCTTCGCCACAGGTATGGGATCATCTGACATAGCCGTAGCTTTCGCCTTGGGACAGACCTGGTTTCGAGTGCCAGAAAGTATCCGTATTGAGCTTAAGGGCCGATTCCCGCCAGGGGTTTCGGCCAAGGATCTTATCCTACATCTCATTGGCAAGATCGGTGCCGATGGTGCCACCTACCAGGCACTGGAATTCGGCGGTAAAGCCGTGGAGACCATGAGCATGCCGGGGCGGCTGACCATCGCCAACATGGCTGTTGAGGCGGGGGCTAAGCTTGGCATCTTCCCCTCGGATGCCATTACCGAAAAATACTTAAAAGACATGGGGCGCCCGCAGGACTACCGCCCCATTACCCCCGACAAGGGCGCAAGCTATGAACGCACCATCGAAATCGACCTGGCAACGCTTGAGCCGACTGTTGCCCGCCCGCATACCGTGGATAACGTCACCTTAGCCCGGGAGCTATCTGGTGTCAAAATCCATCAAGTGTTCCTAGGCACCTGCACTAACGGACGCCTTGAAGATTTGTCCATCGCTGTCTCCATCCTGCGAGGCAATAAGTGTGCCCCCGGCACGCGCCTCGTCGTGGTGCCCGCCTCTCAGCGGGTGCTAATGGAGGCCCTGGAGATAGGCTATATCACCATTCTGGTCGAAGCCGGGGCACTCATCGCTTCGCCCGGTTGCGGAGCCTGTCTCGGGCTACACCAGGGGGTACTGGGCGATGGCGAGGCCTGCCTGTCCACAGCCAACCGCAATTTCAAGGGGCGCATGGGCAACCCAAACTCTTTCGTCTATCTGGCCAGTCCCGCCACTGCCGCCGCCACTGCCCTCACTGGCTACGTAGCCGACCCACGTGAAGTGCTTTAACCACGTCAAGACAGCTCCAAAACCCACTGATTAAAGTTACGAGGTATTAAATTGGCAACACTCAAAGGCAAAGCTTTTAAGTTCGGTGACAGTATCTCCACCGACCACATCGTGCCAGGTCGCTTGGCACATCTTCGCTCCAACCTGCCAGAGCTGGCTAAACACGTACTAGAGGATGCCGATCCTACTTTCGCAAGGCGCGTCCAGCCGGGGGATTTTGTGGTGGGAGGCCAAAACTTCGGCCTGGGCTCCTCCCGTGAGCATGCCCCTCTAGTCATTAAGATGGCCGGGGTTTCTGCCGTGCTGGCAAAAAGCGTGGCTCGCATCTTCTTCCGCAATGCCATTAACCGCGGTCTCCCGGTTCTCATCACCGATACCGACAAGATCAATGATGGCGACGAGCTGGAAGTAGATTTGGGAGCCGGTTCCATCAAGGATCTAACCAATGGCGCCGATCTTATCTTTAAGCCTCTCCCTCAGGCCATGCAGGCCCTGCTGGACGAAGGTGGGCTTATCCCCTATATTAAAAAGCACGGAGATTTTAAATTGGAGTAAAGCCAGCTCGCGACTGGCAATTTCAGATTATCAAGTAAGGAGAAAAATCAGATCCTATGTCTTATAACATAACCCTGATCCCCGGCGACGGCATTGGGCCAGAGCTGACCGAGGCCACCCGCCGTGTGCTGGAGGCCTCTGGCGTGAAGTTCAACTGGGACATCGTGCATGCCGGCGTGGATGTGATGGAGGAGTGCGGCACTCCCCTGCCCCCTGCGGTTGTTGAATCCATTCGCAAGAACAAGGTAGCCTTAAAAGGGCCGATCACCACCCCCGTCGGCTCGGGTTTCCGCAGTGTGAATGTGGCACTACGCAAGGAACTGGAGCTCTACACCTGTCTCCGTCCCTGCAAGAGCTACCCCGGCGCTCCCACCTACTACAATGACATTGATCTCATCATTGTGCGCGAGAATATGGAAGACCTATACGCCGGTATTGAGTTTGAGCAAGGCTCCGAGCAGGCCAAGAAGCTCACCCAGCTCATCAGCGAGATGGGGGGCCAAATACGTGACGATGCCGGCATCAGCATCAAACCCATCTCCGAATTTGGTTCGCGGCGTATCGTGAAATGGGCTTTCGAGTACGCCCGTGCCAACAAGCGCAAAAAGGTCACTGCCGTCCACAAGGCCAACATCATGAAGTATTCTGACGGCCTATTTCTCAGGGTAGCACGTGAAGTAGCCGCCGAGTATTCTGACATCGAGTTTGAAGACCGCATAGTGGATAATATGACCATGCAGCTTGTAAAAAAGCCGCAGATGTATGATGTGTTGGTCTGCCCCAACCTCTACGGCGATGTCATTTCTGACCTTTGCGCCGGGCTGGTAGGAGGGCTGGGGCTCGCCCCCGGGGCTAATATCGGCGATACGATCGCCCTATTTGAGCCGACTCACGGCTCCGCCCCCAAATATAAGGGCATGAACAAGGCCAACCCCATGGCCCAGATGCTCTCCGGGGTGATGATGCTACGCCATCTGGGCGAAGTTGAAGCTGCCGACCGGGTGGAGCAAGCCATAGCCGCCGTGGTGGCCGAGGGCAAGCAGGTGACCTACGATCTTTTGCCTGAGCCCGAGCAGAAGCGCGCCGTGGGTACGGCTCAGGTTGCCGACGCCATCATCGCTCATATGGGATAACCGCCATGAAAATAACCATTATCGGCGCGGGCAATGTCGGGGCCACTTTGGCTCAGCGCCTCATTGAGCGTGACTTTGCCGACGTGGTCCTTCTGGATATTATTGAGGGACTCCCGCAAGGCAAGGCCCTCGACATCCAGCAGTCCGCGCCCATCTTGGGCTTCACCCACCGCATCTTGGGCACCAACCGCTACGAAGACACAGATGGCTCGGATGTTGTGGTTGTCACCTCCGGTATCGCCCGCAAGCCCGGTATGACACGCGAGGAGCTTATCAAGATAAATGCGGGAATAGTATCGGACGTGGTGGCAAAGACTGCGCAGCACTCGCCGGACAGCATCATCATCACTGTCGCCAACCCCGTGGATGCCCTCACCTACCTTGCACTCAAAGCAAGCGGCTTCTCACGCCATCGGGTCTTCGGCCTCTCCGGCGTGCTGGATTCTGCTCGCTTTGCTAGCTTTATCGCCCAAGAGCTAAATGTATCCGCTACCGAGGTGTCGTGCTTCGTCCTGGGTGAACATGGGCAGAACATGGTCGTTCTGCCCCGCCTGGCAAAAGTAAAGGGCCAACCATTGGCAGACCTCGTTCCAACGACCACCATAGCAGCTCTGTCACAGCACACCGTAGGCGGCGGAGCGGAGATCGTCAGCCTCCTTAAGACCTCAAGTGCTTTCTACGCACCATCCGCCGCGATCCTGAAAATGGTACTCGCCGTAGCCCAAGATAAAAAGGAGTTGATGCCGGTCGCGGCCTACCTCACGGGCGAATACGGACTCAGTGACGTGGTTATCGGCGTACCGGTAAGGCTGGGGAAAAACGGCATCAGCGAATTCGTAGAGCTTGAGCTTACCTTTGATGAAAAGGAAGAGTTGGCCGCTTCAGCCGAGGCTGTGCGGCAGCAGATTGCCAGTTTGCCCGACCAGTGCTAACCCCTAAGCCGCACCGAAGCCAAAACTACCGCCGCACTGAGTGTATCCGGCGGGAGACCGGACAACCTCCCCGCGCGCAATCAACCTCAGGTTTCAATCCATTTTATTGACTGTTGCCGCAGGCAAGTATATAATCCGTGGCATCGCACTGCGGCAAGAACTTGACAAATCCATGTTTAGCACAACACAGGCTTTAAGCAAGCAAGCAAGCAGATGATTTCTTTGTTTCCCGTACTCTAGAACTTAATAAGGCATCTATACAAGGCGGCTTCCCTTTTACCAATGGGGGAGCCGCCTTTTTGCGTTTACAGACTAAGGCTAAGTAATACTCAAACGTTTCAAGGAGGGTAAATATAATGAGTACCTCAAAACGGATACTGAGCGTTTTAC
>WRNP01000012.1 GCA_009776515.1 Dehalococcoidia bacterium | reverse complement strand
AAGAGCCCAACAAGAAAATGAATGATATCTATAAGAAACTAAATCTCCGCTCACCTGTCAGCATTGCTGTTGGTGGTAATAATTAATGGCGGGAATTACGGTTTATCTTTATCGAAATGGTGTGGCTGAGTGCACCGGCGGGATATATGGTTTTGCAGTAGGCAGTGATAACGCCGTGTTGATCGGCGGCAGAAGAGACGAAGCCTCCGATGTGATATGGAGTATAAGCGGGGCTGGCATTGTTAGCGTTCATACGGGCACCGGGGCGATTGATGAAGACCATGCCCGGGTGTCGGCGTATGGCCTTGGAAGAGAAGAGCTTATTATGGAAGCAGAAAAAGAATACGCTCTTGTTTTCTTTGTGTATAAGGATGGCTCGCAAATGCCGGCGACTGCCTGGAGTCTATTTTACGAGTGGGACGCCTTGGATGATAAAGCTGGGGCCTTGGCGGAGTTTGCATATGCTTGTGTTGTAACCGTTCGGTTGAGCGACTTACCAGTATACATTCAAGCGTAGCTCCAAAGAGAAATGGGATACAGGAAAACTGTAGCGCCACGAACTCTGCGCTACTAATATTAACGTAATCGCGGCAAATAAGGCTGTCAATGGTGGCGGTATTACGGCGGCATCCTTAACATGGATGGAGACCAGATTCTAGGCGGCTGCTTGCAGCGATGGCAGGGTATGCCGGGGATTGAGCGCAGCAGGCCAAAGGTATAGAAGTGGGTTTTTGGACCATTTCGTAGGTAACTACACCGACAGCGGATGCATAGTATGGGCTACGTGACGAAATAGCTAAAGGGGGCGAACTATGGTGCAAAACAGGAAATTCGCCTTGGGGTTTCGATTGGGGGCGTTGCTTTTCGCCCTAGCTGGGCTAATGAAGCAGATCGGTGTTTTTGAAGGAACAATCAGCCTCGGTTCTTTCATGTACTATACCACCCAAAGCAATTTGCTAGCGATCGTTTTATTTGCCATACTCGCCATACGTACAACCAGGGGCTTGCGGGAGGGTCCGAGTGGGGGCGTGGGGTGGTATACCCGCTTTGAGATGGTCTGTGTGGTCAATCTCCTCGTGACCTTCGTGGTATTCTGGACGCTCTTGGTGCCACAAGGCATCAGTGCGGATTATCTGTGGACATTTCAGAATTTGGCAGTACATGCCATTACCCCACTGTTGTGCCTTACGGATTACATGCTTTTTTCCGAGGCTTGGCGCTTAAAATATCGGGATATATATTTCACAACTATATTTCCATTGGCTTATGCGGCCTTTGCCACCATTGCCGGCCTGGCGGGGTATGTCTACTATTACGTGGTTGCCTTGGAAATTCCCCTGGATGCTGGGGTTACCGCTGGCACCCCTGTCCGCTTCCCCTATTTCTTCCTTGATTACGATCGGATTGGGGCGATGGTTGGCGTTTATATGGCGGGGATACTGGTGGCCATTATCCTGCTGAGCCATGGCATATATTATCTTGATCGGAAGAGGCAGAAGCTGCATTGAGAAATTAGCCGCGGAAGTATTGATTAAACATGACTATCCGCTAATCCACAGTCTTCCAGACAATGTGCATCGGTAGAGCAGTAAATACATGGGCTTTGCTGTACGCATTTCTTTAGCGCTACACAGGCAACTTGTCACATTGTACAATTTACAACTGATAGAATACACATCAAGAGAGCCAACCAACGCTACCTTCATTCGCACTCTCATATTTATGCTCCTCGAAAAGTAAAGAACTTTTCTTCGGCTGCACCTACCAAATGATATAGCCTATAACCCACGGAAATCCATGGGTAAAGCAGGCTATAAAGGAATGCTAAAAGTTACAGCGTAACCGGGTTCTTTTTGGCATCTCCAATATTTTCCTTAATCTGCTTCAGGGCCAAGCACTTCTTCCCAAAGTCGGTATTAAAAACCGCGTTCATCTCCTCCGTAGCCTTATCCGCATAGTCAAAAAGCCACACATTCTGGTCAAGGTGACTGCAGGATACCTTCCGCAGGATCTCCGTTATCTTGGCAATGCTGTATTTCCGCCCAAGTTCCATCTCTATTATTTGTATCATCCGCTGGGATCGGAGGAACAGATATATGGCGAATACCAGCATGTCTACCAGGAAAGAATATCCCCATTAGACTAGGGATCGAATGGGAAGAGAGCAAGCCTGGGTTTGTGGAAATTGACCTGGTGGCTCACTGCGGAGACACCGCGTCCGGGGATTACCTGAATACCCTTTGATGGACGGGAGGGCCGCCTGTATCATCAGTCTTTAGCCTTAACCAAATATTAGACACCCCGACTGTCCTTGACATGAGGTACAGAACAAGAAAATGATACAAAAGATTGACAATACTAGTGATATGTGATGTACTAGCAAAGTGTCGTACTACAACTGGAGGCTAATATGGCTACAATACAAGTTCGTATTGATGATAACGTAAAAACGGAAGCGGATACCCTCTTTTCCGCGCTTGGGCTTGATACTTCAACCGCAGTGAGAATGTTTATAGCTGCGGCGATTGAGAATGATGGTATGCCATTTGCCGTTAAGCGTATTAATAGCAGAAAACCAAATGCGGAACTTCGTGAAGCAATGGAGGATGCTCGACTCAATCATAATTTGCATGGTCCGTATTCTTCTGCAGAAGTGGCAATGCGATCTATGCTAGATGGCTAGTTATGCTCAAGATAAAATTTACTAACAAAATGATACGTGATGTAAAACGCATGATTAAACGTGGCAAAGATGTATCAAGGTTAACAGTCACCCTTGATATGCTTGCGTCCCAAATAAAGATGCCGCAAAAATATAATGACCACGCGCTTAAGGGAGAAATGATAGGCTTTCGCGAATGCCATATAGAACCAAATTGGTTGCTTATTTATAGAGTCGATAAAGAAGAACTGATTCTATTAGCAACTGGTACCGGCTCCCACGCTGATTTATTTGATGAATAGTCTTTCTCCCACAGCAATTGGAAGCTAACCCAAGGCCTGCAAAATAGTATGGCAAGGCAGGATGCCTGTCTGCTTTGGTCTAATAAGCTTTGGGGAGTTTATGTCACTACCGCTAACTGCGGTGTGAGCCATTGCACAGGCATCTCGCTTATCTCTGTTGGAAATTTCAGTTACCTGATGTCTGCATGATAGCGTGGGCTACATGCTGTCTTTGGCAAACGGTGCATTCAGTGGATGGATTCTAGCGGCGGTTGCAACACATATCCAACCTAGAGACACGCCAGAAAAAGAGAAAAGCAAACAAGGAAATAAACAGGCGTACCTTATTTGCTTCTCATTTTGTTAGCAACACTTTCCAGAGAGGCTACCTCTCACCAAGGGATAAGCCATTACTCGCAAGCACCAAACATTGGATCATTGATGTCGAGGCCAGCTTTGGCAACCTGTTCAATAAATTTCTGAGGCAGTACATGATGGGTCTTCATCCCGTTACCTGCATTGCCGGTTAACTGTTGCAGATTGTATCTGAAGTTGCCTGCTGTTTGTGCTCTAAAGTTGAGTCCGGAGGCGGTTGGCGCCCTGAGCGTTCCTGCATATGCCATGCCAGCGATGGCACCGGCAGCCGTGAAGTAAACCGTGCCCCAATTGCCTTGAGAACAGAACTCACCTATCGGATGGGATTACTCGCCTTTAAATTTGCCTTCGCCGGGATCAGTTTTTTCTTCGCTGATTTCAGTTATATAACCCGCAGTGATGATGCCTGCCGGCAAGGCCACTACCGCAATGCCAATGACAGACGAGATCATGGTTACTATCTGCCCGAGCGCCGTAGCGGGGCTAATGTTGCTGTGCCCCAGTGTGGTCAAAGACACGGTTGCCCAGTAAACTGCGTTCAGGAAAGAAGGGAAAAGATCAGGCTCAGCATTGAATATAATTAGGGCAGACACCAGAATGTAACCGATGGTCAAGGTGCCAACAGCCACCAGCGCTGTCCTTTGTTTTTTGAAGACGGTGATAATGACATTCATGCTTTTTGAATAGCGGAAAGCTTTGAACACATGGAAGACACGCAGCGCTCTGATCATGCGCAGAAGGCGCAGTAGTTTAAAGCTGCTGCTCAGTACGGTCAGCGACGGCAATATGGAAATCAAGTCGATGATTGCAAAGAACGAAAATGGATATCTAGCAAAGGAGCTTATTGATTTCTTGCGGTATTTATAGTCGGCAGTCAGCAGGCGTAACAGATAGTCAATAATCAATATTCCAACAGCAATATTGTCAATCATGACAAAGGCTTCGTGGTCAGCTTTAAAAGCCAGCGGAACGAGGCTGGCAATGATGACCACAATCATTAAGCCATCGTATATGTTGCCCAGAATACCTGTGCCGTTGGATGATTCAATGATTTGATAAAGACGTTTTCTCATGATTGTTTCACCGGTTCTATTAAAATGATACCAAGTGGCATACTGCGGGACAAGCCCTTGTGGCGCTATAAATACTGCAATTCGGCTACATGGCCAATCACCATTACTCTGTCAGGCGTCCTCGGCATTGATATTTGTATTTTTTTGCCCGTATGTTATGATGACTTAAGTACACAAGCGGGAGTCGCACACATTGTACCTGCGCGGATTAGGCGGACTCATCCTTATGCTTATTGGGCGGAGACATGGATACTAAGATGGTTGCAGCCAAGGGGTGGGCAGTGGCAAGCTGCATTGTCCTTGTAGCCGAGATTCTATGCGTAACACTGTCGTTTAGGCGCGATAGGCGCAACCGCTAGGCCTTGAAATGCTATTGCGATGTCGCCAATGAACTCGCCATAATGGCATTATTCTTTCAAATTTTCCACTTGTCGGAACATGTGGGCTTCTGGGGGGAAATCATAATTTGCTAAAAGAAACAAGTAAACGTCATGATGCCAACACTTTGGTGAAGGGAAGTGGCCGAAATACGACGCAATATTATTCGTAGGATGCGATCAGCGGCGATAGCTGTGATGCTAGGCATCGTATTGTCGCTGCCCGTTACGTCATTTAGCTGCGTGGCGATAGTAGAGGTTGGCGATGGTTCGCCCGAGAGGCCGTTTATTGTTAAGGATGCTACTGGGCTGGATGCGGTGCGGCATAATCTCTCCGCCTGTTATAGGCTGGCCAACGATATTGATCTGGCTTCATATCTTGCTCCAGGCGGTGAGGGGTATACTAATTGGGGCAGTGAGGGGTGGGAGCCCCTCGGATGGCAGGTTGATCCTTTCGGAACGCAAGCAGACCCCTTCACCGGTTCTTTTGATGGGAATGGACATAGAATCATCGGTTTGTGGATTGATCGACCTAACCAATTCTATGTCGGATTATTTGGTGTTGTCGCTGGTGGCACAATCAAGAATCTCGGTTTGGAGATAGATTCCTCCCTTGGCATTGTCAGCCGATATGCTATCGGTGGGTTGGCAGGGTGGCAAAAGAGTGATGGCGATAGGAACAGCATCATTACGGATTGCTATGCCATTGGCAACATAGTGATCGACCCCTGCATTGGCGCCGAGATTATAGGTGGGTTGGTAGGGTATCAAAGTGGCAACAGCACTATTGCTAACTGCTATGCCAGTGGTGACATCGGTTTTACCGAGAGCGATTGTGGTAGCGGTTATGCCGGCGGGTTGGTTGGCGTGCAATGGGCGATCGGCAATGCAAACTGTGTCATCGCTGACAGTTATGCGGTTGGCGATGTTGTTGGTGGTAGGTATATTGGCGGATTGGTGGGGAGACAATCTGCTGATGGCGGCAGCAATGCTACCATTAATAATTGCTATGCCATCGGCTATGTCAGCGGTGGTTCCGATGTTGGCGGATTGGTGGGGAGTCAGTCTAGCTACGACGATAGTATCAGTTCTATTATCAATTGCTACGCTGCGGTTAGTGTTGTTGGCAAATATGATGGTGGCACTTTTGTCGGAGGGTTGGCGGGAAATCAAACGAGCGCAAGCGATGGCATCTGCATCATTACTAACTGTTACGCTACGGGTAATATCAATAATGGCGGTCCGGGTGGAGGGCTGGTTGGGGTACAATCTGCAGAAGGCGGCAGCAATGCTACCATTAACAATTGCTATGCCACCGGCACGGTCGGCACCTTTATAGCTGGCGGGTTGGTGGGTAAGCAAAATGCAGGCCTAAATAGCACTAGCACCATATCAGGTAGTTATGCTACGGGCGAAGTGGCCGGAAGTGGTAATGTAGCTGGAGGATTGGTTGGGGTGCAATTGAATGATATAGGCACCAACGTGATTGTAAATAGTTATGCCAGTGGAGGCGTAACGGCAAAAAGTGATATGCATGGCAACAGTTCGGTTGGCGGGCTGGTCGGGGAGCAGGGTTCCTATGACAGCGGTAACGGCTTTTACCCTAGCTGCAATGCCGTTACGAATTGCTATGCCGTTGGTTACGTGCAGACAGCCAGTTTCCGTGGTATTGCCGGTGGGCTGGTCGGAAAGCAGACTGCCACTGGTGGCGGCAAAAATCTTACCACTGCCTGCTTCTTTGACATACAAACTACTCATCAAGGGTTGGGAGTGGGCAATGATGGCACCGCTGTCGGAGCCAGTGGCAACACCACGGCTGAGATGAAAAAACAAGCCATCTTTGCTGCCGCCGGCTGGGATTTTACTGGCACCTATGGCGGCAATCCCACATGGTATATGATCGAAGGTGCTACTTATCCCAAGCTGTCTTGATGTGCGGCAATAAATCTACCCGCGCATAATCAGCCTCTTTTTCTTTCCCAGTTTATATCCTGCCGGCTTGCGCAGATACCAACACCTCTGATTCTTGGGGAAATCCACCTCCCCACAAGAGCTCTTTCAATGCGATTGATTGTTATCAATCTCGCGACATGCTATTATGCACATTGTGTTTAGTATAGTCACAAAAAACTATGAGTTTTAAGGAGAACAATCATGGCAAACGATAACTCATCCCGGTGGATGCCAACCGCAAGCGGTGTGTTAAATATTATCTCCAGCATACTTGGATTCTTCACTAGCTTGATCCTCTTCATTACTGCCCCTGTGTTCTCATATGTTTATAATAACTATCCAGAAAGCATTGAGGGAACTTCAGAGGCCCTCTCTCTGGTTGCCACGATATGCGTTATCGTCGGCATAGTATTAGTAATTCCCTGCGTTGTCTCCCTGATCGGAGGTATCTTTGCCATAAAACGAAAACGCTGGGGATGGGCGCTGGCGGGCTCCATTTGTTCAGCGCTGGTTTCCAATGTCTTTGGGATCGTGGCGATTGTTTTCGTTGCTATGTCCAAAAAAGAGTTTACATCCTGAATCCCCGTCTGCTATGAACATATACAATCCCCGCTTTAGCTGTCTAGGCCATATATGCTGCGCTGTAAGTCTATGCCGTCCTGTTCTCTCCAAAGACTGAGGCGAGCACCTTGGTTGCCCCGAGGCCTTCCAGTACGTGCTTGACGGGGAAAGCTGCCTCTACTGAGCGGGATGGAGTCGGAAAGCCGGTAGGGCCTTGATGTTTTCGTCCCCACAGATCTCACAGTAGTTGTCGTCGGTATTCAGCATTTCTGTGGCCTCATCAAGCCTGCCGATCTGGCGGAGATACAAATCGGATGTCCTCTCTTATTCTTATAGGCTCTTGTTACCTTGTATACGTAGCGGTTGGACCTATTGCGTCAGATGATGGCCTCTTTCGGACATGGGAACTTTTACCCTGGAACGCAGTGCAAGCATTCCTCATCTACATATGTCTGCAATATCATATACAAGCGGGAAAAGAAGGACACAAGGGTGTAGTTGAACTATCGACAACTGCTTTCGGATTGAATAAGGCTGCAGCTTGCGATCATGTTTTGCCGGGCCTTGTAGGTGTTGCGCTCATGAATATCCACGTTTTTGACATACGCCTCAGCCTACGATATTCTTAACCCAAGGTACTATTACATTGTTTTGTGCAGGTTTTTCTTTTAAGCGGTGCAAACACTATCTGCACCGCTTCAGAATTTTCCTCTAGAGGGTAGCGTCTCGGCTACCTTTCTGCTCTTATTTTACACGTTCCATTTCGGAGAACTATGCAGGTATGAAATTTCGTCAGGATATCAGAAACATCGCTATTATTGCCCATGTTGACCACGGCAAGACGACCCTGGTGGATGCCATGCTAAAACAGAGCCATGTCTTTCGTGACAACCAGCAGATGGCCGAGTGCGTCATGGACATGAATGACCTGGAGCGCGAGCGGGGTATTACCATCATGGCTAAGAACACGGCTATTGAATATAAAGGCGTAAAGATAAACGTCATTGATACCCCGGGACACGCTGATTTTTCGGGGGAAGTGGAGCGCGTCATAAGCATGGCCGATGGCTGTCTCTTGCTGGTGGATTCTATTGAAGGCCCCATGCCTCAGACTAAATTTGTGTTGCGCAAAGCTCTAGAGCGGGGGCTTAAAACCATCGTTGTTATCAATAAAATAGATCGGCCCAATTCGCGCACTGCCGAGGTGCTTGGCCTGACGCAAGATCTGTTTTTGGAGCTGGCGACCAGCTCGGAGCAGCTTGATTTTTCGGTGTTCTATACCAGCGGACGCGAGGGTTGGGCGGTGGCGCACCCCGAAGGACGAGGTCAGAATATCAGCCCTCTGCTGGATGCCATTTTGGAGAAGGTTCCCGCTCCTCAGGTTGAGGACGGGCCGTTCCAGATGCTGGTCTCAAATCTGGACTACGATAACCACAAGGGGAAGATCGCCATTGGGCGCATCTGGCGCGGGGCCGTTGCGCCGCGGGACGCTGTGGTGCGGCTGGGTACTGGTGAGAATGAGCGCTACCAGATAAGTGCCGTGATGACTTACCTTGGACTGAAGCGGCTGGAGATTGTTTCTTCAGAGGCGGGCGATATCGTGGCGGTAGCTGGGGTGGATGAAGTGAATATAGGTGATACTCTGGCTGATCCGTCTTGTCCTGAGGCCTTGCCGCGCATAGAGGTGGGCGAGCCCACCGTTGAGATGTCTTTCGGTGTCAATACATCGCCCTTTGCTGGGCGGGAGGGGCGCTTTACCACTACTCGCCAGCTACGTGAGCGTCTCTACCGCGAACTCGAGACCAATCTTAGCTTGAGGGTGCAGGATACCGACAGTCCCGATACCTTCCTGGTAAAGGGGCGCGGCGAGCTCCATTTGGCGGTTCTCATCGAAACTATGCGGCGGGAGGGATACGAGTTTGAAGTCTCGCGCCCTGAGGCCATAACTCGGACGGTGAATGGACAGCTCATGGAGCCGGTGGAATGCTTAAGTCTGGATGTGAAAGACGATGTCGTCGGTATGCTCATTGAGTCACTCTCCCAGCGGCAGGCGCAGCTTACCGATATGCACAATGACGGACAGGGCAATGTGAGGCTGGAGTTTCGCCTGCCCACCAAAGGGCTTATCGGTTTCCGCAGTGCCTTTGTCAACATCACCCGCGGCGAAGGTGTTATGAACTCAACTTTTCTGGACTACGAGAAGTGGCACGGCAAGCTGCCCATTACACGTATGGGTGTGCTGGTGTCTTCAGAGGCGGGCGAAGCTTTAACCTATGGTCTCAATATTGCCCAGGGGCGCGGCACTACCTTCATCGGTCCTAATACCCAAGTTTATGAAGGCATGATTATCGGCCGGAATGCTAAGTTGCAGGATATCGCCATTAATGTGACTAAGGAAAAGAAGAAGACGAATATCCGCTCCTCGACCTCAGATATCGCGGTCCGCCTCACCCCGCCCGAGATCATGTCATTGGAACAAGCGATGGCTTTCATTGCCGATGACGAACTTTTGGAGATTACCCCTCAGAATATCCGCCTTCGCAAGAAAATTCTTATTGAGACGCAGCGTCTGCGGGCGGCCTCGGCCCAGCGCCGTCTTGGTGACGATATTACCTAGCTAACCAATTTAACGAACCGGCGCTTGCCCACTTTGAGGATGCTTCCGGAGTTCAGGGTGCCGGTCACGCTGACAATGGGCACTCCGTCCATCTCTACCGCTCCGGCAGCGATGAGACGCCGAGCCTCGCTTGCGCTCTTAGCCAACTTGGCCTCGACCATGAGTTGCGGCAGTGTCAGCCCTGGCATCAGGCGGTACTCGGCGATCTCGTCAGGGATTTCTTTGCGCTGTACCGTGCGGACGAAATGCTCCTCGGCCGCCTCGGCCGCCTGAGCATCGTAGAGCTGAAGGATGAGCTCTTTCGCCAAGCGTTTCTTGAGCGACATGGGGTTGATGTCGGCATTTTGCAGGGCCGCACGCATATCGTTAATCTCAACTTCCGCCACGTCTGTGACCAGCTCAAAATAGGTGATGATGAGCTCGTCTGGCACGCTCATCGCCTTGCCGAAGATCTGCTCCGGGGGCTCGGACACGCCGATATAGTTTCCCAAGCTCTTACTCATCTTGTGAATGCCGTCGGTGCCTACTAAGAGAGGTGTCATGAACACCTGCTGCGGGCGCTGGCCTACCATGGTTTGAAGCTCGCGCCCCACTAAGAGATTGAATTTTTGGTCCTGCCCGCCGAATTCCACATCTGCCTGGATGACCACCGAGTCATAGGCTTGGAGCAGGGGGTAGAGGAACTCGGTCAGGGTGATGGGCTTGCCGGCTGTAAAGCGCTTGCTGAAGTCCTCCCGCGCTAGGAATTGGGCGATGGTGAAGCGAGAGGCCAGGCGCAGCACATCGGCGAGCGAGAACTTGCCGAACCATTCGCTTTGCCAGCGCACCTCGGTGCGGGATTTATCGACGATTTTGAAGAATTGCTCCATATATGTTTGGGCATTGGCATGCACCTGTTCGGCAGTGAGCATGGGACGGGTGACGCTCTGGCCGGTGGGGTCGCCGATCTGGGCGGTCCAATCGCCCACGATGAGCACTACTTGGTGTCCCAGTTCTTGGAACTGGCGGAGTTTGCGCAGTCCCACCATGTGGCCTAAGTGGATATCCGGCGAGGACGGGTCAAAGCCCTCCTTGAGGCGGAGCTTCCCCCCGGTTCTGAGTCGCTCTCGCAGCTCTGCCTCGACGATGACCTCGGCTACGCCGCGGCGGAGAAGTTTTTCGATGTCTTGGTCTTGATTCATACAGTACTTCCAATTTTAAGAGTGCTCATCCGTAGATAGCTACGGCAGTATACGAAAATACTCAAGGAGCCGTTTATCTGCTCGGTGATGCGGCCGCGCTTATTCTACCAAATTTCTATGCCTCCAGTTTGCATCAGGTATCAATACAACATATTGCTATCAACTTCATCTATCAATAACCAATAGCGCTATGTGACACTATCTTATCTTGCTGCACGACCCTTGCAGCGGGTTGCCGCAGCGCTTGGTGGGTGCGGTACGAATCTTTGAGCCATCATCGGCATCCCGTGGCGGATAATATTTCCCTGGCCTGTGCGATGTCGTGCGCAATCTGGGCACTGAGCACCTCGGCGCCCTCGAAGCGGCGTGGCGGACGCAGGTACTCTATCATATCAAGGCGGAGCGTTCGATGGTAAATGTTGCCGGTGAACTCCAGCAGGTGGATCTCAACGGTGCGCCCGACGCCGCCAAAGGTAGGGGACTGGCTTATGGCGGTGACGGAGGGATGCGATTCGCCGTCAAGGTGAGCCCGGCTGGCGTAGACTCCCTCCGCTGGCACCACCCGGCCGGCGTCGATGCATAGATTGGCGGTAGGAAATCCCAGCCCCGCCCCCCGCCCCGCGCCGGTGACTACATGTCCCTCCAGGCTGAAGGGGCGCCCCAGCATAGCTCGGGCTTTGCTTACATTGCCCTCAGCGAGCGCTTGACGGATAGCTGTGCTGCTAACCGTTTCGCTGCCTAGGGTTACGGCTGGCATGACCTCGGTCGTAAAACCGAGCTGGCTACCAAGTTCGGCTAAGGCGGCTAATGTACCTTCGCGGTGGTGTCCCATGGCAAAATCCCAGCCAAGAATCAGCCCTTTCATCTTAAGGTGGTGCTGGAGGAGCAGAGCGAAAGTGCGGGCGTCGGCTAGGGATAAGGCATCATCGAAAGTGAGGGGGATGACCATGCCGGTGCCGAGGGCTTTAATGATGGAGATGTTTTCTGCCCAATTGGCGAGGCGAAGGGGTGCCTCGTGGGGCGAAAGCAGGGCGAGGGGATGCTCGCGGAAAGTGATTACCCCGGGAATTAATCCTAGCCTGGTGGCCTGGCTGGCCAATCGTTGCAACAGGGCTTGATGGCCGATGTGCACTCCGTCAAAGACGCCCACGGTGAGCAGAGTGGGTTTGGTGGGGGTGAAGTCGGCAAGCTCGCGGGCGATAGGCATGACTAAACAGCGAGACAGCGGTCGCTAGCGGCCGTAGTTGCTATAAAAATGTTAGCGCGGGCATACTCCGCCACGATAATCTTCATGCGCTGGTTTTGTACTCCGAACCTCAATTATAACGTCGGCACGGGCGCAGTGTAAAATTGAGGCCCACTATCGCTTAGCGAGGCTAAATCGCAACTTCGGCCTATTCAAGATGCCAGCGAGGGGAGATTTGTTGCCAAAACGTCCGACGAATTATGGGTGATGGAATAAATGACCCTCAGTTTTATAACAGCAGGCCGAAGAGATTATCTGTATTGGCGGAGCCAAAATAGAAGAGCGAGTTGCGACCTGGCCAACTTGTGACGTACCGTGTTTGACAAGCAAAAAAACCTTTGGTACAATGACAATTTGCCGTTATGCATTCTGTATATTCGGATTATTTCCTGCAGATATTTTACCACGTCACCACGTTACGTCCCTTTGCGGGCGTAGCCGCCTAAACCCGTTTGCCTCCGACTTTATTATTTTGTGAGGAGTGAAATGACCCCAGAACAGACAGCAGTGTTTGCGGGAAGGCGTACGCCCGCCGCGTCCCGGTCATATTCCCGCGTCCCCCAGGTTATGGATGTGCCCAACTTGATTGAGATCCAGCTGGACTCGTTCCGATGGTTCCAGGAAGAGGGCATCAAGCAGCTCTTGGAAGAGCTGTCACCCATCAAAGACTTTACCGGCAATCGCTTGGAGCTCAGCCTTACCGATTACGAGTTTCGTGAGCCGCGGCTATCGGAACAAGAATGCTCCCAACGCGATCAGACATACTCGGTCACGCTTTACATCAAAGCGCGGTTGCTTGTGAAGAGCACCGGCGAGATTAAGGAGCCGTTCGACCTTTTCTTTGGCGATATGCCCCTGATGACAGCTCAGGGCACTTTTATTACCGCTGGCACTGAGCGGGTGATCGTTAGTCAGCTCCTGCGTTCGCCAGGGGTTTATTTCACCACCCAGGAGGATCAGGCTACGGGGAGGCGTTTATGCGCTGCCAATCTTATCCCCAGCCGAGGCGCCTGGCTCGACTTTGATACCAGTACGCGCGATGTCCTCTCGGTCAAGATCGACGGCAAGCGCAAGATTCCTGTCACCACCCTCCTGCGCGCTATTGGATACGGGGATGACGAGCTTTTTACGATGTTTGCTGGTGAGGACAGTCACCCCGATCATCACTATATCAGATCGACCGCCGAGCGTGAGGTCAATATCCGCACTGAGAAAGATGCCCTGCTGGACATCTACCGCAAGGTGCGCCCGGGTGATCCTCCCAATGAGGATAACGCTCGCAAGCTCTTACAGAGCATGTTCTTTAACCCGGAACACTATGACCTGGGAATGGTGGGGCGCTATAAACTGAACCGCCGCCTAGGTCTTGAGGGCAAGGTCTCGGACGAAGAGCGAGCTTTGTCTCGTGAGGACATGGCTGAGATCGTCCGGCGCATGATCATGGTGAACAATGACCAGGATCACTCTGACGATATTGACCATCTGGGTAACCGGCGCATTCGCACCGTAGGCGAGCTGGTTCAGAACCAGTTCCGCATAGGACTGCTTAGGCTGGAGCGGGTAGCCCGCGAGCGCATGAGCATTCTTTCGGCGGAAGCGCTTACCCCGACGGCCTTGATAAACATCCGCCCGGTGGTCTCTGCCGTGCGTGAGTTCTTCGGCGGCTCGCAACTCTCGCAGTTTATGGATCAGACCAACCCTCTGGCAGAGCTTACCAACAAGCGCCGCCTCTCGGCTATGGGGCCGGGCGGCCTATCCCGCGAGCGAGCGGGATTTGAGGTGCGTGACGTACACTATTCCCACTATGGGCGCATCTGTCCCATTGAGACCCCCGAAGGTCCGAACATCGGCCTTATTGGCACCCTCGCCAGTTACGGGCGCATCAATCGCTATGGTTTTGTGGAGACGCCATATCGCAAGGTGGTGGGGGAACTCTCCAGCAAGAGCCCGGAGCTTTTGGGGCGGCGGTTGCGCGAGGACTTTAAAGATGCCAAGAACAAGCTTGTCTTTACTGCGGGTACGGTCGTCACGCCGGAGGTGGCCCACCGCCTGGCTAATTTCAGCCGGGCGGTGCAAGTGATTCCTTTCGTCACGGCGGATTGCGAATACATGCCGGCCGACGTTGAGGATCGTTACACCATTGCTCAGGCCAACTCCCGCCTTAACGAGCGTGGCGAGTTCATCGACGATAAGGTTGAGGCGCGCCTGGCCGATCAGTATGTCACGGTGCCCTCAGAACGCATTGAATACATGGATGTTTCCCCCAAACAGATCTTCAGTGTGGCAGCGGCTCTCATTCCTTTCTTGGAACACGACGATGCCAACCGTGCCCTGATGGGGGCCAACATGCAGCGCCAGGCGGTGCCGCTGGTACTGCCTGAGGCGCCGCTGGTGGCCACGGGTATGGAGACTGAGGCTGCCCGACATTCAGGCCAGGTGCTTTTTAGCAAACACGACGGCATTGTGAGTTCGGTCACTGGCATGCACATTGTCATTACTGGCAGCAAGGGAGCCGAGCATGAGTATCCCCTAAAGAAATTTGTGCGTACCAATCAGGGCACCTGCATCAACCAGCGCCCCATTGTGAGCCTAGGACAGAAAGTAAAGGTCGGACAGGTGCTGGCGGATTCTTCGGCCACCGAGGGCGGCGAGCTGGCGCTAGGGCAGAACGTGGTCTGCGCCTTTATGAGTTGGGGCGGCTACAACTACGAAGATGCGATCATTGTGTCATCACGTTTGGTGGAACAGGACAAATTTACCTCGGTGCACATCTCCAAACATGAGCTTGAGGCTCGTGACACCAAGCTGGGGCCGGAGGAGATAACCCGCGACATTCCCAATGTGGGCGAGGAAAGCCTGCGCGAACTGGACGAAGAGGGCATCATCCGCATCGGCGCCGAGGTGGAGCCAGGCGATATCTTGGTAGGCAAGATCACCCCCAAGGGCGAGACGGAACTCTCGGCTGAGGAAAAACTCTTGTGCGCCATCTTTGGCGAAAAGGCCCGGGAGGTTAAAGACACTTCCCTGCGTGTGCCGCATGGGGAATGGGGCAAAGTCATCAATGTGCGTGCTTATTCGCGCGAAGAGGGCGATGAACTGCCGGTGCGCGTCAACAAGTGGGTGCAGGTTTGGGTGGCTCAGAAGCGTAAAGTGGCGGCAGGTGATAAGCTCGCCGGCCGCCATGGCAACAAGGGTGTCATCTCGCTGGTTGCCCCGGCTGAGGACATGCCTATACTACCTGACGGTACGCCGGTGGATATCATCCTTAACCCTATCGGCGTTCCCTCTCGTATGAATTTGGGGCAGATACTGGAAACTCATCTGGGCTGGACGGGTCAGCTTCTGGGCTACAAAGCGGTGACCCCGGTCTTTGATGGGGCTACCGATGAGGACATCGAGGATGGGCTGGCCCGCGTGTGGCTGGCTTGGCAGGCAGAAGCCGTGAGCTTGGGGCCAGATAGCGGGCAGGCCTCATTTGATCTGGAAAAGACCAGCACCTGGATTGACGGGCACGGTTTTTCCGGGACCAAGGTATTTGACGAACGTCTTCAGGGCGAGGCACGGCGTACCTGTCTGAAGCTGTGGTTGGAGGCGCAAGGTGTGGCCAGCCGCAAACTTTCGTTGCAGGAACTGGAAAAGAAGGTGCGGGTAATCGCTGAGGAGCGCAATATTCCCTCGCCCATCAGCGGCAAGGTGGTTCTGCGTGACGGACGCACCGGCGACCCCTTTGATCAGCCCGTTACAGTGGGCAATATCTATATGCTGAAGCTCATCCATTTGGTGGAGGATAAGGTCCATGCCCGTGCCACCGGTCCTTACTCGCTCATCTCGCAGCAGCCGCTGGGCGGCAAGGCGCAGTTTGGCGGACAGCGTTTCGGCGAAATGGAGGTCTGGTCGCTGGAGGCTTATGGGGCAGCTCATAATCTCCAGGAGATTCTGACCACCAAGTCGGATGATGTGACCGGCCGGGCCAAGACCTATGAGGCCATCGTCAAGGGCGATGATATCATGCCGCCGGGCGTGCCCGAATCGTTTAAGGTATTGGTGAAGGAACTCCAAAGCTTAGGGATGTCGGTGGAGGTTATGAACGAGGAGGAGCGGACGGTTCCCGCCGAGATAGCGAAAGGCGCCCTGGCGCTGGAGGATGAGCTTTCGGTGCTGGAGGGCGATGCTTTACTGGAGGACGAGNTTGGGGCCGTGGTGGCGGAGATGGCGGCAGATGGGGCCGAGGCTGAATCAGAAGCGAAAGAAGAAGANAGCGNTTAGTTAACTTAACTGTCTCACGNTGCCGAGCTAAATTCTAAGGAGAGATGCCACATGCTGGAAGTCAACGATTTTAATGCCGTACGGGTGTCGCTGGCTTCGCCGGAACAGATTCAAAGCTGGTCCTACGGCGAAGTTGTCAAACCCGAGACCATAAACTATCGCACCCTCAAGCCGGAACGCGACGGGCTTTTTTGCGAACGCATCTTCGGTCCGGTTAAGGATTTCGAATGTGTCTGTGGTAAATATAAGCGGGTGCGTTTTAAGGGCATTGTGTGTGATAAGTGCGGAGTGGAGATTGCCCGGGCTAAGGTGCGCCGCGAACGCATGGGGCACATTGAGCTCGCCTCGCCGGTGAGTCATATATGGTTTGCACGGGGTATCCCCAGCCGCGTGGGGTTGCTATTGGATCTGTCTGCCCGCAGCCTGGAGCGCGTCATCTATTTTTCGCATTATATTATCACGGAGGTCAGGGAGGCGGAGCGGCGTCAGGCTATCAGTGACCTTGAGGCGCGCTTTGAGCGTGAGATAGCCGAGCGACGGGATGCGGCTGAAGCCCGCGTCAAGGCCATGGAGAAGGGCGGGGCATCGGTGGAGGAGGTCAACCAGGTTCGCCGTGACGCTGATGAAGAGATTGCCCGGCTGCATGAGGACATGCCGATACGCATCGGAGCGCTTAAGGATTTGGCCAAAGGGGAGCTCCTCACCGAAAATCAGTTCCAGGAACTCCGGCAGCGCTACAGCCATGTCTTTGATGCCGCCATGGGTGCCGAGGCCGTTCTTAAGCTACTCTCCGATATCAAACTGGACGAACTGTGCCAGAAGCTTATGCAGGAAACCCACTCCTCGTCTGGCCAGCGCCGTCGCAAAGCTAGCAAGCAGCTTCAGCTGGCAGAGGCCTTTCGGCGTAGCGGTAACAAGCCGTCTTGGATGATACTCTCCGTCCTGCCGGTGCTGCCGCCAGATCTGCGCCCCATGGTGCAGCTTGACGGCGGACGATTTGCCACCTCCGATCTTAATGATCTGTATCGGCGGGTCATCAACCGCAACAATCGACTGCGCCATCTAATGGACATAGGCGCGCCGGATATTATCGTGCGCAATGAAAAACTTGGGGCCGTGGTGGCGGAGATGGCGGCAGATGGGGCCGAGGCTGAATCAGAAGCGAAAGAAGAAGAGAGCGATTAGTTAACTTAACTGTCTCACGATGCCGAGCTAAATTCTAAGGAGAGATGCCACATGCTGGAAGTCAACGATTTTAATGCCGTACGGGTGTCGCTGGCTTCGCCGGAACAGATTCAAAGCTGGTCCTACGGCGAAGTTGTCAAACCCGAGACCATAAACTATCGCACCCTCAAGCCGGAACGCGACGGGCTTTTTTGCGAACGCATCTTCGGTCCGGTTAAGGATTTCGAATGTGTCTGTGGTAAATATAAGCGGGTGCGTTTTAAGGGCATTGTGTGTGATAAGTGCGGAGTGGAGATTGCCCGGGCTAAGGTGCGCCGCGAACGCATGGGGCACATTGAGCTCGCCTCGCCGGTGAGTCATATATGGTTTGCACGGGGTATCCCCAGCCGCGTGGGGTTGCTATTGGATCTGTCTGCCCGCAGCCTGGAGCGCGTCATCTATTTTTCGCATTATATTATCACGGAGGTCAGGGAGGCGGAGCGGCGTCAGGCTATCAGTGACCTTGAGGCGCGCTTTGAGCGTGAGATAGCCGAGCGACGGGATGCGGCTGAAGCCCGCGTCAAGGCCATGGAGAAGGGCGGGGCATCGGTGGAGGAGGTCAACCAGGTTCGCCGTGACGCTGATGAAGAGATTGCCCGGCTGCATGAGGACATGCCGATACGCATCGGAGCGCTTAAGGATTTGGCCAAAGGGGAGCTCCTCACCGAAAATCAGTTCCAGGAACTCCGGCAGCGCTACAGCCATGTCTTTGATGCCGCCATGGGTGCCGAGGCCGTTCTTAAGCTACTCTCCGATATCAAACTGGACGAACTGTGCCAGAAGCTTATGCAGGAAACCCACTCCTCGTCTGGCCAGCGCCGTCGCAAAGCTAGCAAGCAGCTTCAGCTGGCAGAGGCCTTTCGGCGTAGCGGTAACAAGCCGTCTTGGATGATACTCTCCGTCCTGCCGGTGCTGCCGCCAGATCTGCGCCCCATGGTGCAGCTTGACGGCGGACGATTTGCCACCTCCGATCTTAATGATCTGTATCGGCGGGTCATCAACCGCAACAATCGACTGCGCCATCTAATGGACATAGGCGCGCCGGATATTATCGTGCGCAATGAAAAACGCATGCTACAGGAGGCGGTGGATTCGCTTATTGATAACGGGCGGCGCGGTAAGGCCGTCTCCGTCTCCGGGGACCACAAAGCCAAGTCGCTTTCTGATATGCTGCGCGGCAAGCAAGGGCGCTTCCGCCAGAACCTGTTGGGCAAGCGAGTGGATTACTCCGGCCGCTCCGTCATCGTGGTTGGCCCAAATCTTAAGCTGCATCAGTGCGGACTGCCCCGGCGCATGGCCCTGGAGCTTTTCAAGCCTTTTGTCATGCATCGCTTGGTGGTGGACGGGCTGGCCTCGAATATCAAGAGCGCCCGTCGCTTGGTGGAGCGAGCCCGCCCCGAGGTCTATGATGTGCTGGAGCAGGTAGTCAAGGATCGCCCCGTCATGCTTAACCGCGCGCCCACTCTGCACCGCCTCTCCATTCAGGCGTTTGAGCCGGTGCTGATTGATGGCTCGGCTATTCAGATACATCCCCTGGTCTGTTCGGCTTTCAATGCTGATTTTGACGGCGACCAGATGGCTGTACACGTGCCTCTCTCTCGGGCGGCGGTCAAGGAAGCTCGTCAGATGATGCTTTCTACCCACAATATGCTACTGCCCAGTTGTGGCGATCCTGCGGTGACCCCGACATTGGACATGGTTTTCGGTTGTTACTATCTGACCACCACTCGTCCCAATGCCAAGGGCGAAGGGCATATCTTTGCCGACTTTGAGGAAGCCAAGCTGGCTATGGAGCTTGGCGAGATCGACCTCAGAGCAGAGCTTGAGGTACGGGATGAGACCGGGCAGCGTCTCAAGACTACGGTGGGACGTATCCTATTCAATGAAATCCTGCCCAAGGAGTTGGGCTTTGTGAATAAGGCCATGGACAAAGGTAGCCTGAAGCGGCTCATCATCGATACCTATCAGCTTTTGGGCAGTGATGAGGCCATGGCTGCCATTCTGGACGGTCTCAAGCAGCTTGGTTTCAGATATGCCATGCGTTCAGGTATCAGCATTGCCATGAGCGATGTGGAGGTGCCGGCGGCCAAAGCCCAACTGCTGGAACAGGCTAAGGAACGCATCGCTGTTATTGAGGACCAGTACCAAGGCGGCCTCATCACCGACGAGGAACGCTATAACGGCGTTATTGAGGTCTGGATGCAGATTACTGACAGCATCACCCGGGCCATTTCCGATTCGATGAATCGCCAGGGCTCGGTCTATATGATGGCCAACTCTGGGGCCAAGGGTAACATCTCGCAGATTCGCCAGATGGCGGGCATGCGCGGCCTGATGACCAACCCTTCGGGTAAGATCATCGATTTCCCCATCACCTCCAGTTTGCGGGAGGGCTTATCCACTTTGGAGTATTTCATCTCCACCCACGGCGCGCGCAAGGGTCTGGCCGACACTGCCCTTAGAACATCGGGGTCGGGTTACCTAACCCGCCGCTTGGTTGACGTAACGCAGGACGTGATCGTGCGCGAGGGTGATTGCGGCGATATGGCCGGAGCTTGGATCACGGAGCCGACGGAGAAGGGGGTTTTACCCGCCTTTGCCGATCGCATCATTGGCCGGCTGGCGGCGAGTGCCATGGCCGACCCCGCCACCGGCGAGATCATCGTCGACCGCGACGAAGAGATTGATGAAGTCAAATCTCAGGCCTTGATCGAGGCTGGGCATAAGCGGGTGCATGTGCGCTCGCCCCTGTCCTGCCAGTCTCACCAGGGCGTCTGCCAGAAGTGTTATGGGCGTGATTTGGCGCGGGGACGGCTGGTGGATATGCTCACCGCAGTGGGCATCGTGGCTGCTCAGAGCATTGGCGAGCCCGGTACTCAGCTTACCTTGCGCACTTTCCACACCGGCGGTGTGGTGGGTCAGGATATCACCACCGGTCTGCCCCGAGTGGAGGAGCTTTTTGAAGCTCGTCCGCCCAAGGCACAGGCCATTATTTCTGAGATTGATGGCATTGCCGAGGTCATCGAATCAGAGGAAGGCCGGGCTATCACGGTCATGGCGACCGAGTCATTCCGCGACGAGTACCCCCTGCCGCCCGGCTATCAGGCGGCGGTAAAAGACGGCGAACGGGTCGAGGCCGGGCAGCGCCTGGACATACCGAAGCCCTCCAAGAAATCCAAATCCAAAACCGAGGCCGTTCCCGTTGAGGCGCCTCCACTGATCGCCCGGGTAGCCGGCGAAGTCATGGTGGAGGATGATCGGCTGGTCATACGCTATGAGGAAACGGAGGAACGCCGGTACAGCGTGCCGGTGAGCACTCATATCCGCGTTGCATCGGGGGATTTGGTCAAGGCTGGCCAGCAACTCACCGACGGCTCAGTGAACCCCCAGGACATCCTCTCGGTATTGGGCAAAGATGCGGTGCAGTCCTACTTGGTGGATGAGGTGCAGAAGGTTTACTGTTCTCAGGGCGTGCATATCAACGATAAGCATATTGAGGTCATCGTACGCCAGATGCTGGGCAGGGTGCGCGTGGAGAGCTCGGGCGATTCGGAATTTGTGACCCGCGAGTTGGTGGACCGCTACCGTTTTGAAGAGGTTAACGCCAAGGTCCTCGCTGAGGGCGGCGAGCCGGCGACGGCCCAGGTTGTTCTCATGGGCATCACGCGGGCCTCGCTCTCCACCGACAGTTGGCTAGCGGCGGCTTCGTTCCAAGAGACCACGCGGGTTTTGACTGAGGCGGCTATCTACGGCAAGGTTGATCGGCTGGCGGGCCTCAAAGAGAACGTCATTATTGGCAAGCTCATCCCGGCGCGCTGTAAGGCCTGCCAGGAAGCTGAAGAAGAGGCACGTCTTATTGAGAGGGAGAAAGCGCGCCAAAGCCTGCCTTTCTTTACTGCCGAGATTGATCGTTCTGTTGGGTCAACTCCCTCAGAAGTTACGCTCTAAGAGTTTAAGGAAAAGTAGATAATGCTAAGAGCAAAAATGGGAGAATACGGTTGGCGTTGTAGTGGTAGATGAGGGGTTGCCGCATCCTCCTTGCTTCAGCTAAACTCCTCTGATGGAAAACGTGCCCGATCAGGCGCAGGTCTTTGACCGGATTGCGCCGGGATGGTATGGCTTCCGCCATCACACCATCTTTCAGAAAGAGCTTGCGGAACTAGCCAAACGCTGGCAAAGCGGACGGCTTCTTAATCTGGGCTGTGGGCACGGAGCTGACTTTGTGCCTTTCAAAAGCTCATTTGAGCTTTGTGGGGTGGACATTTCCGGCGGGATGCTGGGATTGGCCGAAAGATATGCCGCCAAGAACAACTTCCATTCTGAGCTGATTCAGGCAGATATGCGCCGATTGCCCTTTGCCGATGGCCTTTTCGATTATGCTCTGGCCGTGGCCAGCTTGCATCATCTGCCGGGACAAGAGGAGCAGATGAGGGCTCTAGCGGAGTTGACTCGGGTACTCAAGCCGGGCGGTGAGGCCTTTATCACCGTTTGGAACCGCACCCAGCCGCGCTTTTGGGGAAAATCCAAAGAGCTGCTGATACCCTGGCGTTACAAAGATGGGGTGGCCCTGCGCTACTATTACCTTTTTACCTACGGCGAGATTGCCAAGCTGGTACGGCATGCGGGTCTTAGGTTGCTCAAGTTAGGCCCCGAGCGGCGCTATCGCTGGCCCGTTAAGCTCTTTTCGCGCAATATCTGCCTGCTAGCGGGAAAGCCATGACGGCTGTTATATCAAGCTTGATTCTTTCGGCAAATAGTTGAATCCGGTCTTTCTGGTTTATGCTTTGCTTGGTAGCTTTTGAAAATGACAGCGCTTTTGTTTTTGCTGGTTTTTACTTCGATCGGAATAATTGATTTGCCCCATTCCTGCTTTGCTGTTAAGATTAGCTCATAGGGATTAGCCTAGAGGAGGCGCTCCAGATGAACATGGCTAGAATTACCTGCCCCAGCTGCCAGGGTGTAGGGCAGATGTCGCTCTTGGATGTGTACTACAGGGGGCCTTACCGTTGCTGGAAATGCCGCGAAAACTTTCTGATCGAGATGGAGGACAACGATCTTAAAAGTTGCTCGCCTATGAGCCAGGAAGAATTCGATCGCTTCGTTGCCGAAAAGGCGGCGCGCGACCGCCAGAAGAACATCGGGATGTCGTAGCCACGGGGGCTACAGGGCATTTTAGTCATCCCGCAACTGGATATCTCTGGCCCATTTCCACTCGTAGTCTCGGCAAAGGGTGCGGAAATTGGTGCCGTAGGTGGGTGAGGTGGGGCTGTCCAATGTCATGATGAGCGCGTCCTCGCTGTTGTCGGCGTAGTAAGCCCGCCTGCGGCCGCGTTCGGTGAGGCCGTATTTTTCATAAAGGTTCTGTGCGACCGTGTTGGATACCCTGACCTCCAGGGTTATTAGGCTGGCTTGGAGCGCTTGTGCCTGCTGGATAAGCCCGATGAACAAGAGCTCGCCCAAGCCCATCCCTCGGTACGCCTCGCGTACGGCTAGATTGATGACGTGGGCCTCTCCGGCTAGCAGCCACAGTCCGGCAAATCCGGGTATGGGCAGCAAGGCACTTTTGGTGGGCGGCTCATCATCATGGGCCACTAGGTAGTGCGCCAGGGGGTTGATGATCTCGGTTTGATAATTGGGGGGTGGCAACATAGTGGGGAAGCAGGCGAGATCTATCTCGGTGACCTGGGGAATGTCTTCCCGGCGCAGAGGGCGCAAGCAGTAAGCCATGCTATCCAATGTACAACAACCTCGCTGGAAAATCTAGTGTGTGAGTAAACTAGAAATTCCGCTCTTATTTTGAAATGGCGAGCGAAATCAAAACAAAAATGGTGTTTTTCGATGTTTAATTTCGCACATGCAAGGAGGCAGCAGTCATATGGCAGATAATTTCAGACTAAAAATCTGGGTTGAGGGCGAAAAAACCTTGCCATATCGTACAATGTACAACTGATAGAGTAGATATCAAGGGAGCCAACCTACTCTAACCTTGTTCACAATTCTGGTTTGGTAAACTCAACGAAGCAATTTACCGCTTATTCCCGTATATACCTTGAAGAGAAGCGCTTTAGCCGGATGGTTTCATCGGCACGGGTACTGAATGAGAACATCATCGGTTTCGTTAAGCGCTTCAAGATAGCGGCTGACAGGTATCGCCATCGCCGGAAACACTTTGGCTTGCGCTTTAACTTGATTGCCGGCATATGCAACCAGGAGCTTGTGTGTTAGTTATACAAGAGGTCTAGCATTAGATGGTTAAAGTGCACGCCTTGCAACACAAATAGATGAATAAGCGCTGGCTATTTGAAGCTGTTTACTATTGGTTCAGAAAACTCCCAGCACACTAATTTGATGCCATAGTAATCAAAGATTTCCTCCTGAGAATGAAAATAAATATTCATATCCCAAGAGTTTAATTTTACATCGTAAACACGTGGCGTTAAGGGCCTCTGTTCGGGATATTTTTCGTCATTCATATAGTATTCAGCGCTACCCACAAAGCAATATATCTTGACTCTTGCATCAACTGTTATCAGTATGGCTCTCTCTTTTTGATCACTTGCCAAATGGCTCTTCCACTCCCGATATTTACCGATACCTTCGTTCCAGCCAACGCCATCAAATTCACATATGATGGTGTCTTCTACAACGAATCTTTCTCCGTCGACTTCATATTCCAATCTGAAGGGGAATTCACCATATCTTACCACAGGCTTCGGAGGGTCTGGGCTTAATACGTTGGCAATGTATGGTCTAGCAAGCAATGTTACTCATTATTGGCCCTCCAAATAATCTGAAAAATATTCCGAGCGGAGAGATGGGCCTAACGACAGAAAAAGAGAATTGGCCATGGACAGTGAATGGCAAACCGGCTGCCGCTCCTGCCGAACCCATGATGCCATAATAACTGTTGGGTCGTCAACACTTTTCCGGACAGGTTGTTAAGCACTTGTTTCCCATGGAATTGATAGTTCCGGGATTTCTGGCATACCACTTACTAAGCCACTCCAT
>WRNP01000011.1 GCA_009776515.1 Dehalococcoidia bacterium | reverse complement strand
AAAGAACACATCGCCGGCCAGGGACGCTACCAGCAACAAGACAGAGGCAAGCAATAACCATTTACGCATTATAACCTAAACCAGCCAGAAACTTAGTGAGGAGTGAGTCTATTTCTTATACATTTTTCTATACCCTGTGTCAATCTGCCTGTCTCATCAATTAACGAGTCTGGAACCCGGCACTTGCCTCAGGCTGACTACACCAGGCGAAGCGGCTTCTCACCAGTGCGCTTCATATCCAAGGTCAGGATAGACACCTTCTGCACATGGCGACGGGCAAGTTCAGCGGCCTCCTCAACCTCCGCTCGAGACGCTGCCCGCCAGGGACAACCCGGTACGGGGAAATAGGCGTCAATACGCAAAGTGATGCTCGGGTCAACCCCTGCCACGAACTCCGCCACCCGCTCGACCTCGGCGGCTTCAATGAGTCCCGGAATGAGCACCGTCTCCGCCTGCATCCTTACCCCCTTTCGGGCGAGCAGGGCAAAGTTGTCCAGGATGCGCCGATTATCCCGTCCGGTATAAATCCGGTGCAACACGGGCGAGACAGCCTTAATGCTAAAGATAATCTCGTCAATATCCGTAAGCTCAGCCAAATGCCGCCCGTTGGTAAGTAAGATATTATAACAACCAAACTCGCGATGAAGTATGTTGGCTAGGCATGGCATTTCCGGATCAAGGGCAGGTTCGGTACCGATAAATATCGCCCGCTCCAGAGGCAAATCCTTAAGCTTGCTTTCCACCTCCTCGCATGACAAAAAGCGCTGCGGCGGCTCATCTGGAGTCTTGTCCGCAATACGGGCGATAGGATCGTCATATAAGCCAAAATCCAGTGTCTCAAAGCGCGTGTAGCAAGCGCGGCACTTAAGATTGCACGCCGTCCAGAAATGAATATCTGCCGACCGATAAGCCGGCTCATAAACGATATGATAGACTTTCACGGCACCTAACCCCCGTCATGCCCATGGCGGCACTCAAGTACGGCTGGTCGATGTTCTCCTTCGAGAACAATGCCAAAAGTTTCGCGCAGAGCATCAGGGGTGAGTACCTTGTCCAACGGCCCTACCGCCACCACTTTCCGTGCCAGGAGCATCACCTGCTGACACAACGCCGCCTCTTCATGGATATCGTGGGTAGCTGCCACCATAGACGCTCCGCGGCGGAGTTCATCGGTCACCGCATGCAAATATAATTCGCGTCCGCCCGCATCTAGCCCCGACGTCGGCTCATCCAAGACCAGAATGTCTGCCTGGTGTGCGAGTGCCTGCGCCAAGTAAGTGCGTTGTTGCTGGCCGCCGGAGAGGGTGCGGAGAGGCCTGTCGGACAGCGCCTCAATGCCCATGATACGCATAGCCCAGCGGACAGCATCTTCGTCCTCGCTGCCCATGCGCCCGAGGAGCCCCCGTCTGGGAAAGCGCCCCATGCGCACCACATCAACAGTACGCAACGGTAAGACAAAACCTGAAGTATGGCACTGCCCCAGATAAGCAATGCGCCGTGTCTGTGCCCCGGGGAGCCCCCCCAAAACCTTGACCTCTCCGGACAGCGATGGCAAGAGCCCCACCAAAGTCTTAAGCAAGGTGCTTTTGCCTGAGCCGTTGGTACCAATAAGGGCCAAGGCTTGCCCTGGGGGAAGGTCGAAGTCAATGCCTGAAATCACTGCTCGGCCGCCAAAGCCAATGCTAAGGCCACGGGCCTGAATCAGTGCCGCCTGCGCCTCACTCATGCTTCCACCTCAGCCGTATGACGTCGGATATTCTGAATGACAAAGACCGCAAAGAAAATGATGGTAGTCGCGAGCACAATGGCCGCCCCAGCTGAGAGGCTAAGGTGATAACTCAAAAGCAGTCCGAAATAAACCGAAAGTACCCCAAAAACAGCCGCCCAAGCAATCATGGCCCCAATGCGCCGCGCAATCATCGCCCCCGCTGCGGCCGGCGCTACCAGCAGCCCGAAGACCAAAAGAGTACCCACCGTCTGGAAAGAGATGATGATAACGGTAGCAATCATAAAAAGCATAATATTGTGATAGAGTCGGGGTGAAAAGCCAGCCACTTGGGACTGGTCGGGGTCAAAGCTGAGAAGCATAAACGGCCTGGCGCAGACGAGAGCGACCAGCCCTATAATCACCGTGGCAATAAGTTGGATGAGAACGGCACTCTGGCTGATGCCCAAAATCTCGCCAAACAGTATGCGGGTCAGATCACCTGAAAATGAGCTCGACCGGGAGACGATGACCACGCCGAGTGAAAGCATGCCAACGAAAAGAAGCCCGATAGCGGTATCCGAGGAAAGCCGAGAGCGCTGGGTAATAAGAGTAACGCCGCCGATCATGAAAATGGCTCCAACTGCCGCACCCAAGATGCCAGGGAAGCCCAGCAAAAGTGCCAAGGCAATACCAGGCAATACCCCATGGGAAAGGGCATCACCGATAAAAGCCAGTCCGCGTAACACGATAAACGTCCCAGCGACAGCGCAGGCTAGGCTCACCAATACCCCTGCGGCTAGCGCCTGGAGCATGAAATGGTTGGCGTAGAAAGGTGTAATAAAAATGTCCATACTAACCGCTCCCAAGCTATGGGCTTGACATTGTGCAGAAACTAGGCATAGATCATAACTCACTAGTCCGCTTCATTGTAGCGCCTCACCTACCGTTCGCACCAGATCGTTCATAAAGGTAAAATAGGAGCCGTCTGCTGGCAGGAAATGGGTGTTGATCTCCACCAGATGCGCTCCCGTTTCACGACTGACAGCCGCAGCCACAGCAGCAGAAGTACCCATCTCGGTAAAGACAGCTCCTATCTGGTTTTCGGCGATAAGTTGTTTTAGCGCCGCGATGTCGGCGGCGGAAACCTCGGCCTGTGGCGATAGGCTGGGAACAATTGCCCCGATGAGAAGGAAATCATAGCAACGAGCGAAATAGCCCAACGATTCATGCCCAGTAACGAGCTTGCGCATATTTACCGGTATGACTGCAAGCTCGGCACGGATAGTCTCATCCAAACTCTCAAGGCGCGCGTTGAGGGTTTCCGCTCGGTCGCTAACGTCCAGATCAAAGCTGGCTTTCAGCTCCGCCGCCAGCGCCGCGATTACCGCTTTCATAGCTAGGGGGTCGGTCCAGAGATGGGGATCGGGGGCACCAATCTGATGATCGTGGCCATCGTCGCCATGGACGACCTCACCAGGACCAATTAATCTTATGTCAATATAATCCGCAGCCGTGAAAAACCTAATCCCTCGCTTCTCGGCTTCGGCAAACACTTTCTCCATGCCACTTTCAAGACCTAATCCGTTTCGCACCACCAAGTCAGCCAGATTTATGGTTTCAATATCCCGCCCGGAAGGCTCATATTCGTGCATATCCATTCCGTTGGGAACGGCGATAATCACCCGTGCATCCTCACCTACCAACTCTTGCACCAAGGCTCCCAGCACCGAGTAGGTCACAACAATGCGCAGTCGGCCATCATCATCCTCATCCAAACGGCATGCTGGCTGCAAGAGGCAAAGAACAACCAGCATGGCCAATACCAGACTCAGTTTCTTCATGCGACCCCCCGCAAATTGCCTTGTGTCTCAAGTCTGCAAGTACAACACAGACCATGGAACTCCAGGGTGTGGCTACGAATTATAAAACCAGTCTCACGCTCAAGCTGCCTCGCTAAGCCCGGAAGCGCACAGTCATCAAGTTCTACTACCTGAGCGCATCCATCGCATATTATATGGTGATGGTGAACACGGGAGCAGTAAGCATAGAGACGCTCGTCTCTGGTACTCTCAATTCGACAAATTAGTCCAGCACGCTCAAGCGCTTCAAGCGCACGATACACCGTTGTCAGTCCAACAGCAGCGCACTGGTTTTTCAAGGTTTCATATAAACCCTGTGGCGTAAAATAGCCATCAGCATGAGCGGCCGCCGCGAGTACGGCAAGGCGTTGCTGAGTGGCCTTCAGTCCCCGAGCTTTAAAATCGTGGTAGATGGTGTTAATTGGCAATCTCATCACTCTAGTTGAAAATCATTTTCAACTAACGATTATACCTATGCCCACCAAGGTTGTCAACAACACAGCCAAGTGCCCATCTGACAAAGCGAGAATACTGACCTCCCCAAATATGCGCAACCTGAATGGCCTTGAACATATTGATGTTTTAAAGCATTACCCTATTTGGGTGGCGCAAAGCCGTAAAGGCATCAATGGCTGCTTTGACAGTATCGGAGATTTTAGTCTATAGTTGAGCAATTAATAACTGAATAGCATCGGGGTGCTTTTAAGCATAACAGGGAAGGCGGTGCGAGTCCGCCACTGTCCCCGCAACCGTAATCAGCGACGCAAGCGGCATCAAGCCAC
This sequence comes from Dehalococcoidia bacterium, assembly GCA_009776515.1. Lineage (GTDB taxonomy): Bacteria > Chloroflexota > Dehalococcoidia > Dehalococcoidales > UBA1222 > WRNP01. Next base: position 22,569 of record WRNP01000011.1, on the reverse strand, counting down.
TGGGCATGTGCCTGGGAAGGAGCCGCCAGTAGGATGAAACTGAGAGTCGGTAGACCTACCTTAGATGCTAGCATAAATGCTCCTCGGGGGGATGGGAGTGACAGTATGGCGTGTCATAAAGCCCTGTTCCTTTTGGGAATGGGGCTTTTGTGATGTTAGGAGGCACATGTGTTACTCAGCAAGGTAGCCCAAATTCGTAAGCGCGATGGACGCATCGTATCCTTTGATGATGAGAAAATTACACGGGCCGTGTTCAAGGCCTTTCAGGCAACAGGCCAACCAGACATTGACTTGGCACACCAGGTAACACTGCAAATATGCGACATTTTGGAAATCACCTGTCGCGGCATGCGTGTGCCAGATGTAGAAGAAGTACAGGATCTTGTCGAGAATATTCTGATGAAGGACGGGTTCACCGAGGCAGCCAAAAGCTATATCCTGTACCGCGAGCAGCATGCCAAAATACGCCGATCTCGCGATCTATTGGTAGCAGCTGACTCCATGATTGAGGGATATCTGCATCAGAATGACTGGCGCGTCAAGGAAAACAGCAACATGAGCTACTCTTTGCAGGGGCTCAACAACTACATTTCCTCCGATATTACGGCACACTATTGGCTGAACAGCATCTACGCTTCAGAGATACGCGAAGCCCATTTGAATGGCATGGTACATCTGCACGACCTGGGCATTTTGGGAGCCTATTGTTGCGGCTGGGATTTGCGCGATCTGCTGCTAGAGGGCTTTCAGGGAGCGCGCGGCAAGATAGAGAGTTCCCCGGCCTGTCATTTTCGCAGTGCGCTGGGGCAAATAGTCAATTTCTTCTATACTCTGCAAGGCGAAGCAGCTGGAGCCCAGGCTTTTTCCAATTTCGATACCTTGCTCAGCCCTTTCATTCGCTATGACAATTTAAGCTATGCCGAGGTCAAACAAGCCTTGCAAGAGTTTGTGTTTAACCTCAATGTTCCCACGAGAGTTGGTTTTCAGACACCATTTACCAACCTTTCTTTCGATTTAGTCCCACCATCGTATCTGAGAGAGGAGGGGGTAGTTATTGGCGGCCAAGTGCAGGATGCCTGCTATGCTGATTTCCAGTCAGAAATGGACATGCTCAATCAGGCTTTCGCGGAAGTGATGGTGCATGGCGATGCCAAGGGGCGCATCTTTACTTTTCCCATTCCGACCTACAGCATCACCCATGACCTGGATCCAACCAAGCCGGCGCTGGAAGCATTGTGGGAGATGACGGCCAAATACGGCACGCCCTATTTTGCCAATTATCTGAATACTGACATGCGCCCCGAAGATGCCCGTAGCATGTGCTGTCGTTTACGCCTAGACGTACGCGAAATCAAACGCCGCGGCGGAGGGTTGTTTGGGGCTTCGCCTCTGACCGGTAGTATTGGTGTGGTCACTGTCAATATGGCACAGCTAGCCTATCGCACTGGCACAGAAGAGCGCTTCTTGGTCGAACTGGAAAATGTGATGTGCCTATCGCGCGACAGTTTAGAGTCCAAACGCAAAGCCCTGGAGCGTCTCACTGATGAGGGATTGTTCCCCTACTCTCAGTTCTATCTGTCGAAAGTGAAGCAGCGCTATCATAAATTTTGGGACAATCATTTCTCAACCATTGGTCTCATCGGTATGAACGAAGCATGCCTGAACCTGATAAAGCAAGATATCTCCAGTCAGGCAGGTGGCGATCTGGCGCTCCGCACGCTACGGTTTATGAAGCAGAAACTGTATGAGTTCCAGAACGAAACTGGGCATATGTACAATCTGGAAGCCACGCCAGGCGAGGGGGCCACATATCGCCTGGCACAGCTGGATAAGCGGCGCTACCCTGACATCATCATATCCGGAGCGGAAGAAGCGTACTATACTAATTCCACGCAGTTGCCAGTCAGTTTTAGTGGGGACCTGTTCTCCGCTCTTAAATTGCAGAATGAACTGCAGCAACAATATACGGGGGGCACAGTGTTCCACTGCTTCTTGGGTGAACGGGTAGATGACGTACAGGCAGCACGCCGCCTAGTGATGCGCGTGGCCCAGAGTTTCAGCTTGCCATATTTCACTCTAACGCCCACTTTCGCCGTTTGCCAGAAACACGGCTATCTGCGCGGCAACGTTGAGCGTTGCCCCAATTGCGGGCAAGAAACGGAGATTTATTCGCGCGTAGTCGGCTATTTCCGTCCGGTGAGTCAATGGAATAATGGGAAGGCGCAGGAATTCAAGGACCGCGCCGTGTTTGCGGCGCAACTGAATGAAGGAGAAGTGACTGATGCGTATTTTGGGGATGAAGCCAACGTCGCTGATAGATTACCCGGGGCGAGTGGCGCTCGTGGTTTACACGAGCCCCTGCAATTTCCGTTGCCCATTCTGTCATAATGCCCAACTGGCGCGGGGAGATATCCTACCAGAAATAGACCTTGCTTCGTTTTGGCCAGAAATAGAAGCGCGTCGGGGATTTGTAGATGGGGTGGTGATTACCGGCGGGGAACCAACCTTGCAACCAGGGTTGATGGATTTTATGCAGCAGGTGCAAACTCTGGGGTTTTCGCTAAAATTAGATACCAATGGTTATCGCCCAGAGATATTGCGGAAACTGCTGGAAGCACACTGTGTAGATTATGTAGCGATGGATATTAAAACCTCCTGGGAGAAGTACTCGCAAGCTACCGGGGTGCCTCTCAGTATTAAGCGCCTACAGCGTAGTGTAGAGATATTACACAACTCGCCAGTAGAGCATGAATTTCGCACCACCTGTGTACCTGGATTGGTACAGGAAGACGACATTTTGCAGATAAGTCGGGGGTTGGCCTCGGGCGAAAGTTATGTTTTACAGCAATTCCAGCCATGTGGTACCCTAGAAGATTCGTATAGCCACCTATCACCCTATTCCCCTGAAACGATATGCCATTTTCAGCAGATAGCGCAGGCGGGGGGATTGATTTGCCGTGTGACAGGCTTATAGAGGAGAGGCTTATTATGACAGAGAACGCAGATTACGATATCGAAGTGAAACTGTTATCCATTACCCCCGACAGCGAGCGATTGCTTGAGCAGGCAGGTCGGTTGTGTTACGGTAGCGGACACAAGATCGGAGAAAAAGCAGATTGGTTGCACCTACGTATAACGCAGGGACATGAAAGTCTCATTGAACATGCCTCGGCTACTTTCTACATCCGGGCATCGCGGGCCTTGACCCACGAACTGGTGCGCCATCGCTTAGCCAGCTATTCGCAGCGCAGCCAGCGTTACGTGCGCGAAGAAGCGAACGGTTATATCTTGCCTCCAGAAATTTTAACCGGGAGCGAGGATATCCAAGAAGAGTTCAAACATGCGATGGCAACGGCTTACGCCAGTTACCGCCGTCTGCTTGACGCCGGCCTGAAACCGGAAATTGCAAGGTATGTGTTGCCTAACGCCTGGGCTACGGAAATCATATGTACGTGGAACTTCCGCGAAATCCGCCATATATTGAAACTTCGCTCAGGCCGGGCAGCTATGCCTGAGATGAGAGCAGTAGCCGCGCGCATAAACATTATCATGTGCCAGCAGGCACCTAAGGTATTTGGGCAACTTGCAGACATACTGCCCAAAATGGATAGCTGTGCTTTTTAGGAGGAGCAAGACGGCTATGGCCGCAATCTTGCCGATCGTCTAAATCTATTCCCCGAGCCGCTGCAAATGTTCTTTAAGGCGCGCCTGCTTGTCCATCGCCATCGCGAGGCGCTCTTTTTCTTTGACTACCACCGCCTCCGGGGCACGAGCCAGGAACGTTTCGTCGCCAAGGTGGGCTTCAAGCCTTGCCTGCTCCCACATGGCTTCCGCTATCTCTTTCTCCAATCGAGCGGTCTCAGCCGCCAAATCAAAGAGGCTCGCCATAGGGATAACTACCTCGGCCGCCTTAAGAACCAACGCTAAGGCACGCGAAGAGGTTTCGCGGCGATGGGTAGCAAGCACCGCTACCTTCGCTTTCGCCAGACTTTCGATAGCAGCCACGTAGGGTTGGAATGAGTCAGTCATTACCCCAGCATAGATCTGGATCTCAATCATACGCTCAGAGGCAACATCATACTCGGCACGGGTATTGCGAACGGCGCGCACGATCTCAACGAGACCATCCATCACCCGCTCCGCGTCGTCATCGTGCAAGCTTTCATCTGCAACGGGATAATGGGAGATCATGATAGAATCCGCCATACTCTGCTGTCCCGTGGCTGTTTTCAGGCTCTGCCACAGCTCCTCGGTGACAAAAGGCATATATGGATGGAGCAGGCGCAGGGACTGTTCAAGTACGTGCACCAGCACTGGCAGAGGCGATGGTTCCGCGCCGCTCTGCAACCGGCCTTTGGTCAACTCGATATACCAATCGCAGAATTCGCCCCACAAAAAATCGTGCATCTGCCGGAGGGCCTCGCCGAACTCGAATTCCTCCATAAGTGCGGTGACGGAAGTATTGACACGAGCCAAACGCGAGAGTATCCAGCGGTCCTCCAAGGTGAGTGCCACTTTCTCCAGCCGCTGGCCCCGATCCTGGGTAGCATAACGTAGCACGAAACGGGCGGCATTATAGAGCTTATTGGCAAAGTTGCGTCCCGCCTCGAGCTTGGTATCACCAAGTTTGGAATCATTGCCCGGCGATGTGCCCCATAGAACAGCAAACCGCAGGGCATCAGTGCCATATCGGTCCATCAGCACCAATGGGTCAAGCACATTGCCTTTGGTCTTGCTCATCTTCTCACCGCGCTCATCGCGAATCAATCCATGGAGATACACAAAGCGGAACGGGATTTCACCCGTATCCTCAATCCCCATCATGATCATGCGCGCCACCCAGAAGAAGAGAATATCGTAGGCCGTTTCCATGATCGTCGTGGGATAGAAATAGCGGAGGTCCTCAGTATCGTCCGGCCAGCCTAGAGTGGAGTGCGGCCAAAGCCCCGAGGAGAACCAAGTATCCAGCACATCGGGATCCTGGCACAGTTCCGAGCCGCCACATCGGGGGCATATCTTAGGATCGTCCACCGCAACCACCATCTCACCGCATGCGCAATACCACACCGGAATGCGATGTCCCCACCAAAGCTGGCGCGAGATGCACCAATCGCGGATATTCTCCATCCAATTTAGATAGACCTTGGTAAAGCGCTCTGGCACAATCCTAATGCGTCCATCCTTTACCGCAGATATGGCCGGGGCAGCCAGCGGGGCAATCTTTACAAACCACTGAAGCGAAGCCATCGGCTCGACGACTGTCCGACAGCGCTGGCAGTGGCCCACAGCATGAGTATGCGGCTCAATTCTTTCCAGCAACCCCATCTGCTCAAGCTCAGCTACAATCGCCTGGCGGGCAGCGAAGCGCTCCTGCCCTTGATATTTACCGCCGCTCTCACCAATGGTACCATCGGGGTTTAAAATATTGATTATCGGTAACTTATGGCGCAGGCCAATCTCAAAGTCGGTGGGGTCGTGCGCAGGCGTCACCTTAACCGCACCTGTGCCAAAATCCACCGCCACCGCCTCGTCCGCCACCACGGGGATGACACTCCCTACTATGGGTAGCATTAGACTTTTGCCTATGATACCACCATAGCGCTCGTCCGAGGGATTAACCGCCACGGCCGTATCCCCCAACATGGTCTCGGGACGAGTGGTGGCCACGATCACGTAGTAGCCATCCTCACCCACCACGGGGTATTTGATGTGCCACAGGTTGCTGGGTACGTTCTGGTGCTCCACCTCCAGGTCAGATAGAGCGGTTGCACAGCGCGGGCACCAATTGATGATGCGCTCGCCGCGGTAGATGAGACCTTTATTATAAAGACGTACAAAGGCCGTGCGCACAGCCCGCGAAGGCCCCGCATCCAAAGTAAAGCGCTCGCGCGTCCAGTCACACGACACCCCCAAACGGCGATGTTGATTGGCAATATTGTCACGCGTTTCACCCACCCATTGCCACACACGGGCCAAAAATGCCTCACGCCCTATCTGATGGCGCGTGAGGCCCTCCTTGGCTAACAGCCGCTCCACCACCACCTGCGCTGCAATACCTGCATGGTCCTCGCCAGGTAGCCAGAGGGTGGGCTCCCCCCTCATACGATGCCAGCGGGTCATGATATCCTCAATGGTAGCTGTCAGAGCATGCCCCAAATGAAGATCGCCCGTGATGTTAGGCGGCGGCTGGATGATGACAAATGGCACCTTTGCTGGATCTCTGTGAGGCGTAAAATAGCCTCTCTCCAACCAATACTTGTACCACTTACGCTCTACGTCATGTGGTTCGTAGGCTTTTGGCAACTCTGGCATAGACGACTCGGACATGGCGAATTCCTCAATCTAGCGAGCGTGATACGGTATTGTAGCACAGCCTAAAGCAATAAGCCCATCCTCAATTTAAATCCTAGCTGCCTCAGGGAGCACATGCACCATGCGGACAATAGTTTCCGAGAGAAGCATATCCATCCAAGATTCCGGGCATCAGCTCAGAGGTTTGCCGCCACTCGCTGATATCTTACCTTTTTCAAAGAAGCACTCCGAGCGGAAGAGCTACAAGATGATCAACCAGCTTGGAAGAAAAGGGTAACCGGACCAAACCGGCCTACCTCTCATTACATTGCATAATTAGTCGTTGCTGAAAAGGCTACGGATAGCCTGTTCTAACACCAAAACCTCAGCCGCACCGCGTGGGCGAGGGCGAGGAATAGATACAGATATGATGTCACGTATGCGCGTGGGACGCTCTGATAACACAATTATGCGATCGGCCATATGGATTGCTTCAGCCGGATCATGTGTAACCAACAGTAGCGACATCTGCTTTTCGCCCCAGATGCGCACTATCTCATCCTGTAATTCCTCTCGGTTGCGTAAATCTAACCCTGTGAGAGGCTCATCCATAAACAGGACTTGGGGCCTCGTAACCAGTGCCCTCGCAAGCGACACGCGCTGCTTCATGCCGCCGCTTAGCTGATGTGGATAGGCAACTGCAAATTCAGACAACCCAACCAGTGCCAATGTTTGTTCCACCAATCGCTCGTCGCCTGCTGCCACCGTATCTTGGCGCAGTTCTAAAGACAGGCGTACATTCTGCCAAACGTTGCGCCAAGGTAATAAGCGCGGTTCTTGGAACACAAATGCAACCTGGCGCAAGTAATCGCGAGTCTCTCGTATATCATCACCGTTCAGCAACACCGCGCCGCCATCGAAAGGCAAGAGACCCGCAACAATGCGTAAGATAGTAGTCTTACCGCAACCAGACGGGCCAAGTATGCACACCAACTCTCCCCATCGCACATCAAAAGTGATGCCAGAGAGTACTTTCAGGCGGCCAAAGTTCTTGCACAGACCGCTAACTACGACTGCTTCAGTTCCCGTGGCTTCCATTTGCGCACAAATTTCCTATCAATGTAATTGAACACGCCATAATCAAAGAATATTAAAATACCCGCAAAAGCCAGTGTCCAACCAAAAACATCGGGGATACGATAATTATGGAAAGCAAAATTCAACATGTAGCCCATACCAGCAGTAGCCCCAAAGATCTCCGCTGGTACAATGATTTTCCAAGCAATCATAAACCCGCTCTTGGTGGCCGCAAAAATGTACGGATACAGCATAGGCATAACAACTTTACCAAGGATCTTAAACGGGCGGCGTGTATATGAGGATGCCATTTCAATAAGGCTGGTATCCAGTTCCTTCATGCCTTCCCACACGTTGATAATAAAGAAAGGGGCCGTCGCTACCGAGACAGAAAGGATAGGAGTAGCTTCCTGTAATCCAAACCACAACACAAACATCAATGCCCAGCAGATGGTTGGCACTGTTTGCAACAGAGGATAAATCACGGAGCGCACCGCGACTTCTGCTAGTTTGCTATAGCGCGTAGCAACACCAAACACGGTACCAGTCAACGCCCCTAGCAACGTACCCAGAAAAACACGATAGACCGTCACCCATACATGATGTAACCCACCCGGAGCACTTAGCCGCCGGAAAAGAGCTACTACCGCCTGTTGCGGATTGGGTAGCAACGCAGAAGACGTCGACGCAGCTATCAACCACCAGATAATGACAAAAACTGCAAGCGCTAGAAGTGTTTGCCAAACTTTACGCATTTTCTTTGCAACTAACCCCCCTGTGTCGCTGTGTCGCCTAACTACCAAACAACCTGCTTAGACCTTAACAGTAGGACTCCTGAGATAGATCAGCTAAGACTTCGCCGACCTACCTCAGCAAAACCACCTTTAGGGTTTACTGAACACGACCGCCGGATCTGGCGTGGAGTCGATAGAACCGCGAGCCATCACAAAGCTGAAAAGGCCCACCACGGCATCATAAACATTGCCGCTAATCTCACCGAGTTTGCAGCGTGAATGGGCATTATATATCATCTTGTAGAAATCTGCGTCCGTTCCATCTCCGTATTCAACTGCATACAGAGGTGCCAGTTCGTCTATATGCTCTTCTCCGTAAATAACAGATTCCATGAGCAAATCATAGGCTGCTTTCACCAACTCCGGATTCCGCTTCTGAAAATCAGAGTCGACCACCAGCATAGAAGTCACACAAGGCGTGCCAAACTTTGCAAAGAAAGCATCATCAATACTCCAAACAACCTTGAACGCCGGATTCAACGTGGCCTGCACACCGATGTTTTGCCCTATTAGCGCCGCATCAAGGTCTCCGCGCGCAAGAAGGTTCGTAAGTTGGGTATTGGAGAAATCCACTAGCGATGAAAAATCATCAGCGCCGATGCCATAGTTCTCCTGGAGTAGTGCGAGAAAGCAACTGGTGCCACTGCCTTGGAGATCAGGTACCCCAATCTTCTTGCCCACCAGATCAGCCGGGGAGTTAATGTCGCTGTCAACCCTGGTCAATAAATAATTGACACCTTCGCGCGTCAATGCGCCTTCGTGAATGATAAAAGTGCTAATCGCCACAAACGACAGATTCTCGTTCTGTATTACACCTGCAAAAGCCGACGTATTCAACACTCCCATGGGATATTTGCCTGATCTCATTTGGAGATCGTGGTCAGACCCAATATTAATGTTGACGTTCACCAAATCCGAGTTTATTTTTCCTTCACGGATGGCATAAGTGGCCAACCAAGTGTTGAAAGATGATGCCATTGACATGTTGACCACACTTTCTTTAGGCTTACATGCCAAGGCAGTCATGAGCAGCAAGCATAGGCACAACATAACAGAAACCGAGGTAATCCACTTGTTGAGTTTCAATGATCTCCACCTCCTTGCAAAAATTACCACCCGCCACGGCAAACAAGAGACAAAGCGGTGATGGTTAAATGTGCCTGCTACTATAACGCGCAGTTCCAAAAAAGTCATGAGCCCCAGGGACCCATAGACACCAAACAACTAACGATGATAGAATGCACAACTATGCTAACCACGCACGGAAAAATACTTAAAGCAAAGGCCGTAGGCACATGGAAATAGATGCTTTCCTAAAGCTGGTACAAAACCGTCGTAGTACGCGCAAATTTAAGTCGAACGCCGTTGTTGCCTCGGAGGACATCCAAAAAATTCTGGAGGCAGGACGATGGGCCATGTCAGGTGCCAATGCCCAACCATGGGAATTTGTAGTAGTAGATGATGCCGCCATTAAAGAACGCATCATTACAGCGTGGATAGAAGTGCGCAAAGAGAGCTTCGTCATTGAAAATACTCGGATGCCAGACCTATGCCCTCCGCATTTCCGTGGACCTGAAGTGATACTCGGCTTCAAAGACGCCCCTGTATTCATCGTTGTGTTAGGCGACCGCCGCACATACCAAATCACAGTCCTCTCTGCAAACTATATATGCGGCGAAGGTGGGGCCAACACAGACTCCAACTATCTGAAAAACATGGGTAATGCCACCCAGAATCTACATCTGGCGGCAGCGGCTCTTGGGCTAGGCACACAGTGGGTCAGCGTCAACCGTCTCTGGGGAGAAGCAATCAAGCAGATACTTGGAATCCCAGATATTCTTGATGTGCACACTATAGTGGCAGTAGGGCATCCGGCCATACCCCCCAAAGATGGTCAGAGACGTCCGTTGGAGCAAATAGTGCACCATAACCAGTATGAAACAGAGAAATTTCGTTCGGCAGAAGACATCCAAAAGTTTATGGGCAACGTGCGCCAATTAGCTAAAACCGAGTTTGATCGCTGGAGTAAATAGCATATTACCAATCAGCTACAACTACATATAATTGTGGTAATTGGATGAAGATTGACGCTTTTATCGAATTGGCATCTTCGCGCCGCAGTGTGCGTCGTTTTGCTCCAGATCCTGTGCCCCCGAAAGTAGTAGATCAAATTCTGGAGGCAGGACGATGGGCCATGTCGGGTGCCAATGCCCAGCCATGGGAATTTGTAGTAGTAGATGATGCCGCCATTAAAGAACGCATCGTAGAATCACGTCTCGATGCACGCAAAGAGACATTTGTTATTGAGCAGACGCGCCTAGCCGAACTGCGCCACCCAAACTCATACAATCTAGAGGTGTCGCCCAATTTCAAAGATGCTCCAGTGTTCATCGTTGTTTTAGGTGACCGCCGTACATACCAAGCCACCGTACTGGCAGCTCACTATCTGTGGGGGGAAGGCGGCACAGACTCCACTTATCTGAAAAATGTTGGCAACGCCACCACGATGCTCCATTTAGCGGCAGCAGCACTTGGATTGGGTACGCAATGGGTCAGCATTAGCCGCATCTGGGGCGAAACTATAAAGCAAATTCTTGGTATTCCAGACATATTGGATGTACACACGCTGGTAGCTGTAGGTCATCCGGCTTCGCCGCCAAAAGCGGGGCGGCGGCGCCCATTAGAACAAATGGTGCACCACAACCATTATGAATTAGATAAATACCGTTCGTCAGAAGACATTCAGCGGTTTCTGTACGACTTGCGCGAGTCTACCAAACCCGCTTACGACCGTTACAGTAAAGATGCTACATAGATGCAGATAGACAATTTCGTTGAACTGACGCGTGCTCGCCGCAGTGTCCGCCGTTTCAAACCAGACCCTGTAGCACCTGAGTTGCTGGAGAAAATACTGGAGGCAGGACGCTGGGCTATGTCGGGGGCCAACGCCCAGCCCTGGGAATTTGTGGTTGTGCAAAATGCCGATACTCTTGCCAAGTTGGCGCAGTCATGGTTTGAGCCACACACAGAAATGTACGCCATTGAGCAAATGCGCATGGCAGAACTTCGCTTGCCGCCGCTACGAGAATTTGCCACTACCGCCGCTTTCAGGGACGCACCTGTCATCATTGCGATAGTCGGCGACCGCCGCACTGACCAAGCTACTGTGCTGGGAGCAGCTTTTTTGACAACAGAAGGCGCTACTGATGCCATATATTTGAAGAACATGGCTAATACCACGCATAACATGCACTTGGCTGCCGCTGCCGCGGGGTTAGGGGCTATGTGGGTCAGTATCACGCATATGTGGGCAGATGAAATCAAGCGCATCCTGGACATCCCAAGCATACTGGAAGTACACACCATGATAGCATTAGGTTATCCCGCCTATACCCCGCTATGCGCCAAGCGCCGCCCCTTATCTGAGATAGTGCATTTTGATAAATATGACCTCAGTAAACTGCGTTCTGCCGAAGATGTCCAGCACTTCATATATGAACTCCGCCGTACAACGGAAAAACCATATCAGCAAGGCTATATGCCGAAAAAGGAGTGACCTTTGAACATTGATGATTTTCTGAATCTTGTGAAAACCCGCCGCAGCGTGCGTCGCTTCAGGCCAGATCCAGTGCCGCCAGAACTGCTGGAGAAACTACTGGAGGCAGCGCGCTGGGCTATGTCTGGCGCCAACGCCCAACCTTGGGAATTCGTGGTGGTACAAGATGCCAATACCCGCACTCGTATCGTCGACTCGTGGCTTGCACCCAACCAGGAGGCCTATGTCATTGAGCAAACACGTGTTCCGGAGCTGCGCCATCACGACATGCGCACGCCCCTAACCACTCCACCATTCCAAAGTGCACCGACAATTATCGTAACGGTGGGCGATCGGCGTACATACCAAGCTACCGTACTGGGGGCCAATTTTCTGGTGACAGAAGGTGCGACTGATGCCATTTATCTAAAAAACATGGCTAACGCTACCCAAATGTTGCATCTTGCAGCCGCTGCTGCTGGGCTGAGTTCAGAATGGGTAAGCGTTAATCGCCCATGGGGGCAAGCGCTTAAGCGCATTCTGGACATACCTGAGATACTGGAAGTGCACACACTTGTGGCCATAGGCTATCCGGCCTACCAGCCAAAACCATCCTATCGCCGCTCGCTGGATGAGATCGTACACTACGATAAATATGACCGCAGTAAATATCGTAGCGGTGAAGACATCTATAAATATCTGATCGCTCTGCGTCAGACCACCGAGCCTCCGTATAAACAGGGAATACCGCAATGAGGCGTATAAAAAGTCAAGACAGCACATAGAAATGCCATCAATAGGCCACATTGCGAGCCCAGAAGAGGATATGGCGAGCAAACCAGATCGGGAACTGACAGAAGCCAAAAGGCTGGAAAAGGTGCTGATGTTCCAGCGGTGGCTGTATGTCCCCGCCGTTCTGTTCGCCGCTTTCCTCTACGACTGGTTGTACCCACCATCGATTGCCGCTGTGGTATGCCTCTTGATATTAGCCAACATTGCCGCCAGATACTTCTATCGCCGCGACATTTCTCCACGCCAACAATCGCTGTTGAGCTTGGGGCTCTTGGCCGTGGATATACTGGCAGCTTTCTGGGTGATCATTTTGGGCATCCGCCATGGGCATACCGCCCTGTATATCATCTTTGCCCCAATGATTGTTGAGGCTGCTATTCGTTTTGGCTTGAAAGGGAGTCTTATTGCTGACGTTCTTTTTTCTTTGGTTTTTTTGGGAATAAGGCAGTACGGTATGGCTTTCTGGGACGTGCCATATCCATTGGCAGACTACATACTAACTGTAGGTGTGATGTCTTTTGTTTCTCTGATGGTGGGAATGGTCGTCCGCCAGTGGCGGCACCACCGCCACCAGGCTGAGCAACTGGCCGCCGAGCGCGCCCTGCTGCTTGAAAGACGCCGTATCTCTAATGAACTGCACGACAGCGTTCTGAAAAGCCTAGAGGGTTTGGCATTGGAGACACATGCCATAAGACAACAACAAAGCTCCGAAGCGACTCCTCTACCAAATGAACAATCAAGATATGTCGAAAATGTCTGCCGCCAGGTCAGCCGTGAAATAAGAGATGTCATTTTTGAGATGCGCGAAGAGACTACATCAAAGAATATCATTGAACACATCTACAAACTAGCTGACGCATGGCAACGGGAGGGCAGAGCGGAACTCACATTCGTTCACAGCGATGGTATTCCAGAACTGCCCTGGAGACTGGCGCATAACATCTTGAAAGTACTTGAAGAGGCACTGCTCAACATACAGCGCCATGCCCATGCCTCGCAGGTTAAACTTGCCCTTGATGCCGCAGATGGCATATTAAAAATTGTAATATGCGACAATGGCTGCGGCTTCAATGCAGATCTGCGGGATATATATACCTTTGCCCGCCAGGGCCGGTTAGGCCTGATAAGCATGAAAGAGCGCGTAGAGATGTCCGGCGGCCGCTTCAGTGTCGAGAGCAGCCCAGGCGGCACCATGCTCACCGCCCATATCCCTATTACAGACAGCGGCAAGCAGACGGATTAACCACGATGAAACAGATACAGGTTTTTATAGTGGATGACAATTTCGTAGCCCGCCGCGGCCTGTGTAGCACCCTTAGCGCTCAGGTCGGCATCACCATTGCCGGCGAGTCCTCTACCGGCACCGAAGCCCTGAGGACAATTAAGCAAATCGGCGCAGATGTTGTGTTGATGGACATTCGCATGTCCGGAATGGACGGCATCAAAACAACAAGTGAACTAAAGCGCTTGATGCCTGAAATACAAATTCTGGTGTTGACGGTGGTCGATGATCCCATTGTCCTGGCTCACGCCTTAAACGCCGGAGCAGCCGGCTATCTGGTTTACGGACACTTTACCCCCGAAAGTCTGGTCACCGCAGTCATGGCCACCGGTGCTGGTGCCTCTATATGCACCCCTCCCCTTGAGGAGTTGTTTCCCGGGACGACCATCGACCAATGGTCAGGAATTGCGGTTGCACATCAACTGACCGCCAGAGAAGATGAGATATGGAAAATGATCGCCACCGGCTGCGACAACCGTGAGATTGCCCGAACCCTAAATATTGAGGAAAAAACAGTCAAGAACCACATCAACAACATTTACTCCAAGCTAGGCATCGCCAGCCGGCAACAGGCAGTGCTATTAGCCCTGAACACCCGAGACAGTGGTTCTAGAAGCTAAAGAGGCCATCCAGCAGGAAAGTCGCTGTAAGCGTCACCGGTGTCAAGAGGAGCCCGATAAAGCCCGCTGAGCACGCCTGTTCCAACTCGATGCGATTGTGCCAGCGGCCGCGCACCATCGGAACGATACTCCTGACGAGATAAACCGCCGGCAATGCGTTTAGGACGGCAAAAAGGGACCGGGTCACCACCGCCGTAGGGATAAAAGCAATCAGCGCCAGCACAATAAGCGCCGTATAGACTCGTGCCATACGTCCTTGCCCTAGGATGACCACCAAGGTGCGCTTGCCAGAAGCTTCATCTGCGGCGCGATCGGGAAACTCCCGAATAATCTTTAGGGCAGGCACGGTAATGATTCGCGGCAATGCCACGATAAGCGGGAACCAACTTGGACCCGCCTGCATATAGTAGGCAGTGAAAACCAGCAGAGCATAGCCTGCCATCATGAAAGTCTCGCCTAGACCACGGTAGGAAGCTTTGATCGGTGGGTTGGAGTAACTGTAGGTAACAAACATCCCCACAACACCCAAGAGAATAGTCCACGGCGGGGCATGGAAAACAAACTGGATGATAAGCCCCAATGGGATGGCTAGGGCGAAGAAGAGCATCCCCACCACCTGCACATGCTCCCGTTTAAGATATCCCCTTACCAGCACCTGCGTACCGCCGGTGGTCGTAAGGCCCATACCACCCCGCCCGCCGATGCGCCCCATATTGAGTCGGTCGCCTTCGTAGTCCTGAGCTTCGTTGGTGAGATAGATGCCGTTCGCAATGAAGAAGACCGCGACTAGGGCACAGAGGAAAATGCCCCAATGGAATACTCCCACATGATACCAAGCCAACACCGCCCCCAGGACACAGGAAAAAATATCGTTGGAGTGGCGGGGAATCTTCTGGATTTCTATCCACGCCTTAAGTGTTTTCCAAGACATCACAGGTAGCCTCTTCTAACAACGAAATATGGGGGGATTTTAGGGATTGGATAAATGGCTGTCAACGTGACCGACTATATAAACCGCAACTGACCTTAACCTTCCGCCTGTTTGCCCCTAGGCCGCTTTAAGACAGCGTCCTTGTACACTTGTGCCAAGCCCTTACCGTGTTTGGCCATCCGCTCGCGCTCCGCCCGATGCTTTCTCTCGCGCCGCTCTTGGCGGGGCTCAGGGTACTCGCTAGCCATGCCAAGATCCCACCTGCAAAAGCTCAAAGCCGGTCGCAATGTCTGGCAGGCGAGCCGCCACAACATCCAGTATCTCATAAATAACTACCTCGCCCACGTGCCAGGCGATAATACCAGGCCGTACGCAACCGGCCTTGGTCTGGCCGGCGCGCCCCAGCGCAGCATGCATATGCATCCTTGGGATTCCATCTTTGTCTGGCGCAATAAGCCCCACCCCAACAATCTCGTGGGCACCATCTATCGGCAAAAGCATGGGCTCAGGCGGGAGCCTTACGGAATCGCGCGGCCCCGAAACCACCTGACCGCCGCCGATGCCGCCGATAAGTAGCACACTCCCCATAGTAAGGCCCTTAGCGCGGGCAAATTCCTCAAGGCAATCCGGCACCGCGTCGCCATCTTCCAACCGTAGAACAAACACTCGCCCTAACTTGCCTTCAGCTATTTGCATGTCTTGCTCCTAGATAGGCGGCAAATCTTTTATCAAGAGCTGGCGTTTAAGCTCGATGACACGGTCACGTAACATCGCCGCCCGTTCAAATTCCAAGTTCTTAGCAAACTTTTTCATTTGCTTCTCCAAATCCGCCACCAACCGAGCGGCCTCGGCACGCGAGTGGAAGGCATCTTTGTGTTCTACTGGTTCCTCGGCCGCCGCCGCACGCACACGCTCGGTGATATCCTTGATGGCTTTCTTAATACCCTGCGGCGTGATGCCATGCTCCCGATTAAAGGCCTCCTGGATATCACGGCGCCGCTGAGTCTCACCCATAGCTCGCGCCATTGAGCCGGTAATCCCATCGGCATACATGATCACGTGGCCATCGACATGGCGAGCCGCCCGGCCCATGGTCTGGATGAGAGCCTGCTCCGAGCGCAAATATCCCTCTTTGTCAGCATCCAGAATAGCCACCAAGCTAACCTCCGGCAGATCCAATCCTTCGCGCAGGAGGTTGATACCTACAATCACATCGTAAACACCCAGGCGCAAATCGCGCAGGATCTCTACCCGCTCCAGGGTATCAACATCGGAATGGAGGTAGTGGGCCTTGATGCCTGCTTCAATTAGGTACTCAGCCAATTTCTCGGCAAGTTTTTTGGTAAGGGTCGTCACCAAGCAACGCTCCCCTTTTTCCACCCGCCGCTTCACCTGTTCCAGCAGGTCGTCAATCTGCCCATGAGTAGCCTTGATCTCCACCGTTGGCTCCAAAAGGCCGGTGGGTCGCACGAACTGCTCCACCACTTGAGTGCTCTGCTTAAGTTCATATTCAGCAGGTGTGGCAGAGACATAGATCGCCTGGCACACACGCTCATTGAACTCGCCGAAACTGAGGGGCCGATTATCCAAAGCCGAAGGCAGACGAAAGCCAAAGTCCACCAGTGTCTGCTTACGGGCGATGTCACCGTGGTACATACCGCGGATCTGAGGAATAGTCATGTGCGACTCGTCGATGACAAGCACGAAATCCTTGGGGAAATAGTCAAGGAGCGTCCAGGGGGCACTGCCCGCAGTTCGCCCCGCCAAATGGCGCGAGTAATTCTCCACCCCCGAGCAATATCCCGCCTGCTCAAGCATCTCCAAGTCATAGTTGGTGCGCGCCTCAAGCCGCGCCGCCTCCAGGAGCTTGCCCTGCCCCTTGAGTACCGCAAGGCGCTCCACAAGCTCTCGGCGGATGTCGCCGGCGGCACGGATGAGTTTCTCCGACGAGGTAACAAAATGTTTGGCGGGGAAGATATCCACCCGGGGTAGTTCCTCCAAGAGCTCACCAGTGAGGGAATCCACTCGTGTGATGCGTTCGAGTTCATCTCCAAAGAACTCCAAACGCAACACCTGCTCTTCGTAGGCCGGCTGGAGCTCCAGAGTATCGCCCCTCACGCGAAACTTGCCGCGCGAGAAGTCTATGTCATTACGCTGGTACTGCATGTCTACCAGGCGGCGCAACACCTCGCGGCGGGCGTAGCGCTTATGCTCTTCCAAACGCAGAATAAAACTCTGGTATTCCTCAGGCTCCCCTAGGCCATAGATACAGGATACCGAGGCCACGATGACCACATCCCGCCGTTCGTAGAGGGCTCTGGTGGCGGCATGGCGCAATTTGTCAATCTCCTCGTTGATATCGGCATCTTTCTCAATATACATGTCCTTAGAGGGAACATAAGCCTCAGGCTGGTAGTAGTCATAGTAGCTCACAAAATACTCGACCGCGTTGTTGGGAAAGAACTCCTTGAACTCGGCATAGAGTTGAGCGGCCAGGGTCTTGTTGTGGCTCATGACCAAGGCCGGGCGCTGAGCGGCAGCGATGGCGTTGGCAATGGTAAAGGTTTTGCCAGAGCCAGTCACCCCCAGCAGAGTCTGGCACCGATCACCGCGCTTAATTCCCTCCGCCAGTCGCTCTACCGCCTGCGGCTGATCACCGGTGAGCTTAAAATCGGAGATCACTTCAAATTGGGGCATAGCTTGAAATTATACGGTAACCACTCTGAGGGATTCAAAGAACACGCTCAGCGCGCATTTATTAGTGGCATCGGATCGTCCATGGTATTATGCCAATGGTGCGCCCTGACGGCATTAGAAGTCGGATGCAAAAGGGAGATTTTTTAGTCGCGCGCAGTTTTGCCCCAAACTTTAGCCGATGCTCATCGTTTTACTTGACAAATCTCGCTTGGAACTTATAATCAATTTAAGCTGGTGCTCGAAATGATGAACCTAGTGTGCGTCTGGCACGTTGGTCATCAAGAGCCACAAGGCATCAAATGCTAAAACGGCAAGAGGAGGAAGCAATACCATGAGATTTCCCAAGTTATTTTGCTCTCTGTTACTCGCACTTACTTTGACAATGGCTGGAGTTGTTGTTCAAACAATACCGGCTATGGCAACCAACAGCATGACGCTTGACCCCAACTATGGACCCATTGGTACCGAGATTTATGCCAAGGGGCATCTTGATGGCACTAGTTCTTATGCTTATATCCGCTTCGGTAGCTCAACGAACACCGCCAATCAAATACGAATTTACCCAGACTCTTCTGGCGACTGGGAAGACTTCATTGAAATTCCCGAAGGCCTTGGCGGCGCAATAAATATCTATGCTGTTCGAACAACAAGCTCCACCGCCAGCGGCACCATCTCCCAAAGCTACTCTAGACCATTCTATATTACCCCACGGATCACCTCTATTGACCCGGAGGAGGGGCCCATAGGTACCGTAATTACCATTGCGGGCGACGGCTTTAGCACCTCCAACTCTGCGCCGTCTCTCTATGTCTATATTGATGGCAATAGCGTCACACCCATATCTAATGGCGCCATAAGCACCAGCAACGGCAAGCTTAGCAATCTCCGCATTGAGATTCCCAGCGGGCTGACCCGCGGCAAGCACTACATCACCATAGAAGATCGCAGAAACAGCAACGGCGAAGCCTCCGAGGAATTTGGGTTCAGCGTCACCGCCGGGCTTACCGTTAACCCCACCAGCGGTAGCGTGGGTGACACCGTAGAGCTGGTCGGCACTGGTTTTGCCGGCGGTAACGTCTCAATTTATTTTGATGATCAATTTATCAAACAAACTACTGTACCATCATCAGGAACCAATGCCGGCTACTTCAGCACCACTATTGAAATCCCCGCCACCTCACCCGGTGCGCACACCATTGAAGCCCGGACCAACAGTGGCTCGGCAACAGCTACTTTCACCATCAACCAACAGATAACCATCTCGCCGCTCACGGCCATATCCGTAGGTGAAGATATCAAAGTTACCGGGAGTGGCTTCGGACCGAGCCAAGCAGTGGTTATCTCCTTAGATGGAGTGCAGATATCCATCACCCCCGCCCCCTATTCCTCATCCAGCGGTGCTTTTGAGGTCACTTTCCCTCTCCCGGCAGCTACCAAGGGCGAGCACACCATCCGGGCTCAAGTGGGCAACGGCACCCCCAGCACCGCCACCATCAACGTTACGAGCAATGTTACTTTAAGCACCAATAGCGCTTCCCCGGGAGAGACAATTGCTATAAGCGGCACGGGCTTTACGCCGGGGAGCGCCGATGTCACTTTGGGCGGTGTTCAAATAGGGACCGCAACCGTTGATAACAGCGGCTCCTTTACCAACGCCCCCATCACCATCCCAAATGATGCCTCATTCGGCACACATAATCTCTTTGTACAGGGTGAGTCCGCGGGCACATTCACCGTCGACCCCAAGTTGGCCGTGAGCCCAGCTTCCGGCGGTCCGGATGATACCATCACCATCAGCGGTTCCGGCTTCCGTCCTAATAAAACCATGACTTTCCAACTCGGCGAATACTCCTTAGCCGCTATCCAGGGAACAGTCACCACCGATGCTTTCGGCGGGTTTGAGGCCGCCTTTAAGATCCCTTTCCTGCCTAAAGGCCAGTATATCGTCCAGGCTACCGATGGCAATAACAGCGACACGGAGCGCAAATCTGGCTCCGCACAGATCAACATCAACCAGACCATCAACACTCTCAGCTCCTACTCCGGTCAGGCCGGGGAGCAAGTATACCTAACAGGCGCAGGCTTCGCCGCCAACCGCGCAGTTACCATTTCTTTTGGCAACCAGGTCGTGGGCACCGTAAACTCCAACGCCTGGGGCTATTTCGGGTACGACCCCCTCTTCGTCTTCGAGGTACCATCTCTGCCGGCGGGCAATATCACCATCACCGCCAGTGATGGCACCAACTCTGCAACAGCCACCTTTGCCCTACAAACATCCGTGGTTCTCGATCAATCGGCGACCAACGCCGATCCCGCTTGGGTGGGGATGAACATGGGTGTCACCGGAGGAGGCTTTAGGGCCAACTCATCCATCACCATTACTTTCGACAGCGACCCCGCTGTGGTTGCCACGACCTCCGCCACCGCCCAGGGCTCATTCAGCACCTCAATACAGGTGCCGCCCCTAACGGCAGGCGCCCACAAGATGAGAATCAGTGACGGCACGACCACCCATGAGCTCGACTTCGTCATTGAAAACACCGCCCCGTCGGCACCCGTGCTACTCAAACCGGCCCTCGCCTCCAAGCCAAAGCAACCGGTGGAGTTTACTTGGGAAGCGGTTGCTGACCCCAGCGGTGTAACCTACGAGTTCCAACTCAGCCAGGATGAGACTTTCGAAGTTCTCATCTTAGAACAGTTAGGCATTTCCAGCACGACCCTCACCCTGCCAGACGACCCGAAGTTGCCTTCGGCCAGCGGTAGCAACGCCTATCAGTGGCGTGTGCGAGCGGTCGACGGGGCAGGTAATGTCGGCGACTGGTCCCCTGCCAGCACTTTTAACATCGGCTTCATTTGGCCAAGCTGGCTCATCCACGTTTGGTACAGTCTGGGTATCATCATCGCACTCGTCTTAGGTCTGTGGCTTGGCCGCCGCATGGCCTACCAATCATACTAGGATAACAGAATTCAGGAGAAAGGCCCCTTCGGGGGCCTTTCTGTTTTCGTCCACCTTTCTTGAGCCCCAGCCATCGGTTCGTCTATACTAGCCTTAGAGGATTACCAATTGGCACTTTTACGTGCCAGTAGCCGCCCCAAGGGGATAATGACGTGCTGGATCTAACAAAAGTGGCTGCCCAAGCAAATGCCGCCATCGACCACCTCCGTGACGGACAAGTCGATCACCAAATACGTCTGGATGATGTTACAAATCTCCTGGACAAGAGTAGCCTCGATTTTGAGACGCTTAGGCAGAAGATTGAGACCTCGGGGAAAAAGACCCCCTGGCTCATGGCCGGGCTGGTAGGACCGCCTGGCGAACGCTTCCCTCAACCCCCCACCCCACCCAATCACACCGTCCTGGCCACCGATGGTTCCCATATTGATGTAGATCGCCACCAATCCGTCCGCTGCTATCTGATCAACATCGGACAGGTGAGGCTAAATTACGGTGATGACGCCAGTGCCGAGCTGTCCAATATTCCAAAGCTCTATGCAGGCAAAGCCGAAATGTATCTAAGCAATGGTCTGCACAAGCAAGCCGTAGAGAGCACCTTGCTCGGCATAAAGCGTACCCTGGCCGAGTTCAGCCATCTGGCTACAATGTCTGGGGATGTGCCGCCGGAGAGGAGCGCCTTAGCCCTCGTGGACGGCTCGCTCATTCTGTGGGGGCTGGCCAGCGAAAAATACCCCGACTTCGTCTCGCAAGAGCTTTTGGAAAATGGCTACCTCCAGACTATGGAGGAGTTCCGCCTGCTGGCCGAGCACCGATGCATCGCCCTGGCTAGCTATATCAGCTTCCCACGCTCTGCGGATGTGGTCAACTCCCTACGCCTCGTCCGCTGCCCCAAGGTCGTAGCTGACTGTGATAAGCACTGCAAGAACACCCCCAGCGACATCCGGCCTTGCGAGTTCGTAGCCGGGCTTCAGGACAGCGACCTCTTCGGCAGACTGCTCAATAATAACGAGCGCTCAGCGGTCTTTTACAGCCAATCTCGGATCTCGGGGCGCTATGGGCAGCATCGGGTCCATTTTTACTACTTAAAGCTCACTGACGAGATCGCCCGCGTGGAAGTACCGCAATGGGTAGCTACGGACACCGAAAAGCTGGCGCTTACCCATGCCCTAATACTTGATCAGTGTCATCGCGGCAACGGCTACCCCGTAGCGCTCGCTGAGGCTCATGAACAGGCCGTGGTAACGGGAGTCGACCGCGCCAGCTTCCAGCATATGTTGGAGCACTGGCTTATCGCCGAGCGGCTGCCGCAGACTACCTCCGCCAAGAGCCAAAGCAAGCGGACCCGCTGGGTGTGAGTCCCAAGAGTATATAATCTGTTACAGGGATTAAAAATCAAGGCGGGCAGTCATGAACACGAGAAACACGCGTATCGGAGAGGTCATCGAAGCCGCCACGGCTTCTTTTATCGCTCAGAGCTATGAACTCTGGGCACTCCCGGCACTGGGCAGCTTGGTCAAAACCGACAGCGGCACCCTGGAGCTTTACGGCGTG
Organism: Dehalococcoidia bacterium; assembly: GCA_009776515.1. GTDB lineage: Bacteria > Chloroflexota > Dehalococcoidia > Dehalococcoidales > UBA1222 > WRNP01. The sequence goes on along the minus strand of WRNP01000011.1, from coordinate 43 downwards.
GTCTGCCGAGCCACGACTCAGGGGCTGGAGCCGGGGCGGCGGG
>WRNP01000010.1 GCA_009776515.1 Dehalococcoidia bacterium | reverse complement strand
AAGCCCACAAAAAAAGCAAGGGTTTGCCTTGCCTTTTCAACACTTTCTTCAATTGCCTTCGATATTTTTAGCTAACCAAGTGGCAAAGTCGGGTGATAGCATGCTCTGAAGAGCATATCGGCACTATTGAAGACGATAACTATCTCAACGAATGTTTGGATGCCGTGGCATCACTGGTGTTCCCTCATCTTGGTTTCAGAGGCTGGAAAGAACACTATTCAGTTAACAGCCCTGTATGGAAACTATCCTATTTCTTACCGTTATACGCTAAAGCATTAGAGGATGAAACAGGCTGGGGATTACAAGCCTTGTTAAGAACTCCTAAGAATATCTCGAAGCCCAGAACAAATCACTGACTAAGAGAGCTGAAGCCGGTGGAAAACTTAGTCTTGAGAGACAATTAGACCATGCTGAGTTGCAAGCTAACTACCATAACCTAAAGCAGTTTGTAGACAAATTACCGCCGGAAATCAAGAACCAAGTTAAGTCACGCAACATAGAACACGAAAGATAAAGGAGGATTTTAGGTACCCACTCGCTTATTAACAACTTAATACAGCAACCAATCTACTCAAAGGACATGACATGCAAGACATCGCAAATCACAAACACTCCAAAGCCAGCGAAATTGAGCTTCCTCAGTCAATCATAAATGAATTCGCACGATTTATCGTGCCTGAGATACGTAAATATTATGACAGCGAGCAAGGTCAGCGCGAATTTGCGGAGTGGCAGGCAAAGCAACAAATGAATACAGGCGAATAGCCTAAAATTAAGGGCAGTCAGACTAAAAGCTAACTGCCCTTTCTCATGCTTAGAACCAAATTGTAACAGCGAAACCACCACGGAAATAGTAGAATTTCGTCCAAGGTCCATTTGGTGGAGCCGGCGGGATTCGAACCCGCTACCTTTTGACTGCCAGCAACCTCAAAGCTAAGCGGCCTAAGGCTTATCCCCTTTCTCGCTTATTTATTTAAGCTTATAATAGGCACCAATGACTACGGCGTGAAAGCTCTTCGTTGTTCCGTCTTTGCCTGTTTTCAATGATTGTGTGCCATGGTATCGTAAAACGGATGGGCAGGGGTTTGAGTAATTCACGCCATCAATTAGGTTTGTGGTTGTGATAACTATAATATCCCCTTTCTTGGGAGATAATGCAGTATCTACAATGATTGTCTCTGCCTTTTTAAGATTATCCGTATCATCTTCAAATCTAAACCCTAGGGATGTTATCCTGTGGGGTTCAAATTGCTCTCGGTTATAATCTTGCTCGTTATTCTCTATAAACTCTTGGATTCCGCCATCAGCGGGCTCTCGGTCATTCTCCTCAATAGGTTCTCGGTAATCGTCTTGAATATCCTCTGGGTGGTTATCCTCAAAATTTACTCTGTATGCTCTTACGGATGGACTTATTGTAGTAGAAAAGCCTGTCATAAAATACCCTGTAGGAACTGTTGTATTTGCAACATGCGACAATTCTTGCGGCCCTACATATATCGGAATACAAGCGGTAACAATTTTCTCTAATGCTTCTAAGGAAGCCTTGATTGGCTTGGTCTGCAAGCTCGGCGGTGCTGGTTTTTTGCCTTCTAATACTTCAGCGTTAACTCCTAATGCTTGGGCTATTTTGGCTATAACAAAAACGCCCTTACGTTTTCCGGTTTCTATTTGGGTCATGTAGTTAGAAGAAATTCCAACAGCTTTAGCTAGTTGCGCCTGCGTAATTCCTAACTGTTTCCGAAGTTCTTTAATTTTGGTTCCTGTATTTGTGTCTTTATCCATGGTGTTGCATATGTTACCTGTAGTTGCTTAAGTGCGCAAGTCGCGCATCGCGATGTTGATGTTGACAATAGCGATATTCTTGCTGTAACATGGTGAAAGTGCGGCATTGCATTAATCAATATTGAGGCAATAAACAAATGACATCAGCACAACTTAAGCGTCAATCCAAGGGCGGTATCCTGAAGTCTTTATTACATTCCGTAGTGTGCTTCTTTGGGGTTGCGGTTATATACATGCCTATGAAAAGGTGCTCTGTTGGCTGAATCAGTGGGCGATTATCACCACTGAAAAAGTCTCTCGGTGTGATATTGCTGTTGATGTCAAAATGTCTTTGCCTGACATAGACCTGTCTTGTGATCTGGTCGGTCGTGCGCGTAAGAAAGAAATAATCTCCATCGGCAAGCATTATAGCGGTCTTCATCCTACTGGTTACAGCATTGGTTCTGGTCCAATCATGGCGCGTATCTATGACAAAACGGCTGAGGTTAAGGTAAAACATAAGGAGTGGTTTTATAATCTCTGGGAAGTCTCCGGTTGGCATCATGGAGATTCTGTTACGAGATTCGAGTTCCAATTGCGTCGTGAAGTGCTAAAAGAGTTTTCGGTTGACAGCTTCTCGGATTTGAATGAACGTCTTGCAGATATGTGGCGTTATTGTTCTGTCGACTGGCTGTCTATTCGTCAACCAGGCAAAACAAAAGAGCGTGACCGGTGGCCGGTTAAGCCTTATTGGGTTGCACTTCAAAATATTGTTGATTATTTTGGCAAAACTCTGGGCATGCTCCGGTATAAACAGAAACAAAATAAGCGTAAGCATATTCAAGATATGCTTAAGGGCGTGATGGTTACGTTTCATGCGCTTACCGAGCAAATCTACGGTGCATACTCAGGTAATCGTCAGGTAAAAGCCGAGCTTTGTGCTTGGCTTGAAGCCTCGGACTATCGCCTGCGGGTGAATAAGCGTAAGATGCAACTTGCTAATGTGTTAGCATGAATTTGCAAGGAAAAAAATTACGGCTCCGGCTACTAATGCTATTATTAAGATAGCTAGACAACCGTGTACCATACAACCGTTAAAATGATAAAATATTCCGTGTAGTTTTCCGAGCATTTTTATCTCCTTTTATTGCTGTTCAGTTTGTCTGCTGGGCTGAAACTGTGGTGGTGTTTGATAGCTTCTTCACTGTCTACTGTGGCCGCATACCGGCGTGTCATCGTGAGTGTCGAATGTCCAAGTAATGATTGCACATAGAAAAGATTTGCACCGTTCTTGATGCTCGCTGTGGCGAATGAATGGCGTAGTGTATGCGGTCCGGTTTTTACTCCGGTAATCCCTGCGGCGCGCATGATGCGCTTAATGTTCAAGTAGACATTCTCTGGCTTCATATTTTCTTGCTTTTCTTTGTGTGTTACGAATAACCAGGGTAGCGAGTCATTGCGCATATAGAGATATTCCATTATGGTGTTCTTGGCAAGATTTCCTATGGCGACATAACGTTCTTTTGCGCCTTTTCCCATAACCTTGATAGCATTGCGCTTTAGGTCAACGTCTATGAGCTTAATTCCTGAAACCTCGCTTCTACGTAAGCCGCTATCGTAGATTAGCAATATGATAGCTTTGTTTCTAATCCCTCCTATATTTTTGGCGCAACAATCTAATAGCTGTTGAAGCTGTTCCTCTGTTAGTGGTTTAATGACTGTTTTTGGCAGAGTTGGTGCTTTTAGGTTGGCAAGCGGTGAGGATTCTATTATGTGTCTGCTAATCATCCAATTAAACCATGCTCTAATATGTTTGAAGATTGTGTTTATGCTTACCCCGCCGCAAGTTTTACGTTTGTGAATAATGTATGCCACTATGTGTTCTTCGTTTATATCACCTGGCATAACAGCTTCATGTGCGTTGGCGAACTTTATGAAATCGCCGATGATAGCTCTGTAGCTGAGGATAGTGTTAGGTGAGCGATCTGTGGCTTCTGCGATATTTAGAAATGCGTCAAGTCTTCCCCATAAGTTCGGCTTACCTATAAGGTGTGCTAGGGGAGTGGTTAAACGATCATCCGTTGTGTTCGTTAGTGAATGATATTTTTTGCTAGTTAAACGATCATGTGCCAAAATATTTCGGCCGGGAAGCCGCTTTTAGCTATAAAGTGGAGCCGGCGGGATTCGAACCCGCTACCTTTTGACTGCCAGTCAAACGTTCTCCCAAGTGAACTACGGCCCCAAGTGACAGATGACATTAAGTTTAGCATCAAGGGCGCTTTCCTGCAAGCGCTTGAAGACCTGCTCGGCGTGTTTTATACTACTATCAATATGGCGCGAGGTGGCAAGCGTGACGAAACAAGCTAAAGAACTCATCGCGGTGTTGCTCGCAGGGGCAGGAACCCTGTATATCTTATGGGGGGCCACCTATACCAGGCAGCCGCTCAGCGGTTATGGCCCCTCCGTAAGAGACCCCAACTGGACAGCTATTGGCATTGGCTTGGGAGCGATCGCCCTGGCTACTCTAGTGCTGTTTCTGGTTAAGCCTAAGAAAGCCTAGCTTTCCAGATGGTGCCGCTTGGTCCGTCCTCAAGCGCGATGCCTAACTCTTCTAGGCGGTGGCGGATATCGTCAGCTAGCGCATACTGTTTGGCTACTCTGAGCTCACGTCGGGTGTCCAGCAGGAGTTTGATGAAAGGTTCTGCTCCTCCTACATCTGTTGCCATCCCTTGAAAAGTCAGCCCCAGCACACCTCCCAGCTCACGAAGCAACTCGCAACCCATCGCGGTGTTGTAGCCCTCGTCACGTAGCCTATTCAGGTCACGTGCGAGGTCGAAGAGCGCTGCTACCGCCTGTGGGGCATTAAAGTCGTCATCCATGGCCTCTATGAAGCGTCCGTGGTAGTTGTAAAGGTCGCCTCCGGTCATGCCTTGGCTATCACACCCGGCCTGGAGCGCCTGGCGAAGTCGCTCCGCACCTTTCTCGGCCCCATCCAGTGCCTCTGCCGAGAACGTGAGCGGGCTACGGTAATGTGAGGAAAGCACGAAGAGTCGGAGAGCATCGGCTGAGTATTTGGAGAGAATATCTTTGATGCTCACGATGTTGCCCAAGCTTTTGCTCATCTTCTCTTCGCCGAGGCGGAGGAGCCCGTTGTGCAGCCAATACTTCACGAAGGGCTTTTGGCCTGTGTAGCTCTCAGACTGGGCGATCTCGTTTTCGTGGTGTGGAAAAATCAGATCCTGCCCGCCGCCATGGATATCAATCTGGGCCCCCAGATAGCGTAGCGACATGGCCGAACACTCAATGTGCCAACCTGGCCGCCCTGATCCCCAGGGGCTTTCCCAGGCCGGCTCACTCGGCTTAGCCGCTTTCCAGAGTACGAAGTCCATGGGGTGTTCCTTTTCCTCCCCTGGCTCAATGCGCGCCCCGGCGATCATCTGGTCAAGGGTGCGCCGGGCGAGCTTGCCGTAATCGGGGAGACGGGTGACGCGGAAGTAGACACTGCCACAGATGGAGTAAGCCAGACCTTTTTCCACCAGACCCCGCACCATTTCGATTATTTGCGGTATCTCCTCAGTGGCGCGGGGATACTCGTGCGGGCGGAGGATGTTCAGGGCATCCATATCTGCTATGAAAACTGCGATGTTCTTGGCGACCAACTCCCCGGGGGTAATGCCTAACACGGCGGCTTTGTTGATGATTTTATCTTCAATATCGGTGATGTTCTGGATGTGGCGCACCTTGTAACCGCGGTACTCCAGGTAGCGGCGGATAGCGTCAAAATTGATGTAACTCATGGCGTGCCCGATGTGTGCCTCGCTCTGCGGTGTAATGCCGCAGACATACATCTTAACCTCGCCGTCCGTGATGGGGATAAACTCTTCTTTTTTACCGGAGAGAGTACTCGTGACTTTCATAAGTGATTATTATAGGCAGTTTATTCTATGAGCGCCACTGCCCAGGCAACCATGCCTTCCTCGCGCCCTACAAAGCCCAGGCCTTCTTGGGTGGATGCCTTGATGTTGATGCGCTCGGGTTCACAGTCTAACGCTTCGGCTAGGGCCGCGCACATCAGATCAATGTACTCTCTTAAACGCGGTTGCTCAGCGACCACAGTGGCATCAATGTTGCCCACTTGATAGCCTTTCTCCTTAAGTAGATTGCCCACACGTCTAAGTAGCACGAGGCTGGAGATGCCTTTGTACTGCGGTTCGTATGGTGGGAAGTGTGCACCGATGTCGCCCAGTCCGGCAGCTCCCAGCAAGGCATCAATGACAGCGTGAGTGAGTACGTCAGCGTCGCTCCAGCCGATGAGTCTACTCTTGTGAGGGAGCGACACCCCGCCCAGTACGAGAGGTGCTCCTGGCCCTAACCGATGTACATCGTAGCCGTGTCCGATACGTATGCTAGCACCCCCTTCTGCGCCAAAGGGCCTCTGCGCAGATGAGGTCGGCTGGCGTGGTAATCTTAATGTTTTGGTAGTCGCCTGGATATAGCCTGATTTGGTGTCCCACGACCTCCACGAGCGAAGCATCGTCCGTAACTTCACCAGTCATGCGCTTGTAGGCCTCATTAATAATATCTGCGCGGAAGACCTGTGGTGTCTGTGCCGCTCGTAGACTTCCGCGCGGTAAGGTCTGGGCGACAAAACCGTCTTTCTCCTCTTTAATGGTGTCAATTATAGACACGGCGGCAATGGCTCCACCCGTTGCCTCTGCCGCCTCTAAGCCAGCCTCAATCAGGTCAACCGTCACCATGGGGCGTGCCCCATCGTGAATGATGCACCACTCGCAGTGTGGTAGTTTCTCAAGGCCAGCTTCGACCGAACTCTGCCGGAGCGCTCCTCCGGGGACAATGGCATCCACTTTTCGCCAGTGTTCGGTTGATGCCAAGTGGCGACCGAGCTCAAGATTGTGCTCTGCAAGCACCACGGCGATATGATCCACTGATGGTGCGGCTTCGAATGCCGAAACCACACGTGCAAGTACTGGCTTGCCCTCTAGGGGTGCGAACATCTTATCAATGCCACCCATACGGACAGAGCTTCCCGCTGCTACGATGATGGCGCCGACCTTTCCGCTACGAAACATTGCTTTGCCTATCAGTTTAGCAAGACTGAGAAGAATCTCAAAAGCCGAGGCAACGGAGCCCTGAGCGGGCATGAGCCGTGAGGCTAAGCCTCGGCCATCTCCTCTGGTGGCGGTTGGGCCACTTCTGCCGATTGATGTTTTTTGCCTAAACCATACTCAATGGCCTTACGGAGAGTAGATACGGGTATAAGTTCAATGTCTTTCATCTGAATGTGACGGGCGCTTGTGTACGGTACGATGGCGCGTCGAAAGCCTAGCCGCGCTGCCTCACCAAGCCTCCTTTCCAGTTGGGGTACAGCGCGGATCTCGCCGGACAGCCCCACCTCGCCTACGGCCACCGTCTCGGGATCCACGGGCACGTCCCGCAGGCTTGAAGCAATGGCCAAAGCGATAGCTAGGTCGGCGGCAGGCTCATCAATCTTGATACCGCCCGTGACGTTGGTGATGATGTCCTGGTTGCCCAGCCGGAGACTTAGGCGGCGGGAAAGTACGGCGGAGATGAGTAGCAATCGGTTGAAGTCCACGCCGCTGGCTGTGCGGCGCACTTGCCCAAAGACACTAGGGTTGGTGAGGGCTTGGATGACCACCAATAGAGGGCGACTGCCCTCTAAGGTGGCTGTCACCGCTGAGCCGATTGCTTCGTTTTCCCGCTCTGACAGGAATATCTGCGAGGGATTGCCTACTTCTACAAGCCCAATGCCGCGCATTTCAAAGATGCCCATCTCGCTTACCGAGCCAAAGCGGTTCTTCACTGCGCGCAGTAACCTATAGGAACTTAAGGACTCGCCCTCAAAATAGAGTACAGTGTCTACCATGTGCTCTAGAAGGCGGGGACCAGCGATGGCTCCCTCCTTGGTTACATGTCCTGTGATGAAAACGGGCACCTGATTGGCCTTGGCCCACGTCACGAGGCGTAGCGTACAGTCGCGCACTTGGGAGATGGAGCCAGGGGAAGATTCTATATCCGGTGCATAGACTGACTGAATGGAGTCAACCACAACAGTGACGGGCTTAAGACTGTCGAGCTGTGCGGTAATGTGATCGAGGTTATTTTCGGCGAGGAGGAAGAGCTGCTCGCCGTTGATGTCAAGGCGTCGGGCGCGGAGTTTGATTTGGGAGAGCGTTTCCTCGCCGCTGACATAAACCACGCACCCGCGCTCTTTGGCCAGTGCCGCCGAGGCTTGCAATAGCAGGGTGGATTTGCCAATGCCCGGTTCGCCCCCGATGAGGATGACCGAGCCTGGCACAAGTCCTCCTCCTAGCGCACGTCCAAGCTCGCCTAGAGGTAGGATCCAGCGCGGCTCGGCGACAGAATCAATGGCGGACAATTCCTGCGGAGCTGACGGCGCTCCTCCCGACCGGGCGGCAGGCAGGGTAGGAACTGATAGTTCGGCAAGGGAATTCCAGGCATGGCAGGCCGGACAACGCCCTAGCCAGCGGGCACTCTCTCGTCCGCATTCCTGGCACATGAAGACAATCTTTGCTTTTGGCACTGCGTGAACGATCTCTTTCTGGGGGAGAAGTAAGGGAAGACAGCCAATTATACCACTACCTGCGGCCAACAGACGATGGTCTACACCTGACTTTCACAGTTCCCATGGTAGGTGGTCTTCAACAAATTCTTAAGGCAGTCTCCGAAAATCTGTAGGTAATCACTGTAAGGGTTCTGGGTCATGCCTATATTTGTTGCCAGGATCGCCATCGTTGATAGTTTTCGGAGACTGCCTTAAAGAAGATCGTCGTCACGCAACAGAGGCCTAGAGGACAACGATAAAGCTGACAGCCGTATGATTAGAGGTCTGATTTTCTCCCAAAGTCCTAAAGTCGAGCCTGGCCGCTTGCTCTCGTGCTATAATAGCCTTGCAAGAGGGGTGGCTTGCCAGCTGATTAACTTGACATGGCTTTCCGTGAGAGTGTCTCTGGCAATACCATATTCGGCACCTGTCCCGAGTGCCATCTTTAACAATGCTTGAAGTGTGTGCACTTGGCCTGCCTTGGTGGTATCACATGGGGAGAGATTGTCATCTCGGACAACATACCGTTGCGGTGGGAATAAAGGGGGTGGCCGCACCCTTGGTGGACTTTTCGGCATGCGTACAAGACATTATCTTGAAACCCTAGACTACCTCTATAGCTTCGCGGATTGCGAAGCTAAACCCAGCCTGCGTGCCGCCGATAACTTCGATCTTAGACGAGTGGAGGAGCTCTTGGCGCGCCTGGGTGGGCCCCAACATACCGCACGGGCGATTCATATCGCGGGCACTAAAGGCAAGGGTAGCACTGCAGCTATGGTGGCCTCAGTGCTCGTTGCTGCGGGTTTCAAAACCGGGCTTTATACATCGCCTCACCTCATTGATGTGCGCGAGCGTATACGCATAGATGGCCGGCTTATCTCTCAGGCCGACATTGCCAGACTTACGGATGTCCTCAGGCCAGAAGTGGCGGCAGTCAACGCGCAGGCACGATACGGGACACTAACCACTTTTGAGCTCCTTACTGTCCTGGGATTTATGTATTTTGCGGAGAAGCAGGCCGACTGGCAAGTGGTGGAAGTAGGCTTGGGAGGACGGCTGGATGCCACTAATGTGGTATCCCCCGCAGTCTGTATCATAAGCACCATTAGCCTTGATCACACCGATGTTCTGGGCGATACCATAGCGAAGATCGCCGCCGAGAAAGCCGGTATCATCAAGGAGGGCATACCTGTAGTAATCGCAGCGCAGCCGCCTGAGGGGCATGACGTAATTTCCCGCACTTGCCAGGCGAAGCGTAGCCAGCTCATTGAGGTGGGGCGTGATATTATCTGTCGGGGGGCAGGGATCTTTTCTGGCCGCCAACGCTGTGAAGTAAAAGGGCGGCTGGGGAGCTATGTGTTTGAATTGCCCCTGCTGGGGGCATTTCAGCAGGCCAATGCTGCTCTCGCGGTGGGGGCGCTAGAAGTCTTGATGGAGCAGGGTCATCGGCTTAGCTCGCTGGACATTGTCTTCGGACTCCGCCATGTGCGATGGCCGGGGCGTTTCCAAGTGGTGCACAGGTGTCCGATTATAGTGGTGGACGGTGCCCACAACTCAGCCGCCGCCGCCGAGCTAGTGAGGGCGATCGAGATCTACTCAGCGGGGATGGCATCTAAAGTGCTGGTCATTGGCATCTCGGCTGACAAGGATTATCAAGGGTTCGCTGAGGTGCTCGCACCGTTTTTTGATGTGGTTGTGGCTACCCATACTACCAATCCGCGCGCTTTAGACGCAGCGGTGTTGGCGGAGGTGTGCCGGAACCATGTCCGCGACGTGTACACTGCGCCTTCTGTAGCCAATGCCCTGGATCTGGCGGTGAGACTAGCAGGAGCCAATGGCTTCATTTGTGCCTCAGGATCACTCTTTGTGGTGGGTGAGGCGCTCAGATGGGCTGGTCGCCCAGGCTATTAATATTGTGTGGCGCACTCGAAGTTGGTGACAGCCTCACCGGGTAGCATTGGCGAGAGCATCTTCTCCAGGGCCATGGTGTGACAACAAGTGCCCCAGCTGGCAAAAAAGTCGCAGGTGCAGAACCATTTGCCATTTTTCAAGCCCGTAGAATGACAGTCGTTATTACCACGGAAGCTGACCTCAAAATCATGGAAAGTGACGCGCTCTGGTTCCCGCGCATACTGTCGGGCCTTTTCGATCTTGCTGATAAGACTTGACTGCATCGTCCGCCTCCGTATTTTCTTATATCCCATAAATCAAAGAAGCACCGGATACGTGCGATGGTGCTTCTTTGATTCTGTTTCAAGCAACGACACTCATAATCATATATCTCCAGGCGGGTCAATTTTAGCTCTTTCTTTGAGCGGTGTCTACCTTCAATCCGGCGATGGTTGACTTTGCACCATGTCATGCCTAACATAGACAGCATGAGGGCTCTTTTACAGCGCGTGAGTGCTGCCGCAGTGAGCGTAGATGGAGAGGAAGTGGGGCGCATTGGCCTCGGACTATGTATCTTGGTTGGTATCGCTGTGGATGATTTGGAAGAAGACGCAGGTTACCTGGTGAACAAGGTGCTGAACTTGCGTATTTTCCCCGATGAAGTTGGCAAATTCAACCGCTCCCTGCTTGACATAAGAGGCGAGATACTGTTGGTAAGTCAGTTCACCCTGTTCGCCGATACCAGTCGTGGAAGGCGCCCCAGCTTCGTGGAGGCCGCCCCAGCAATCGAAGCCGCCCGACTTTTTAATCATTTCGTGACCTTGGTGCGTGCTTCTGGCCTTGTGGTGGCTACAGGCATCTTTGGGAAGCACATGCACTTGGAGATCCATAACGATGGCCCAGTAACTATCATGCTAGGCAGCCAGAGCACTTGATTCTGAGATCTTGCTGTGGGCAGCCTGCGCTGGCAATTCTCATCTCGGGAGGATGTCGGGCGTACCGCTGTCAGTGTTGAGAATAATGATTAGGCCGATAACCTTGCAAGACGATTCTATTGGTTGCTCATCCGCAAATTATTGTAACTGCAAACTATTGCAATGAGATTCCCCTCATGATATATTACTCCCCGTGCCACCGTCCAAAGAGATTCTTAATCAGCTTGGGGAAAAAGGTTATAGGCTCACACCGCAACGCCTCATGATCCTAGAGCAGGTGGAAGCTGCCGAGGGACATGTGAGTGCCGAGGAGATTTTCCAGCGCATCCGTATACGTTATCCCAATTTAAACATCTCCACGGTCTATCGTACTTTGGAGCTCCTTAAGGACCTGGCACTTGTGACCGAAACAGATATGGGCGATGGGCGAGTGCGTTTTCATGTTATGGATAAGGGGCGTCATCATCATCTGATTTGCTTGATCTGCGGACAGGTGCTTGATTTAGGGGAGGCGGAGTTTAAACCACTTAGCGACCTCCTCGCTACCCGCTATGGCTTCCGCGCTGATTTGCACCACCTGGCAATTTTTGGGCGCTGCAAAAGCTGCGAGTAATTTATGGGTTCAGTAGCCATAGAGCACATTTTAGAAGAAGCAGGAGTCCTATGCATATCCCAGACGGATTTCTAAGCGGCGCTACTATGGCCACGACAGCCGTAGCGTCGGCGGCGGGGCTTGGGGTAGCTGTCAAAATGGTCAGTCGGCGCATTGGTGAGCGCCACGTGCCTTTGATGGGTATGATGGGTGCCTTTATCTTCGCTGCGCAGATGCTCAATTTTCCGGTGGTGGGTGGCGCCTCTGGGCATCTCATTGGTGCAGCCTTGGCGGCCATCCTACTCGGTCCGTGGGCATCCATCATCATTATGAGCTTGGTACTCATTGCCCAGTGTCTCATCTTTCAAGACGGTGGGCTACTCGCACTTGGAGCTAACATTTTCAACATGAGCATCATCGCTGGATTAGGGGCTTATCTGATATATCGCCTCTTAACAAAGTTTTTAGGCGAAGACAGGCGCCTGGTGGCAGGCTTCGTCGCTGCTTGGTTCTCGGTGGTTATTGCTTCAGTGGCTGCAGCGCTAGAGCTTGCCATATCGGGGACGGTGCCGCTGGATGCCGTACTGCCGGCCATGGTCGGGTGGCATACTCTCATTGGCATTGGAGAAGGCCTAATAACAATTGCTATGCTTGGGCTGGTACGTGCCGTACGGAAGGATCTGCTCCAGATGGGGAGAGCCTGAGGTGGAAACTAAAAGAACAACGATGAATAGCAAAAAGACTTGGCTTGTCGCCCTTGCCATTTGCTTGCTCCTGGCCACCATATCGCCCCTAGCCTCCTCAGCTCCGGATGGGCTGGAAAAAGTGGCCGAAGATAACGGGTTTTCAGAGGCAGGGCACAACTCGCCCCTTAGTATTGTGGCGGATTATGTCTTCCCTGGAGTTAGAAACGAGATCTTGGCCACCATTTTAGCCGGTTGGTTGGGCACGGCTTTGGTCTTCCTTTTGGCATATGGCAGTGCCCGAGTCATCTATCAATTAAAGGGTGGCCACGCTCGCCCGTGATGCGTTCCTCCTTTGATTTATATTTGGATGGCGCAAGCCTACTGCACTGCCGCGACCCGCGCGCTAAGTTGTTGGCCATGCTTGTGCTGGTGGTGGCCTTGGTGCTGGTGCCGGTTGGGTGTTGGATGGCGTTCGGCCTCTTTAGCCTGTTGGTTTTAGCTCTAGTAGTTGTTGCGCACATACCCTTGGCGCGTCTTCTGCGACAGCTTCTTGTGGTGCTGCCTTTCGTGCTACCCGCAGTACTCTTCTTGCCTTTCTTGCATGGCGGGACTATCCTGTGGCAAGTAAAGATGGGTGGCTGGCATCTCACCCTTGGGGATACTGGCTTGGTATTGGCGGGAAGCATCTTGCTCAAGGCAATTCTTTCGGCATTCGCGCTGGGGGTGCTTGTGGCTACGACGCGCATGGCCGATCTGCTCAGGGGGGTTGACGCACTTGGCGCTCCGCGCCTTTTAACCACGATCTTCGGTTTTATGTACCGCTATCTGTTCGTCATAGAAGACGAAGCACATCGCCTCAGGGCTGGACGGGATGTGCGCTACTATGGTGGCCTCTTGATTGGCATAAGATCGGTGGGGCATATGGCAGGAAGCCTTTTTATAAGGAGTTACGATCGGGCTGAACGTGTCTATGGTGCTATGTTGCTACGCGGTTACGACGGCACCCATCGTAGCCTGAACTCGTTGCGCGTGGGCTGGGCCGATGTACTGATGGTAATGGCCATGACGGTGCTGGCGGTATCCATAAGTCTGGCAGGGAGATGGCTGTGAAGATACTTGCCGTGTGCGGACTCTCTTATACCTATCCTGATGGTCAACCGGCCCTGCGTGACGTGAGCTTCAGCGTAGACGAGGGTGAGACTCTGGCTATAATTGGTCCCAATGGTGCTGGCAAGTCAACCTTGCTACTGCATTTGGTCGGCCTGCTGCCCATTTTGGCAGGTAGCATAAAGGTGCTAGATATACCGTTAAGCATTGGCACTCTGAAACAGATAAGGCGTATCGTGGGGCTAGTCTTCCAGAATCCTGACGATCAGCTATTTTGTCCCACCGTTTTCGATGATGTGGCTTTCGGTCCCCTCAACCTAGGACTTTCTCTGGTTGAGGTGCGCCAGGCTGTGGGGCATGCACTAGAAATGGTGGGCATGGCGGGTGCGGTTGGGCGCTCCCCGCACCATCTCAGTTTAGGCGAGCGAAAGCGCGTTGCCTTGGCCTGTGTGCTGGCGAGCACTCCTCGCCTTTTGGTATTGGATGAGCCTTCCGCCAATCTCGACCCAGGTGGTAAATGGGAGCTTGTGGGGTTGTTAAAACGCTTGGTCGGTCCAAAAATTATCGTAACCCACGACCTGGAGCTTGCTGGCGAACTTGCCACTCAGGTAATGGTTATGGATCGGGGCGAGGTGGTGGCGCTCGGAGATGTCAAAGCGATACTTTCTGATCATGGTCTTTTGGCAGCCCATCGGCTTGCCCATATTGGATAAGTCGGGGCACATGTCACTCGTGGCTATTACAGCGAAGAGAGGTGGGTTTATGATGAGGGATCGTAGCGGGGGAGAGGTGAAAAAACCATAGCCTGCGCGTAGTTGGGGGTTATCAGTCCGCTTAGCGCGTGATTAAGCGGTGTTTTGGCTTTTACCTTGCCCATCGGCCTCTATTCGGCTTACGGTGACTACTCCACCGGTACTCTCGACTTTGCTCATCAGGCGTGAAAGCTGGGAGATACCTGTGGTCTGGACGGTGAGAGTGATGGATACAGTTTGGTCGTCGTTTTCAGTAACAGTCATACTGGTAATATTTATTTTCTCTTCGGCCACAATAGTTGAGATGTCACGCACTAGTCCTACCCGATCCCAAGCCTCGACCTGGATGGCCACGGGGTAAGAAGCCTCAGCTCGCCCCCAAGCGACGCTCACAAGCCGCTCTTTCTCGTCTTCGTGGGTGATATTATAACAATCGGCGCGGTGGACGGTGATGCCGCGACTACGTGTCACATAGCCCACAATAGAGTCGGCTGGTTGGGGGTGGCAACAGCCCGCCAGATTGGTGAGGAGATCGCCTACCCCTAATACTTGTACTCCATTCCCAATGGGCTTTACGGCGACTGCGGTCGTGACGTGGGGTGGCTCGCGCTCCTGGGCCAAGCGTAAGGTGATGGTCTGCATTGAGAGGTCGCCGTAACCGATGGCGGCTAGAAAATCGTCCACGCTCTCGAATTTGAAGAAGCGTGCCAGCTCTTCCCGGTTAGACAAAGCGATGCCCAGGTGTTTGAGTTCTTTATCCAACATTTCCCGCCCGCGCTCAATGTTCTCGGCGCGTTCCTGTTTCTTAAAGTACTGGCGGATTTTGGTGCGGGCGTGGGACGTATGTACGTAGCCTAAATTTTGGGATAACCAATCGCGCGATGGGCCCTTGTCTTTTTTAGAGACGATGATTTCAACCACATCGCCGTTTTTCAGCTGATAATCCAGGCTTACCAAGCGACTGTTAATCTTGGCTCCCAGGCAGCGGTTGCCGAGTTCAGTGTGAACGCGGTAGGCAAAATCTAACGGGGTGGCACCTCGTGGCAGGTCTTTAATCTCTCCTTTAGGGGTGAAGACAAACACCTGGTCATTGAAGATGTCGGTTTTGACGGATTCCAGGAACTCCTCTGCCCCAGCCAGTTCCCGGTGCCAGTCCACGAGTTGCCTTAGCCAGCCAATACGCTCTTCAGTTGAACCGCCTTTTCGGTCACTTTCTTTGTAACGCCAGTGAGCGGCTACCCCGTACTCAGCTACGCTGTGCATCTCACGAGTGCGGATCTGTATCTCCAGAGGAGTGGTACCATTGTAGAGGACAGCGGTATGGAGAGACTGGTAGCCATTAGGTTTGGGGGTGGCGATGTAGTCATCGAAAGAGCTAGGAATGGGATGCCAGATGTTGTGGACGATACCCAGGGCATGGTAACACTCTCCGATATTGTCGACCAGCACTCGCATTGCCAGGAGGTCGTAGATCTCATTAAATCGCCGCCCCTGGGCAGAGTAGCGCTCAACTTTCTGTTGGACAGAGAAAAGGTGTTTTGGGCGGCCACTGACATCAGCATCAATGCCTGTTTTCTCGAACTCACTCTTAATACGGGTAATCATATCCGCAATCAACCCTTCTCGCTCGGTGCGCTTGCCTGCTACGAGTTGGGCGATATAACGATATTTTTCCGGTTCCAAGTGGCGGAAACCCAAATCTTCAAGTTGCCACTTAAGCTCCCAAATACCTAAGCGGTGGGCCAAGGGGGCGTAAATCTCCAGCGTCTCGCGCGACACAGATGCCCGTTTCTCTGCCGGTAGTGCATCCAGGGTGCGCATGTTGTGTAGCCGGTCAGCGAGCTTGATGAAGACCACGCGCAGGTCTTCTGCCATGGCCACCAGCATCTTACGCAGGTTTTCGGCCTGCTGCTCGCGAGGAGCGCCCTTTGTCCTTTCCTGGGGCTCCGGCAAGGCGAGCTTGCCTAGCTTGGTAACGCCATCCACCAGCTTGGCTACATCTGGGCCGAATGCATCCCCAACCTGCTTCAGGGTGATGGGGGTGTCTTCGGGTACATCGTGCAGTAGAGCTGCGGCTAGGGCAGTAGCATCGAGCTGGAGCTCTGCCAGAATGCAAGCGACCTGGAAAGGGTGCTCCAGGAAAGGTTCGCCCGAGGCGCGCTGTTGCCCTCGGTGGGCATGCTCGGCGAAGTCATAGGCGGCAGACACAAGCACCACCTTCTCCGGCGGGAGGTACTTTGCCGCCCGTGCTAAAAGTGCATTTTTGGTACTTGTTTCAAGGGTCATCTGGAATACATAATTATAATGCCAAGGCCCGAGTGATAGCAAAACGCCTCGGTCTTGACACCCCATTCCCGCATTGGTAGTCTATAGCCCGAGGATGAACTTCTTCTACAGACTAGGACAGCGTATTGCTGGGGCAAATAGCATTCTCTGTGTAGGGCTTGATCCAGATACGGCCAAGTTACCCCTGGGAGTGAGCATGGTCGAATTTAACCATGCCATCATTGCCGCTACACAGGCCTACGTGTGTGCTTACAAGCTAAACTTTGCTTTTTATGAGGCAGCGGGAATGGCTGGATGGGAAGTGCTTGAAGAGACGATTAAAGGTATCCCGTCTGATATTCCTATCATTGCTGATGCCAAGCGAGCAGATATCGGTAATACCTCCCGGGCTTATGCTCAATCCGTCTTTGAAACGCTAGAAGTCGATGCTGTGACGGTGAGCCCTTATTTGGGATACGATGGCGTGGCCCCGTTTTTAGAGTACCATGATCGTGGGGTATTCATCATCTGTCGCACCTCTAACCCCGGTGCCGCCGACTTCCAAGCCTTGTCGGTGGCATCGGAAGGTCGCATCGTCCCTCTTTACGAGGTGGTGGCAGAGAAAGCAGTCCAGTGGAATGAGCATGGAAATATCGGGCTGGTGTTGGGTGCCACGGGGGCTATGGAGCTTGGCACGATCCGCCACAAGTTCCCTGACTTACCGTTCCTTGTCCCTGGGGTGGGTGAGCAGGGGGGTGACCCAGCGCTTGTGGTACGAGATGGACAAGGTCTGCGCGCAGAGGGGCTTATAATAAACGCTTCGCGCCAAGTCATCTTTGCTTCATCGGGTTCCGACTTCGCCAAGGCTGCAGCGCAAACAGCACGAGCACTACGGGACGAAATCAACGGGTATAGAAAGATAATTGCCAACTAAGCTATCGGGGCTTGAGTGTGTGTGGGTGGATATGGCAAGACAAAAATCGTGGTCGTTGAGTTTCATGTAGATCAAGTCGTGCGCTTAAAAAAGCCCCATCCATGCGGCGGCTTTGAGTGGCGGGTGATGCGGTTGGGGGCAGACATCGGATTACGCTGTGTCTTCTGCGGACGTTACCTATTACTCCCCCGTGCTGAGCTGGAAAAAAATCTCAAACTGCGGGCATCAAGATAGCAAGGCTGTTTAGCTTGCCGGCTGGATGCAGGAGATTGTCCTTACTTCTTTCTTGCTGTTGCCAAACTCTCCCAAGGGAAGTTGCCCATGGGCGTGGATACTGAGACGAGATAGCCCTCTGCAAGGGCTTGGCGGCGAGTCTCATCGGTAGCAAAGCCGAAATAAGTGAGCATAGTGAGGACGGTGCGTGGCACGGCTTCTCGGGGCAACCATATGTCCTGCTGACGGGTCTCAATCGTGATTTCTTCTGCCTTGCATGGTGCGCCGAAGACATGTAGGAAGCGGCAGGCTAGGGGGCGTAAGGGATATATGGCGCAACGCATCTCTACCAAGAAAGGGCATGCGAGAATCTCACGATGGCGGATGAGCCTTTCATTGAGCACTATGCGTTCTTCTGGGGGTAGCTTCTCTACAACGTACCACCAGATACCCAAAAGCTCTAGCTCGGAGACAGGCACCTCTGGCCTGAGACAGCAAGCGGTGCACCCTGCCTTGCAAGCTGGGGATGCTTCTCGTCTGGCTACCTCGCTGGTTAATGCCAGAATGGTACCGATGGTGAGGATGTGATAGGCATCAAGCAGAATCGTAAGCCATGGGTGCCGTGCCTCATCTGCCTCTCGAGATCGCGGCGAGCGTGTGAGTTCATCGTTTAGGCATGCCTCAAAGTTTATCGTGATATCACCTTGGCTCTTGTAGCGCACTTAAGAAATGGAATTGTTCACTGTTAAATCTGCGCAACAATCTAACTCAAGAGAATCTAGTCGATACCTCGCCTTTGGCTTTAAATATCCAAATTCTTCACACTAGTGGCGTGCGCTTGGATATAGGTCTTGCGTGGGGCGACTTCGTCGCCCATAAGCATGCTAAAAATACCGTCAGCTTTGGTTGTGTCATCGACCGAAACCTGGAGGAGCGTACGGGAGGTGGGGTTCATGGTGGTCTCCCAAAGCTGCTCGGCACTCATCTCGCCTAGACCTTTGTAGCGTTGCACATCATATTTGCGGTTACCGCGCTTGAACTCTGTCAGGCTTTCATCTTTCTCTTGATCTGAGTAGAGCCATCGTTCATCCTTGCCCGCGCGCACGCGATAGAGTGGCGGTTGAGCAATAAAAAGGTGCCCATGGTTGATAAGCTCGGGCAGGTGGCGGAAAAAGAAAGTGAGGAGCAGGGTGCGGATATGTGCACCATCTACGTCAGCATCAGTCATAAGGATGATGCGGTGGTAACGGAGCTTATCCAGGGTGAATTCGGTGTCAATGCTCGTACCGAGTGCGGTGATGAGGGCGCGAATTTCTTCATGCGAGAGCATCTTATCTGGAGAGGCTTTCTCCACGTTAAGAATCTTACCGCGTAGTGGCAGGATGGCTTGAAAGCGGCGGTTGCGTCCTTGCTTCGCCGAACCTCCCGCAGAGTCACCCTCCACCAAATATAGCTCGCATAAGGAAGGATCTTTCTCGGAGCAGTCAGCGAGCTTACCAGGTAGCGTGCCCGTGTCCAAACTGCCCTTACGAATAATGAGGTCGCGCGCTCTACGTGCCGCCTCGCGCGCCTTGGAGACAGTAATGCACTTTTCAATGATGCGCTTGGCATCGTCCGGGTGCTCTTCTAGGTAGAGGGCTAGATCATCGCCCACTGCGGTTTCCACGATACTCTTGATCTCAATGTTGCCTAGCTTACTCTTTGTCTGGCCTTCGAACTGGGGGTCAGAGAGCTTTACGCTAATAACTGCCGTAAGCCCCTCGCGCACATCGTCGCCCACCAGGTTGGGCTCATCATCCTTGAGCATTTTGTTCTTGTGGGCGTAGTCATTTAGGACACGCGTGAGTGCCGAACGGAATCCCGTGAGGTGTGTGCCGCCGTCTATTGTGTTCACGCAGTTGGCGAAAGCCAGGGTGTTATCTGAATAGCCATCGTTATACTGGAGGGCGACCTCGACCACAGTTGGGTCCAGTTGTTTTTTAATGTAGATTGGGGTGCTGTGGCGGAGCGTCTTATTGCGGTTGAGGCGACGCACGAATCCCGTGATGCCACCTTCGAAATAAAAACTGAGCTCGCGGTCATGGCGGCGATCGTTAAACTCAATCTCTAGGCCTCGGTTAAGGTAGGCTACCTCACGCAGCCTCTCGGCGAGGGCGTCGAAGTCGTAGTTCAACTCGGTGAAAATTTGACTGTCGGCAAGAAAAGTAGTAGTCGTGCCAGTGCCTGTAGCTTGCCCAATGGATGCAAGTGGCCCCAGTGGCGTACCGCGCCTATATTCCTGGTGCCACTTCTGACCGTCGCGCTGGACGGTAACCTCAATGTACTCGGCAAGCGCGTTCACCACTGAGGCACCCACACCGTGTAGGCCGCCCGATACCTGGTAGGCTTTGCCACCAAACTTCCCGCCTGCGTGAAGCACGGTCATGACTGTTTGCAAGGCAGAGACACCAGTAGTGGGATGGGTGTCAACTGGGATGCCGCGCCCATTATCTTCAATGGTGACCGAACTGGCCTCGTTTATAGTAATAGTAATGTGGTCGCAAAAGCCGGCCATAGCTTCGTCTACGCTGTTATATACGATCTCGTAGACTAGATGATGTAGGCCGCGCTGGTCGGTGGAGCCGATATACATACCGGGGCGTTTGCGTACGGCCTCCAAGCCTTCCAGCACTTGGATATCGGCGGCAGAATAGGCGTTTCCATTTTCATTAATAGACATAGCGCATCTTTTCCTGTCTAAGCATCATTATTGCGGTGCTAGAGGTGAAATTAGGTCTGGTGCATGGTGTAAAGGCTCGGCAGGCGCGATCGGGAGGAGAGAATTCAGCTTTCATCGAACTCATCTATTATACTACTTTTCAGGCATAGAACCAAACCGGAGTGATGCTGCATTTGGCCATGCGAGCGTTGCCCTTACTGCGGGGTCGCCTGTGGCCAAGCGTTGCAGGTCCTCTAGCCCTTCGATGGTGGACAGGAAAGCGTAGCCATATTTTATGATCTGGTATACCAACGCAGGCATGCAACCGAAATTGATGGCGGCCTTGGCTGGCATGAAGTAAGGGATATCATTTTGGGGCAGATAATCGGCTTTCATAAGCATGTTTTCCTTGCTGGTGGGGTTGTCCGGTATACAGTGTCCTGGGGGATTTATGCTTACTACCCCTGCACAGACATAGGGGCGAACCTCGTAGATGGTGCAGGCATTGTCTCGTAGAAATGGGCAGGGGTTACGCAGGGTAGCGTAAGCGGTGAGACCATCATTGAAAGCTCGTCGGTCGTCTTCCGTAGCGATCCCGAAAAGCACTTTCTCCTGCATTTTGTCGATGTTTGGCATAGTGGCTCCCAGACGGCCGATCTTTTCTTTCCAGCGAGGGTATTGCCGCAGATAGTACTGGAATGTCTCCTCGTGCTCGTAGAGGTAATGGACGATGTTTTCGCTTTCCTGCAGGTTGGCGAATACGTATATGTCGCAACAATGACCACAACCCTTGTGGCAGGTGATGGTCTTGCCCATCTCCTCCGCACTTTGACGGAGCTTTGCCTCAACATTGGCAAGGCCTTCCTTTTTGGCAATGGTGTATGCCTCACAGAAAGCCAAGCGGCGACGGCCGACTTCCCCTTTATAAGCAACGGCGCGGTTTATGGCAATAGTGTCCGGCGCATGGGCGCGTACCGTATTCAGATTGCAGCACTTCTTGTACTTCTTGCCTGAGCCACATGGGCAGGGAGCGTTGCGTTCTGGCATGGTGTTCTCCAAATATGGGCATATTTTACATCATCTCTCGCTGATATAGTGGATGTCGCAATTTGCTTTGCCACTCTGCGTGCTTTTGTGTATAATAACTCTTTGTAATCAGAGGAGGTATCGTTTTGGCTAACACCAAATCCGCTCTTAAAGATATCCGTGTTGCGCGGGCTCGCCAAAAGCGCAACAGGCCTGCTAGTAGTGAGCTCAAGACGGTTGTCCGTCGCGCCCGGGAGGCCGTGGTCGGTGAGGATAGAGAGGCTGCGGCTTTGGCCGTCCGTGCAGCGGAGAGCCAGCTTGACCGTGCTGCTGGCAAGAATATTTTGCATCCGAACGCTGCCGCACGCCGTAAGAGCCGTCTGGCTAAGAAGCTGAACAAGGCTGCCCCCCCCGAGACTTCATAGTCGGCTTTCTTAGATGATCAGGAGCCAGGGGCTTGTAATCTTGCTCCTGGCCTTTTCATTCCTGAGGAGTTGCGTGGGCGTGACAAGCTACTGCTCTTATATTGACACTACTCCGTAAGGCCTATATCATGGAACAAAAGTTCTCTATAGGGAAAACATTTCAAGCTGGGCATGAAGCCCAGAGTACTCGCCGAGGAGACCTTACTCAGCGCCAGCGTAGCATAGTGGAGTTCATTGATCGCTTCTGGAGGAGCTGCGGCTATCCGCCTAGTGTGCGCGATATTGTGGCCGGTTGCTGTCTCAGTTCCACGTCGGTTGCCGACTATAACCTTAAGGTTCTTGAGAAGAAGGGCTTCATTAGTCGTCGGCATGGAGTCTCGCGTGGCATTGGATTGCCTGGCGGTGCTCGCACCGAAGTGCCGGTGATTGGCACTATTGCTGCGGGCCAGCCGATTCCTGTACCAGATCACGAAGCTTGGGATATAACAAGGTTTGCCGAGCGTTTGCAGGTGCCGCCGCAGATGCTTCAGGGGAGGGAGGGAGTGTATGCCTTGCGTGTGAAAGGACACTCCATGATTGATGCCTTGATCGGCGATGGTGACATCGTCCTTATGCAGCATGTGAACAGTGTTGAGAATGGGGATTTGGCTGCGGTTTGGCTGAAAGATGAGAAAGAGGCTACTCTGAAGAAGTTTTATGCGGAGCGGGGTCGCGTGAGGCTACAGCCAGCCAACAGTGGCATGAGGCCGATTTATACTCCGGCGGCAAATGTGCTAGTGCAGGGGCGGGTGATCGGTGTTGTACGCAACCTGGGGTGAGCCAGAGGTTTTGGCAAATGCATTAGACTTCAGAGAAACTGGTTGCAGGCTTGCCTCCGAGGGTCTGATTTCAGGTGTAAGCGGCAACCTCAGTCGGCGTCTTGGCAGTTGTCTCCTGATTACGGCTCGCGGTAGTGATCTTGGTTGCCTTACCTCGTCCGATATCGTCAAGACGGGGCTTTTCACCAACGATGCCCTTACCCCTAGAGCCTCGTCTGAGCTTGCGGTACATCGTGCCATTTATCGTGTTACGCCTGCCTGCGCTATTGTGCATGCACACCCTGCCCATGCCGTCGCGCTTTCTGTGACAGATATGGCTTCGGATGTTGCCCATGTGCCGATTCTGGGCAATGGTACAGAGGTTGTCCCTGGGGTTTTTTCAGAAGAGATAGCCGCGGCTCTTAAAAACCGCTCCTTGGTTATGGTGCGAGGGCACGGCTCCTTTGCTACAGGAGAAACACTGGAGGCTGCCTTGTGCCTGACAATAACTTTCGAAGAGGTGTGCCGTGTGGTTTGTAGGGAGAGGGGGGCTTGCACCACCAGATGGGGCAGGGAATAAATAAGCCAAAGTCGTGATTAGTCCTTGCGGGTACTATTGCAGAGCTGGGATGCCATAGTCATCCCTTTGTGATTTTACAGCGGGATACAGGAATGCTTGCAGAGTGGGTTCTGCTGATTCTTATGCTTTAACATCTCCAGTGCCCGTATGATCTTTGGGCGCGTTTCGGCAGGGTCAATCACATCGTCAATATAGCCCCGTGCGGCAGCGATGTAAGGGTTATTGAACTTCTCCTCATATTCGCGAATAAGCTTACGGCGCTCGTTTTCCGGTTCGGTTGCAGTAGTGATAGCTCGGCGCGAGATGATACTTACTGCCCCCGATGCCCCCATGACTGCGATCTCTGCTCCTGGCCAGGCAAGGTTTATATCACCTCGGAGGTGTTTGGAGCTCATCACGATATAAGCTCCGCCATATGCCTTGCGCACGATAACCGAGATCTTGGGTACGGTGGCCTCAGCGTAGGCGAAGATCAGCTTAGCACCATGGCGGATGATGCCGCTGTGTTCCTGGGCGGTCCCTGGCAGGAAACCGGGTGCGTCAACCAGGCTTACTAGGGGGATGTTGAAAGCATCGCAACAACGTATGAAGCGGGCGGCTTTGTCCGAAGCATTGATATCTATCGCTCCAGCGAGGATTGCTGGTTGCTGAGCGATGATGCCCACTGCTTGCCCATCCAGCCGGGCGTAGCCCACCAGGATATTTGATGCGTAGTATTGGTGGACCTCCAGGAAATCGCCGCTGTCTACAATGCTTGATATAATCTTTTTCATGTCGTATGGCAAGTTGGGGGCCTCAGGTATGACAGTGCGCAGAGAAACGTCGGTGCGTGCCGGGTCGTCGCCGGAAAGATGTTGCGGCGGTTTTTCTCTCCAGTTCTGGGGCAAAAAGCTAAGCAGGCGACGTACTTCGCAGAAACATGCATCTTCGGTGTCCATTAAAAAATGGGCAACCCCGCTTTGACTGGCGTGAACCAGTGCCCCACCCAGTTCTTGATGGCTGATCTCTGTATGAGTGGCTGTCTTGATTGCTTCAGGACCGGTAATGTACATTTGGCTTATGCCTTGTATCATGAATGTGAAATCGGTGATGGCGGGACCGTAAGCCGCACCGCCAGCCGATGGGCCGGCCACAATAGAGATCTGGGGCACAACACCTGAGGCTAAGGTGTGGGCGCAGAGTAGGTTGCCTACCCCCGCTAGGCTCATGACACCCTCTTGGATGCGTGCCCCGCCTGAATCAAAGATGGCAATAACTGGAGCAAGGTTTTCCATGGCCAGCTGCAAGAGTTGTCCCACTCGCAACCCTACTACTTCTGAAATGGAGCCACCCAAAACGGTGAAGTCCTGTGCAAAGACGAATACCCTGCGCCCTGCTATTTTGCCAGAGCCGGTGACAACGGCATCACCCAGGTGTCTTTCTTCATTGAGCCCGACCTCGTTAGTGCGGCAGAGGACAAAAGAGCCAAATTCCTCAAAGCTACCATCATCCAGGAGCCGAGTTAGACGCTCCCGAGCAGTGAGCTTGCCCCGTTCGTGCTGGATATGGATGCGCTGTTCGCCGCCACCTGTGAGCGCGCGTTGCTTAAGCTCGTTAAGCCGGTTCAGTTTGTTAGGCAGATGGGGCATCTCAAAGTCCATGGCTACTCTTTACCTTAATGGGAATGCATCAACAACACAAATCGTTGGCTACGACCATCAAATTGGCGGCAGGAAAGCGCTGTAAATGTCGTGTGGCGCAACCATTTGCTCCCTCCCGCCGCTATCTGCATTTTACGGAAAGCATTGCACGGAAGCTTTTGGTTTTACTTTGAGAACATTACTTTCTCGCTGTTAAACATCTTTGTTAGCAAATACACAAATATCGCGACACATACTATGTTTGATATGATGGTAACAAGAAAGTTTATTGAGTTTACTTCAAAACTCAAAACTGACGCGATGGAGGCCGATGCATTGTATAGAGGGATTAGGAAAAACGCAACGTTTGGCGGCATCCCTACGACCATGTTTATGATGGCAACCAACACTCCTAGCATTAATAATGGGGTAGTTAGCATTGTTGCCTCTCGGACATTTTTGGCAAAAGACGAAATTAGTGACATCGCTCCTGTTATGACTAGTACAGTTGCCATAATAATAAGTAACAGCAGCAACATCTCTCCAAAGCCATAAAAGGAAAACAGCGACTCATTTGTGCCTAGAAGTCGCGGTAGACTTAACACCAGGCCCAGAAAGCTACTAACAGCACTTATGCTCGCAAGTATAGACAGGGCTGCAATCTTGCCTACGGCTATTTCCCAGCGCTTGACAGGTGTAGATAGTAACGTGGCAATCGTGCCCCGTTCCTTCTCGCCTGCTATAGACTCTGTCGTTACTCCCATACAGCCAGAAAATAAGAGCATGATCAAAACCATTGGTAAAAACTGGGCAATCATTCCGCCTGCTGCTTTGTTCTCATCAAACACCTGTACGGCGGAGTTTTCAAAAACATCTATGCTTATTCCGATGGCTGTGAGCCTTTCGGCGATCTTCGCGTTCCTAAAAACACCCATCGTTGTCGAGAAAACATTGAACGCTTGCTCGGATTTGGAAATGTACGGATTGTAATATGAATCTACTGAGGGTTTCCCGCCATTATTTATAATATCCACAAAACTTTCATCGAAAACCAGAACTAAATCAATGTCGCCGGCTATTAACAAGTCCATTTGGGCCTCAATCTCCGTTTTATCAGCCGTAATGTAATCAAAACTATATCCAAGTTCGCTTATTCCCTCCGAAATCACTGGTGGTATATTGATCGCGAAAATGTTATAGGTGTCGGCTTTGGCCTCTTCCTCGCTGGTCATAGCTGTACTCTGCATGGCGCTGCCCATGAGTGACCACAAAACATATATAAGCACGCCAGGCATGAGAAGCATGATTAGCGTACGACGGCTTTTTATTACTCTGGTCAACTCTTTTTTTAGGACTGTAATAATGTTTTTCATATCATTAGTTCTCCGCGACGTTTTTTGCGTAAATATCAAAGAAAGCATCCTCAAGTGTTTTGCCAGTACATACTTCGCGGAGGGTTCCCTCGCTTGCCATTTTGCCATTGATAATCACGCCAATGCGGTCGCAGACCTTTTCTACTAGCGAAAATATGTGCGTGGATACTATGATGCACTTGCCCTGTTCTTTAAGTTCTTGCAAAAAGTCGGTAACGGTCTTCGCGGTCAACACATCTAAGCCATTGGTCGGTTCATCGTATACAATTACCCTAGGGTCATGAGCAAGCGATACTGCAAGCGACACCTTCTGTTTCATGCCAGTGGATAATTCTCCTACCTTAACCTCACTAAACTTGCTAATGCCGAACTTATTAAATAACATCGCTTTCCTGCTGTCTCGATCTGCATTGCTGACACCCCGAAGCGCCGAGTAAAAGTCGTAAAGATAATTGGGGGTAAAAAACTCATCTAATTTTAGCTCAGAGGTTAAAAACGCAAGGCTTTTCCTTACTGCGGAGGGGTTGCTTTTCACGCTTGCCCCGCAAATCAAGGCATCGCCCTCATCGCTCTTTATCAAAGTTGATAGTATACGCATTACAGTAGTCTTGCCGGCGCCGTTGGGCCCAAGGAGTCCATAGATCTCGCCGTTGAAAACTCTGAAACTAAGCCCATCCACTGCGATTTTATAACTTTTATCAGTTTTATCGAGCTTCATCTGTTTTTTGCTTAAGCGAAATGTCTTTTTTAATCCCTCCGCTTTCAATAGGCATTCCATATCAAACTAATTCCTCCCTAACTTCCAAATATATGTTGTTGAATTGTATACTCATGCATCTTCGAAAGCAACCGAATAAGCATGAGTAGTGAATACGGCGCGCCAGATTTGACCGTAGCGTCGCTCAAAACTTACACCCGCGTCGCCGATAATTGACAGTAGCGTCGCGCTGTTTTACACCCCAGGT